>CAXTSI010000561.1:0-5441 GCA_964246695.1 uncultured bacterium
CTCGTAATCGTCGTTCCTCAACTGCTTAAGATTTATTTTATAAACACCCTCTTAGGGATGGAGTAAGTGCTGTGAAAGGAGGAAGTAAATATCAGCCACTTCTGGAATATCTACGTGGCAGTAGTCAAAGTGAAATCACTCTCACTTTTACAGAAATTGAGACATTAATGGGTGCCACCCTACCCGACTCAGCACGAAACGAGCGACGCTGGTGGGGAAATCGTAGCAAAGGCGCACTGCAAGCCTCAGCTTGGATGAACGCGGGGTATCTTGTGGCAGAACTAGACTTAGATAGAGAGCGTGTCACCTTTCGTAAACCTACTAGTGGATACAAAGCGCAACCTGTAGCTAATACCGTCCAGTGGAACAGTGATTCAATCAAAGCACTGCGTCTTCAGATGGGACTTACTCAGTCACAGTTAGCTGAGGAGTTAGGCGTTCGCCAACAAACTGTTAGTGAGTGGGAAAACGGTATGTATGAGCCAACTCGCGCTAGTTCAAAACACCTGGGTATGGTAGCCGAGAAAGCTGGATTCAAATACAAGGCAGGAGAGTAGCACAAATTTCAACTTACTGGTTGACACTAATATACGTTAGCGTGTAGCTTGTAAGAAGCTGACGAACAGTGAAAAACTATGAGTAAGAAAAATAATTTCCGAAAAACATGGCGGACATTAACTGAGCTTGGTCAGGAGTTTGGTGTTTCTGCGGTCAAGTTTGGCAATCTTTTGAAACAGCATGGACTTAGGGAACAAGATGGTGAACCTACGCAGAATGCAAAAGATGGTGGTTTTTTTGAGAAAATCGTCCCGAATGATGGGAAACCACAAAAGGCACAGTTAGAAATCCACACGGGTGTAATGGCAACTGCTGTGATGTCGGATACAATTGCTTGTCAACGCTTACGAGTTGAAGGTACTGATAACTCTACTAAATCCCCTTATGCGATCCTCTCTACGCCTGACGTGCAAGAGCTAAGTCACGAATTAGTGGGACTCTCGAACTGATGTAAGCGTTGATGATGCAGATTTCTTCACTGCTGAGGAATGTCTTGTTTTTCAGCTGTGTTAGTAACTGCTGGATTAGGTCTGCATCACTAAACATGAGAAGAGTCGTGGTCTGAGTTTCCTCAACTATAGACCAAAGATGACGTAGTATTGAAGAATTCACCAGGTATACCTCCATTCGGACTGCTAGTTCTTGCTTCTCTAGCATACCAGCACATTTGATAATCTAAAGAAAATATTAAGTTATTAAATCTAAAGAAAATCTTAAAATTTACATTAGTTAACTAATTACATAAAAATCTTCACAACAGTTTAAAGTTCGACACGCAGAGTCGGTGAATATTTCTCTGGATAATTTCAAGATTGTAGGGCGAACACCCCACAATCCTTTGTAGCTACTTGAGTTCTGGATGTGCCATTTCCGCTGCGGTGGGAGTGTTCATTTGGTTAATCGCTGCGATCATCTGGTACAAGCGCCCTAAGTCTCTTTGATTAAAGTACAAAACGAGGCGAGGGAGTCCAACAGTTTCATCTTGTGCTTCTTGGGGTAACGCTGGACTTTTTTCAATTCGTCCTCTAACCAAAATATCGCTGAAATCAGCATTGAGTTGTGCTACCTCAGCATCTGATAAATCTGACTTGAGGCGGATTACCAAGCGATCGCCCACATAGCGGCTGGAGTGATAAACCAGGTAAAAACTGGTGATGACATTGCAAGCCACATCGAGGTTATTTGTAACCGTGTAAAGACTGGGATCTTCCGGACTCACTAGACCTTTTTGCACCAGTTGCTTATCGATATATTCGCTCCAAGACCGCCAGTAATCACCACCCGGGTGATCGATTAAAACCAAAGGCAGCGGACCAAACTTACCCGTCTGGCTTAACGTCATGCACTCAAAAGCTTCATCTTGCGTACCAAAGCCACCAGGGAACAAGGCTATAGCATCACTTTCCTTGACAAGAAACAGTTTGCGTGTGAAGAAATACTTGAAGTGAATCAGCTTAGGATCTCCTTCAATAAACGGGTTCGCCTGCTGCTCAAACGGTAACTGTATGTTTAAGCCAAAAGAATTTTCTCGCCCAGCACCTTCGTGACCAGCCTGCATGATCCCGCCACCACCGCCTGTCATTACCATGAATCCCAATTGAGTAACACGGCGAGCAAAGTCAACCGCCATACGGTAATCTGGGGTTTCTGACGATAGGCGAGCAGAACCAAAGATAGTGACTTTGCGAACGTGTCGGTAGGCGTAAAAGAGCTCGAAACCCAGCTCCATATCCGCTAAAGTAGTCGATAATATCTTCCAATCAAGACGTTCAATTTCACTCTCAGATAGACGCAGTATAGCAGCTAGTGCTTGCTGGATAAATTGTCCATTCTTTAACGTTGGTAGGCGATCAATTAATTCAGCGAGATCTGCTTTGAGAGACTCTAAAGTGTCAAACGACGCAAATGGGGTCATGAGAACTGCTGCCAAAATGGCATTCTATTTTACCTAGATTTAGTGTGTAATTGTATCAAACGCTACGGGTTGTCATTTGTCCAAAGTCCAAAACTAATAACTAATGAGTAGTGACTAGTTTTTAACATCTAAAAAAGCACCTGTAGCCACAAGAGCATAGGCGCTGCTAAAACACAGCCCAAACCGCAAAAGTAAAAATTTGTATAGAGACACGAAAATTTCCGCATCTCAGGCTTGTTTACAAATATTTACTTAAGGCTAGAGCAAATCAATTACTCCACATTAATTTTTATTCAATTAAATTTGAACGCGAACGCACTCCCCCCAAAGGAAGCTTATAGGTGAGGAAACTTTGCGCTTTAAAGTCTTATGACTTATCCACGTTACCAGAGACCCTGGTTTCCTCAGTATATCCTTAGAGCTTGTGCGTGAGCGTAAACAAAGCGTAAAAAGTATTATCAATGTAAAGACTTTTTACTTAGTTAAGATATTCAGACGAATAGTAAAATTGGTCAATGTCTCCAGCCTAAAAGCCTTCTACAGTACCACTTTTACTAATAGTATTCTAACCCCAAAATCAAGAAAATCACTCCTCTGTACCTGTACCTTTGTGACACTTACCCTACCTAACAAAAAGTATAGGTAGGGACCGCGCTCAACACGCTCAGTTCAAAGATACTTTTCCAAAGTGTTAGCTAATGTAGTTTTCGGTACTGCACCGACCACCATATCAACTTTTTGCCCACCCTTAAAAATCATTAATGTGGGAATGCTGCGAATCCCGTACTGACTGGCAACATTAGGATTTTCGTCAGTGTTGACTTTAACTACCCTAAGTTGACCATCGTACTGAGCGGCGATTTCATCTACAACAGGGGCAACCATCCGGCAGGGTCCGCACCAGGGTGCCCAAAAGTCAACTAAAACAGGAACTTCGCTATCCAGCACTTCCTGCTTAAAGGTAGAGTCCGTAACTTGTGCCGCTGCTGACATGCCTACAAACCTTTGCCTGTTATGTTTTTGAGTCTGCTCAAAATTCTACCATAGCAAAAACCATTGCATTGTAAACAAGGTATATACATTTGCAAAGAGCTTTACAATTTATAAAGAAGCAATCAGGAGTCACAGTGACTTATTGGTCGAAATACTGGTCTTGATGGGCTGAATCACCAAAAAGAAATTATTAGCGATCTAAAGAAATCTCATCCACCTGTGGGTAGGAGTCAGGATTATTATGATTTAGGAATATTAAGGAACCGCCCGAACCTTAGTCCGGGCGGAGTGTGGTGTGAGGAGTGAACGGAAACATTCGTCTCCGCTATTCCTATTGTAGGCGACATATATGATTTTTCCACTAATTCTTTAAGAGTCTGGAAAAATTTTTGGAAAGATTGTTAGTGGTTAGTGGTTAGTGGTTAGTTGGTAGTTGGTTTCCTGACCGGAACGCACCTTCTCCTCTAACGGGGTAGGTGGGCACTGCCTATCCTACGATCGGCGTAAGCTTTTTATTGCTCCTATCTTGCAACAACAGTGTTGTGCAAGATATGATCTGACACTGGCGGCTTACGCCACCAGTGATAAATTGAAGAAACACAATTCATTCCTTCCTCCCCCACTCCCCACTCCCGTGTTTCTTGAAAGTTTCTTCACCACTAACCACTAACCACTAACCACTAACTACTATCGACTAACTACTCACCTTCACTTACCCATACCTAAGTGTTGAGCTTTTTGATAGACTTTGCCTTCAGTTAATAGGCTTGGCGCGATCACAACTTCAACTTGCTGCATTTCCTTAATGTTTTTAGCTCCTAAAGTGCCCATACTCGCTTTTAAAGCGCCTAAAAGATTATGAGTACCGTCATCGAGTTGTGCAGGTCCTGTGAGAATTTGCGCGACGGTGCCAGTAGTACCCACACGAATGCGCGTACCACGGGGTAATACTGGACTGGGAGTTGCCATCCCCCAATGATAACCTCGTCCTGGAGCTTCGGCGGCTCTAGCAAATGGAGAGCCAATCATCACACCATCAGCACCGCAAGCAATGCACTTGCAGATGTCACCACCAGTGATTAAACCCCCATCGGCAATCACTGGCACGTAATTACCAGTTTCCTGATAATAATCATTGCGTGCCGCAGCACAGTCGGCGATCGCAGTGGCTTGTGGCACACCGACACCCAGCACTCCACGAGAAGTACATGCTGCACCCGGACCTATTCCCACTAGTACCGCCGCCGCCCCAGCTTTCATCAAATTTAAAGCGACTTCATAACCCACGCAATTTCCTAACACCACAGGAATCGACATTTCCTGACAAAATTGCGCCAAATCCAGTGGTAATACAGACTCAGGGGACAAGTGAGCAGTGGAAACCACTGTTGCTTGCACAAAAAATAAATCGGCTCCGGTTTTTGCTGCAACAGTTCCGTATTGGCTTGAAAAAGCTGGGGTAGCACTCACACAAGCAATGCCATCTTTAAGTTTAATTTCCTGAATCCTTTGTGCTATTAAGTCCGGTTTAATTGGTTCAGCATAAAGTTCTTGCATCAGGGGAACAAATTCATCTTTCCCGACTGAGGTAATCCGGTCTAAAATTGGCTCAACTTCCGCATAGCGAGTGTGGATACCTTCTAAGTTCAGAACACCCAATGCTCCCAACTGCGACAAGCGCACAGCCATGCCAACATCTACCACGCTATCCATCGCACTGGCAATAATCGGGATATCTCGCTCAATATTGCCAATCCGCCATTTAGTATCAGCCAAACTTGGATCTAATGTCCTATTACCTGGGACTAGAGCAATCTCATCTATGCCGTAGGCTCTTTTAGCTGTCTTTCCGCACCCAATTTGAATATCCACGGTGTTATTGTTCCCAAACCTATTTAAGTTAGGGTATCAAATTGCGGCAGGTATTGGGGCATGGGCATGGGGAGTAGGGAGTGGGGAGTAGGGAGTGGGGAGT
>CAXTSI010000562.1:0-5432 GCA_964246695.1 uncultured bacterium
GCCCGAAGATCGGGAAACACTCGTGGCGGCTCTTACCCACCCCAACCCCTCCCCTTATTGGGGAGGCGAGACTTTGACGCAAGTCAAAGGCGGGGAGAGGTCAAACCTAAACGATCGGTGATTAACCGGACTTGATATTAGTAGGCAGTGTCCACCCTAAGTAAAATTTACCGAAAATAGTATAATAGTATACAAACAAAGCCCGCATAGGCAGGCTTTAACTTATCGCCAAAAGAGTACAGTACTAGACGGATGCGCATTTGTTCCCAAATCTGTTCCGATCGGAAATTAAAACTACTCTCTGTAAGTAGTACCTGTAGGATTGGGGTCACGATAAGCAGTCGCTTCGTTATTACGCTTTTTACCAGTCAAGCCAGCTAAACCTAACAATCCAAGTAATCCTAGCCAACCCCAATCAAAGCCGCCGTCATCGTTAGCAGTTGTGGTGGTAGTAGAAGTGGTGTTGGTTCCAGGATCAGCAGTCCTAGTTTGAGCAGAAGCGGGTAGAGTCAAGGGCATAATAGCCATACTCAATGTAAGAACGCCAGCACCAACGGCTTTAGTGAGATTGCGTTTCATAATAAGTTCCTCATCCCTTTCTATTTCTACCTCACTCTAACCAATTTATATATCAGTAAAATCAATCTTTAGCTATAAACTAGCCATCTCCTAGACTCAAGCTAAAGATAGAAAAATTAAAACTGCTACAATTGTGGCTTTTTAACTGTAGCAGCCCTTAACCACTCAAGAGTTACGAATAAGTTTTGATAGAATAACAAGTCAGACGAATACGATTTTTTCGGCACATTGGACGCACGTAAAATTTTTCATGAGCGACAACGACGGTTACAAAGTTATTAGTGACAACCGCAAAGCCCGTTATTTGTACGAAATTCTTGAAACCTACGAAGCTGGAATTCAGTTAACAGGAACAGAGGTCAAGTCGATCCGGGCGGGTAAAGCTAATCTCCAAGATGGATATGCTTTAATTCGTGATGGAGAAGCATGGCTGATCAACGTGCATATATCACCTTACACCTCCAGTGGACAGTATTTTAACCATGAACCGCGCCGAACGCGCAAACTGCTGCTGCACCAGCAGGAAATTCGCAAGCTGATTGGCAAAGTGGAACAGCAGGGTTTGACTTTAGTGCCTTTGAAAATGTATTTCAAACGCGGCTGGGTGAAAGTGAGTATAGCGCTAGCTAAAGGTAAAAAGATTTACGACAAGCGAGAAGACCTCAAACAACGTCAAGACAAACGAGATATTCAAAGGGCGATGAAAAATTATTGAGATAAAAGGAGTCAATATTGATTCATTTACTATGGACTATTTACGGTATAGCAATCCTATTTGAGTTACAAATTTGTCAGCCCTCAGAAACCGGGTTTCTCTGAGAAACCCGGTTTCTAGGCGTTCCCGAATCATTTAGGACTACTATAGTTCAACCACAGGTTAGAAGAAACTACTCAAAAAATTCGGTATTGTGAGGCTGGTTTCTCAAAAATCAGGAAAAACACCTGTGGTTCCAATTAGAGATGATAATCCGACAACAATTACGCCTTATGTCACTTATGGGCTAATTGCTGCCAATGTCTTAGCTTTTCTTTATGAATCAAGTCTACCCCCACGGCAATTAGATGGGTTTTTACATCTTGCAGCTGTAGTACCACGAGAACTTACAGCTAGCTTTGCGGGTATTCCAGTACATCAAGTTGTGCCAGAATGGGCAACTTTAATTACTTCCCAATTCCTACACGGCGGTTTTTTACACTTAGCTGGCAATATGTTGTTTCTATGGATTTTTGGTAACAACGTTGAAGAAAAGTTGGGTCATGCAAAATTTTTGCTTTTCTATTTGACTTGTGGTGTTTTGGCATCGTTGACCCAGTGGTACTTTTCACCGAGTTCTGCAATTCCTTCCTTAGGTGCAAGTGGTGCGATCGCTGGCGTTCTAGGCGCATACATTCTCCGCTTTCCTCAAGCAGAAATTCTCGGCGTAATTCCCTTAGGTTTTTTCTTTCCCTCCTTCCGCGTCCCAGCATTCTACTTTCTCGGATTTTGGTTTATCCAGCAAGCATTTTACGGACTCGCCAGTCTACAAACACCGACCAACATCGGTATGGAAAGTGGTGGTATTGCTTATTGGGCACACTCAGGTGGTTTTTTGTTTGGGGCGATTCTCGGTCCGTTATTGGGATTATTTAACGACAAAGCAAAGGAAGAATATTTCTACAGATAGTGGTTAGTTGTTAGTTGTTAGTTGTTAGTTGTTAGTTGCTAGTTGTTCATGTACTAACCACTAACAAATCCCAACAGGCTATATTGCATTTAATAAATTATTAGGAAAAACTCCTGTGTTTCCTCTCTACGACGAAAACCCGACGCGAAGCAGCCCATATATGACCTATGGGTTGATTGGGATGAACGTTTTAGTTTTTCTTCATGAATTCAGTCTATCAGATAGACAACTAGAGCAGTTTCTCCACGTATATGCACTAATACCACGAGAGTTAACTGCTACCTTTGTGGGTACTCCGGTATATCAACCAGTGCCAGAGTGGGCAACATTGATTACGTCGCAGTTTTTACATGGCGGTTGGTGGCATCTGATCTCTAATATGGTGTTTTTATGGATTTTTGGCAACAATATTGAAGAACGGTTGGGTCGTTTTAAGTATCTGATTTTTTATCTAAGTTGCGGCGTCTTTGCAGCTTTGTGCCAATGGTTTGTGGGTATGGGTTCTACGATTCCTTCTTTGGGTGCAAGTGGTGCGATCGCCGGGATTTTGGGTGCCTACGTTATCCGCTATCCCCAAATCAGAGTTGTGTCATTAGTCTTCTTAGGTTTTTTCATTACCACAATCAGAGTTCCGGCATTTATATTGATAGGACTTTTCATTGTCCAAAATGTCATATCTGGTTTTGCCAGCCTGCAAGCAGCTGCCAGTATGAGTGTGCAGACGGGTGGAGTTGCTTACTGGGCACATGTTGGCGGCTTTGTGTTGGGAGTGATCCTCGCTCCCTTGTTTGGATTGTTTAGGCGTGATTGATAAATTAATTAGGCAACAGACATGAATTAAGCGTAAAAGTGCTTCCTTTACTATGGGAAAATTATTGATGGGTTACGCCCTGTCAAAAATTTGATGCTGCATTGAGCTATCTCATGTTCAATTTATTTAAATCCTCGTTGAAGAACAGCTTAATTTCTCTACTGCTGGTAATACTATTGTTAGGAATAAGTACAGCAGGGTGGACTCCTTCTAGTAGCGCCGCGCTACCATCTGGAAATGCGATTACTGAAGGCAGCGCTTTATTACGGCACTCACTCCCGATTGATAATAAACAAGTGCGGCAACTACAAGCCTCTCTTGAAGACATTTCCAATCAACTGCGGGCAAATCGACGTTGGGGTGCTATTTCTAGCGATCTCAGTAAAGCATCGCGGATTCTCGATAACCCCTCTAAACTTTTAGCAAGTGTCCCAGCAGAACGTCAACCCCAAGCTCAAGCTTTGATCGCTGAGTTGAAATCTGGCGTCAACGGCTTGAAAGAAGTTGCTGAAACCAAAGATAAAGAACAAGTTCGCCAACAAAGAACCAAACTACTGAATCTTGTCACCGAATTAGAACAGTTAATGGTCAAGGGCTTCCCCTTTGAAGTGCCAGCCGAATACAGCAATTTGCCCCAACTCAAAGGTCGTGCCACTGTAGAAGTGACAACTAACAAAGGTCCCATCACCCTTGTTGTGGACGGTTACAGCGCCCCTGTCACCGCCGGGAATTTTGTTGATTTGGTGCAGCGGGGTTTTTATAACGGCTTAGAATTCACCCGCGCCGAAGAATCCTACGTCTTACAAACCGGAGATCCAGCAGGTAAGGAGGTAGGTTTTATTGACCCAAAAACGGGCAAATATCGTGCTATTCCCTTGGAAGTTCTGGCTGAAAAAGACAAAGCGCCCACCTACGGCATAACTCTTGAAGATGCTGGTCGTTACACTGATATGCCAGTTCTGCCTTTCTCTGCCTTTGGTGCGATCGCACTGGCGCGTCCCGAACGTGACGTGAATGGTGGTTCTTCACAAATTTTCTTCTTTCTGTTCGATCCTGAACTCACCCCTGCAGGACGCAACCTCTTGGATGGTCGCTACGCCGTTTTTGGCTATGTTACTGAGGGTCAAGAAGTTTTGCGTGAACTTAAGGCGGGGGACAAAATTGAATCCGCCAAAGTCATTCAGGGAGTAGAGAATTTGGTTGAGCCGCAAGCAGCATAGTTGACGTTGAATTAGGATATGAAACCTTGACGACTGAAGTCGCGGCTACACAAACAAAGTCCGCCTGCGCGGACTAATCTTGGAAGACCGAAATGTCGTTGGCTTCACCAAAAGAAACCGGGTTTTTTCGTGCAATACGGTTCAGTTAAGGCTTTGATCCCCCCTAGCCCCCTTAAAAAGGGAGGAAAAAGCCCCCCTTTTTAAGGGGGGTTGGGGGGATCTTCAAGGAGTGACGCTTCTAACTGAACCGTATTGTTTTTTCGTGACAATCTTGAATGCTGAATCGGTGTTCTCGGCTCAATGTCAATTTGATGATTCCCCTAAGTCTAGTAGCGGTTTTAACAAGTTGCGTTCTTCAATAGGCAGTTCTAGCAAAACTCGTCTATCGCCTTTCGTTAACCGATAGCGCATAGCAGCATTAAGCAAGCGCAGGGTAATTTGGAATTCTGAACGACTTTCCGCCAAATCTTGCCACACCTCTAGCCATATTTGTGCAGCTTTGTCGCTAACCGTGTCCGATATTAAGGTGGGAATGCTGCGTGTAAGTCCCTGAAATAATGCTGAAATAGATTGGTATTTGTCGAAAAGCTCAATCAGAGTTGTAATGTAAGTTTTCCACGTTAGTTCATCCTGAATACTTGTAAACAGGATGCGGAAAATTAACTCTGTGTCTTCTGGAAATGCTTCTTCCCCATCTTCAAGATTTTTGAGGGCATCTTCCAAAGTCATGATACCCTCTTCCCAACGGTTAAGCCCGATAAGGGAAATAGCACGGTTAACTAAAACATAATAATATTTTTCTCCTAGAGAGATGGCTTTCTCACAAGATACTAACGCTTCTTCATAGCGTTCGAGATTAATTAGTCTCCAGCTTCGCCTTCCCCAAGCCCATTTATAATTAGGGTCAATTTCAATTGCTTTGTCGTAGGATGCTAATGCTTCCTCATAACGTTTGAGATTGTTCAGTACTAAGCCTCGCATTGACCAAGCAAAGTTATAATTAGGGTCAATTTCAATTGCTTTGTCGCAGGATGCTAATGCTTCCTCGTAACGTTTGAGATTGTCCAGTACTAAGCCTCGCATTGACCAAGCAAAGTTATAATTAGGGTCAATTTCAATTGCTTTGTCGCAGGATGCTAATGCTTCCTCGTAACGTTT
>CAXTSI010000563.1:0-5428 GCA_964246695.1 uncultured bacterium
CAATTAGCAATTAGCAATTAGCAATTAGCAATCCCGATGAATCAAGGGTTTGGCATTGGCGCCTGTATAAGTAGCTACAACATGACCATCACCAGTCATTTGATACTTATATGTCACTAAACCTTCTAAACCGACGGGACCACGGGGTGGCATTTGTTGGGTACTAATTCCAACTTCTGCACCAAAACCGTAGCGGAAGCCGTCAGCAAAGCGAGTAGAACAGTTGTGGTAAACTCCAGCTGCATTCACCAGTGCCAAGAAAGTTTCAGCAGCTTCTACATTTTCAGTTACAATGGCATCGGTGTGTTTAGAGCCATAATCGTTGATGTGGGCGATCGCTTCCTCTAACGAATCCACAATTTTAATCGACAAAATCAAATCGCTGTATTCTGTCTTCCAATCTTTTTCGGTTGCAACTGCGATATAAGGCAAAATCTTGCGGCTGCGTTCATCTCCTCTTAATTCCACATTGAGTTTTTGCAATGCCTCATTGCACCTTGGTAAAAATGCTGCGGCGATGTTCGTGTGAACTAGCAAAGTTTCAATTGCATTACAAGCAGCAGGATAATTCGTTTTCGCATCGACTGTAATGGCAATAGCTTTCTCAATATCTGCGGCTTTGTCTATATAAAGATGGCAAATTCCATCAGCGTGACCTAGTACAGGAATGCGGGTATTTTCCTGTACAAATCGAACAAACGAGTTAGAACCTCTGGGAATAATTAAATCTACATATTTTTCTAATTTTAAAAGTTCCAGGGTTTCTTCTCTTGTTGTCAATAACTGTACCGCGTCTGGGTTAACAGCAGTTTGAGATAATCCAAATTTAATTGCCTTGACGATCGCCTCACAAGAACGAATAGCTTCTTTTCCACCTTTGAGAATAACGCCATTACCTGATTTGATTGCCAGAGAGACAATTTGAATTGCTGCTTCCGGACGTGCTTCAAAAATCACGCCTAGAACTCCCATTGGACAAGTGATTCGCTTGAGGATTAAGCCTGTATCTAGTTCCCGGTGAATTTGCACTGCACCGACTGGATCGGGAAGTTTGCCGACATCTCGTACCCCGGCGATCGCATCTCTTAACTTATGTTCATCTAACTGCAAGCGCTTGTAAAGTGGTTTGGCAATTCCCTCTGTAGCAGCAGCTTGACAATCAGCAACATTTGCTAACAAAATTTCATCGAGTGCCGATTCTAAAACTTGAGCGATCGCATTGATTGCTTGATTTCTCTTTTCTGTTGAGAGAACAGCCAGCTTCAGTGCTGCGAGTCGGGTGTTATTGGCAATTGCAATTAGAGGAGAAAAATCATCTTGGGAAGCAGTCATAGATTTATATCAAACGCGTAGTAGTTTGTCAAGATTGTTTTGATGGGTTCGTAGTTTGCGCCCTTGCGCGAAGACAGCGCAAACTACGAACAAACCAGCCACAGTTTAGCAAAATCCTGGTTTATGCTTAAATTCTAATCTGTAGTATATTTTAGTCTAACTGTAGATTTAAAACATGTACGTAAGCATTCAGCCGTCAGCTATCAGCAAGAGCGCATTCCTTAGGGTATTGGTGGATGCGCGTTGTTTCTTCTTCACCAAGGTACAATACATGCTGACCGCTGACCGCTGATAGCTGAATGCTTACACATGTACTATCCAAGTTGAGGCAATAACCATGACTCAAGCTTTACCTAAAACTAAACTAACCTTTGATGAATTTATTGCTTGGTATCCGGAAAATTCGGAACGGCGTTATGAACTACATGATGGAGTAATTGTTGAAATGCCTTTACCAAAAGGAGGACATGAAAAAGTTGTTGGCTTTTTAGTCAAAAAGCTCAATGTAGAAGTTGACCGATTAAATCTACCTTATTTCGTACCAAAAACTGTCATAGTCAGACCATTGGAAAATCAATCAGGGTACTCACCAGATGTGTTGCTCTTAAATGATTCTAATCTTGTCAATGAACCAATTTGGGAGCGGGAATCAATAATTACCCAGGCTGCATCAATAGTATTAGCAATTGAAATAGTTAGTACTAATTGGCGGGATGACTATCTCAAAAAATATGCTGATTATGAAGAGATGGGAATATTTGAATATTGGATAGTGGACTACCTAGCTTTAGGTGGTAGGGAGTTTATTGGCGACCCCAAACAACCTACTATCTCGGTTTGCTCTCTACAGTCCGGCGAATATCGGGTTACTAAGTTTCGAGGCGATGATTCCATCCAGTCGCCAACATTTCCAGAGTTAAACTTGACCGCACAACAGATTTTTAAAGCGGGTGATTAAAAAAATGTATTTTTATAATCCTCAGAATAATCAATATCTCCTGGGTAAGGTTGAATGCGACTTTAAATGGTACTGCCTCCAAGATTTAACTTCGTTTTGAATTTAACTCCAGGTGGTAATGATAGGTTTTTTAATTGGGAATTTTTCCTCTGCCTAGACTGACAACAGCGTCCGAGGAAAGCGATCTCATTCCCAATGAATGTAAAGAAACATTTCTGTTTCTTAGAAGAGGGTTAACCCGCCGCAAAGTCTGTAAACTGCCTTATATATGGTGAGTGTAACCCTATCACAATATCCTGTTTCGGAACTCCCATTTGAACTAGTTCATCAGCGATATCTACCTCAGTTGCATTCCACTGAATCCAGATTTTTTCATTTTTGATATCGATGTGCATAGAACAGCCGTACACTCGACGTTTGTTCTCCCAACCAACGTGGACAATTTGATAATGGTTTCGTTCTGTGTCGAAAATTGTCTGTACCTCAACCTCTCCATACGAAGGTTTGTAACTAGCATATTTCGTGAGAAGTTGCTGAATATAGTTTCGATACTCTTCTACCTTAGCCATCTCACAATCTCCTCATTTTCAACATCATAGATAATCAACTTAACTTTATATTCTTGAATTTGAAGTTGTGGAAACGGAAGTAAGAAAAAATCATTATATATTTCTTCATTAACTGCTAAATATAAAATTCGCTGTGGGTCTTTTTCTCTAAGAACAGTGCGATAATTCAGAAACTGCCCAAAAGCAATATGAAAATCAGAAATTGCTGATGGACTGAGAAAGCTTTTAATTTCAACGGCTATTTTCTCTCCTTCTTTTTCAGCAGCAATTAGCCTTTCTGCTCCTAAATCAATATACATTTGCACCCCACCAAAACTAATATACAGGGGGTCGTCAGTAATTACCCAGCCATCCTTTTGTAATGCTGATTTAACAATGTCATGAAATTTATCTTTAGCCGACATAAGTTGTTTTTCGACCCTGCACGGGCATTCTATCTATAATAATACCCCTGTTTTAAAGGCATACCATCGTGACAGATCCGAGAGGATGCAATACGGTTCGGTTAATGGTTGTTGGTGGGAATGTCAGATCTGTAGAGACGCGACGCCAGTCGCCTAGGTCGGGAAACACTCGTGTCGGCGCGCACAGCGAGAATTTCGCGTTTCTACAAAGGTTATCGGTAGGTCAATTATCTTATCCGAAGCGTATTGCGAGAGGATGGGGAGGCTTCCTTGGTTGATTTGTGATGAAGTTTTCCGAAATGGTATTGACGAAAACTGGATCTACTAAGTACAGATAGATAATACCGCTCCTCCACAGGGCAGATCCTATGTCACTACAATCTGGATTAGATGCAGCTAAGCAAGGACGTTATCAAGAGGCTGTTCAATTACTAGAACAATTCTGCCGGAATTGTGCTGATGACAGTTCCTCAGAGTATCTGACAGCACAGATGTGGCTGTTGAAAGCATATCAAGGCACAGGAAAAATCGAAAAAGCAATTATCCTGTGTCAAAAGTTGATGATCAGCGAAAACTTACAGGCACGCAGTTGGGCAGAAAAAATGCGCCCAACCCTCAGCAACACCTCAGCACCGCAGTCTAGCGCCATCCAAAAAACAGGTCGTGCGGCAACTGCTAGTGTCAAGTTAGCAATGGGGGGTGTGGGTGGTAGCCTGACACTGGCTTCTGGCGTCACCATCACTTTGCTATTTGGCATGGTGTTGGCTTTAGGTTTGAGCCTGGTATTGATTTTGGGTAGCAACAATCCACAAATAGGGATGTTACTCGCCATTGGTTTCACCCTAGTTTTCAATCTCGCTGCCTTTTTTCTGTCTCCCTTCCTGATGGATTTAACCCAAAGGTGGCTTTACCATACCGCTCAATAAAGTCTACCCAAAGTTACCCACAAGTGGATAAAGCTGGTCAACCGGAAAGATAGCGGTCAATCTTTCCTCCCCTGAAGGAATCACGCCTTCACTACCTGATAGAGAGAATTGGACTCTCTTGCTTGTGCTGAAGCTCTGCTCGTACTTTTAACCATCTTATTGATGGTACGAACGGTGTTCACCAAGCCGTTACCAGTAGAACCTGTTAGATTGGGTGCAAGCAAGCATTACGAAACATTGTGGAGACGCGATTAATCGGGTCTAGGCTTTGTAACGCTCATGAAAATCGGCTTGTGTGCAACGACGTACTTACGAGTTTTCCAAAAAATCTGAAAGGCGTTTCGCGCTACCGATATTACTACTTTAACACAACTCGCTACCCTTTTTTGTCTATATTTGAGTAACTTTGGCTAGTAATTAGCCAACAGTAACTACCCCCAACCATCGGTTTGTTTGCTGGCTTAGCAATTGGCGCGATCCTGGCGTCAAATTCTGCAAACGCAAGGTTCATGGTCGGTGCGCCATTCATAGGTTTAGGGATAGGATTGCTGATCAAAGCCTTAGTCATGTTCCCCAACTACAGCCAAGCACAAGCAACCGACGTTCTCACGCTGATGTCAGACCCCTATGCTAGTCCCTTGCGTGGACAACCCGTGAAACTGGAAGGTCAACTGATTGGGCGTGGCGACGCGGGTTATAAATTTGGCTCTGACCTAAAGATCCAAGACCGTACCGGGATGCTGTATCTGCACTACGCCTCGCGCTTTGGTTCAATTGGCAATTTCTTGTTTGGTATGAAGCGAGTTCAAAGCTTAATTGGCTCCCAAGTTGGGACTTTGGGTTGGTTCCGCCGAGGTATTGCCCCATGGATGGATCTCATCCAGATCAACAGTGAAAGTGGCACTATTATTAACAGTTATCATCGCTTCTGGTCATTCATCCTAGGTGGTGGATTGATTATCCTAGGCGTCGTCTGTGCGGTGCTTTTGAAAGGCAGCAGCAGTTAAGCGATTTACAATTTAGTCCAGAATTCAGAAGCCAGGAGCCAGAAGTATTCTGTATTTTGACTCCTGGCTCCTGACTTCCTTCTTCATGCAAATATATAGCTATCCTAAATGATTTGTGAAAGTAGACTCAGATCTTGCACCAACCCCTGGCGAATAGAATTCGCGGCTATACAAACTAAGTCCCTTCGGGTTCGCCAGTCCCCTACGGAGGGAAACCCTCCTTCAGGGCTGG
>CAXTSI010000564.1:0-5422 GCA_964246695.1 uncultured bacterium
CAACAACTAACAACTAACAACCAACAACCAACAACTAACAACCAACAACCAACAATCCAAAAGCTTTATGTATTTAGTCACAGGAGCAACCGGGGAAATAGGTCGCAGAGTTGTGAGACTCCTATGTGAAAGGGAGATGCAGGTGCGGGCATTTGTCCGCCTTACCTCGCGCTATAGCGAGTTAGAACACCGGGGAGCTAACATCTTCATCGGTGATTTGCGGCTTGAAAAGGATATCCAGAAAGCTTGTCAGGATGTCCAGTATATCATTAGCACTCACGGTTCTGATGGCGATGCTTTATCCTTGGACTACCGCGCCAACATTGAACTCATTGACTCTGCAAAAGCTACTGGAGTACAGCACTTTGTCTTCATTTCCGTATTGGGAGCAGATCGCGGGTATGAAGATGCTCCCGTTTTTAAAGCCAAACGTGCGGTAGAGCGATACTTGGCAGCTAGTGGTTTAAACTACACTATTTTACGCCCATCTGGATTAGCATCGAATTTGCTGCCACTAGCAGAAAGGTTTCGGGAAACGGGATTTTATCTGCTCATCGGCGACCCCAAAAACCGTACATCTATTGTAAGTACAGATGATTTGGCAAGGATAGTTGTGGATGCTGTGAGAGTTAAAGCAGCTCTTAATCAGATTTTACCTGTTGGAGGACCAGAAATTTTATTGCGAGAGCATATTCCGCAAATTTTTAGTCGCATTTTCCACAAAGAACCAGTGGTAATTAACCCCCCACTGTTCCTAATTGATGGGTTACGGAGTGCATTGGGTTTGTTGAATCCCCAAGGGCAAAAAGCTTCAGGTACTTTTCGCACGTTATTGGCAAATGAATTTTTCTGTACAAAAGAGGAGATTTCTAACCTAGAGGAAATTTTCAATTTTAAATTGGAAACACTGGAAAATTTCTTGCGACGGTATTTAGCAGTATGAATAGCTAATAGCTAATGGCTAATGGCTAATAGCAATTAACAATTAGCAATTAGCAATTAGCAATTAGCAACTAACAACTAACAATCCAAAATATTATGAAATCTTACTTTGTAGCAAATGCTACTCAAGCACGTCAGACAAAACAGCGATTTGCTAAACCAGACGAAAAACTTTCCTATGAATTGGGTAAGGCAGTACAGGAGTTGCCACCAATTTACACTAGATTCTTGGCAGGAACGATCAGCGTAGTAGTATTCGGAGCGATCGCATGGGCGCAATTTTCCCAGGTAGATGAAGTGGCGACAGCACCAGGGGAGTTAATTGCTTCCACACAGGTGCGACCTGTGACAGCGCTGGGTGGTGGGTCAATTGTGGCGGTGAATGTTAAAGAAGGCGATCGCGTCGTCAAAGGTCAGGTTTTAGTTCAACGCGATCCCGACTTGAAACAAGTCGATGTTGCTCGCCTAGGCAAATCGGCTAATTTGATTCAAGAAGACTTGCGACGTTTAGATGCAGAACATATAGGAGCCAAAACTACTGGCACCCAACTGCAAGATGAACTGTTAAACTCGCGGTTGCGAGACTACCAAGCGCATCAAGCTGCAGCCCAAGCCGAAGCAAATCGCCAACAGGCGCTAATTGATCAGGCGAAAGTACGTCTGACGCGCTTGCAAGAAAATCTGGTCAACGCCAAAACCAGCCTCGCCAACGCTAAAAGTAACTTTGTCAATGCCCAAAAAATCAGCGCTAAAGTTGACACAAATTTAGCGCTGGCGCAACAAAGGGAAAAAAGCCTAAGCATCTTAGTTAATTCTGGCGCGTTCCCTCGACTTGATTACCTAGATGCTCAAGAAAAACTGAATCGTGCGAATACGGAAATCACTAAATCGAAAGATGAGATAATCAACGCCCAAAATAAGGTAACAGAGGCTCAAGACAAAGTCTCATCCCTAGAAAAAGATATTGCAGCCCAAGGTCAAGAAATTCGCCAGGCACAACAAGCTTATCAAGGTGCTCGTAATCAGGTAGAGCGTTTGGTATCGGCACGGCAAAGTGAAATTTTGACCCAAATGAACAAACGTAAAGAAGAATTTACCAGTGTTACTGGTCAACTGGATCAGGCGAAAAAACAGCAAGAGAACGAAACTATCAAGGCTCCAGTTGCAGGAACGATATACAAAGTTAAAGCAACTAAAGGACCAGTGCAATCGGGTGAAGAATTACTGTCTATTTTGCCACAAGGCAAAGAACTACAGCTGGAGGTGAAAGTTCTGAACCGAGATATTGGGTTTATTCATGAAGGGATGAGGGCAAAGGTCAAGATGGCAACCTTCCCATTTCAAGAATTTGGCACAATTGAGGGTGAGGTAGTGCAAGTCAGTCCTAATGCAGTCGTTGATAGAGAATTGGGCTTGGTTTTCCCAACTAGAATTCAGCTGAGGAAACACTCAATTCAGGTGCGGGGACAAGAAGTAGCATTTACTCCAGGGATGAGTGCGACTGGTGAAATTGTGACTCGTAAAAAGTCGATTTTAACTTTCATCATTGAGCCTGTGACTCGTAGGTTTAGCGAAGCATTTTCTGTCAGGTAAGCGCGTAGGGGCGGGGTCACCCCGCCCTTACAATGTGGTCAATTCTGTTTGAGAGCGATGCCCCAAATGGGCTGCTGCACCTTTGTGCTCGCTCTAGAGCAGTTCTCGTTTGGATGCAATACACGGTAGGGGCGGGGTCACCCATTGGTGTCAACTTAAGCTGTAACTCTTGGAAATACAGGCGTTTCTCGTTGCTAGGCTCTGCCTAGTAACGCTGTTCTTGGAGGCTCTGCCTCCTTACCCTAGAGGCAGCAATTTCAGTGGGTAGTCGCAGGTAGGCGGAAACTTCTTCAAGGGTCAAAACATCCGGTATTGTTGCCTGACTCATATGCTAAAGCATTATAAAACACATCAATATTTTATCCAGAATTATTCGTTTTTAATATCTGGGGTAAAACCTTGATCAATGGAACTGGCTCAGGGTTATCTCGCTATATTCCGATCTTCTATTTTGCCCGATGTCGGAATCCTCAGATCTTGCACCATTCTCAATAAGACCTAAAAAACCGGGTTTCTCAACGATAAATATTGGGTTTCAGCCTTCAATATTTGCAAGAAACCCGGTTTTTGATGCTGGTGCAAGATATCAGAATCCCAATAGGACTTACGCACGCTCACAAATTGAGCATCATGTGTACAACGGAATTCGGTCGTTTCATCTCGTAGAATTGACCAAGTGGTAAGGGCGCGGAGACCGCGCCCCTACGGTTTTATGGTCTACCCAGATCAATATACGACTTACGCATTGACACAAATAGTTAAGTATGAGTCCGGCAAGAGATAGACCACAATTTGACCCTTCGGGTTCCAATACTGCTCGGAAAGAGCGAAAATAAGAAACCTGGTTTCTCGAACAATACCTTCGCTCTTATTGCCCTCACTCTAGAAGAGTGGGGCTATACGAACAAAGGCTGCGGAGGCAGCCTGCAAGGATTCAAGCCCACCTCTGCGGGCTTCGTTTGTGTAGCCGAGCCAGCGCTGCAGGAGGGTTTCCCGACCTAGGCGACTGGCGTCCAGACTTCTAGTCTGTGGGGTCCTGTCAGAAATTGGCGAAGGCGTTGCCTGTCCCTTAGGACAAGGTATTGATGCTACACTAGCGTTTCGTATTTCTTCACAATATTGTCGGCATCAGTCTCATCATCACCACTTATACTGTAGTGACTATTGTCGCCGAGAGTATTTTGGTAGTAGCTCAAGAATTGCGACCCGATATTTGAGTTCACAAACATATCGTTGTTCTTAGTTATAGGTTTGGCACTGAAGCTAGTGCTTGCAATCATGCTTTCAGTTACAGGTTTGGGATGGAAGCTAGTGCTTGCAATCATGCTGTTGATTGTAGGGCTGGCTTTTGCAGCTTGCGTACTATTTCCTGCTGGCTGTGTAACAATCTGACGCACCTGGCTATCAGTCAGATTGTGGTTAGCACTGAGCATCAGGGCAACTACACCAGCAACGTGGGGAGTTGCCATAGATGTGCCGCTATAACTCGCATACTGATTATCTGGAATTGTGGAGTAGATATTGACTCCTGGGGCTGTGACGTAAGCAAGCTGGTTAAATCCGGCTCGATTAGAAAAGTCAGGCATGTTTTTATTCTGATCGACAGCCCCTACAGCAAGTCCCGAGTTCTTGGCATAGCGGGCAGGATAACTCGGTGCTATGCCACTCTCATTACCAGCTGCCATGACGACAACTACATTTTTGCTGCTGGCATATTGAATTGCTGACTCTAAAGAACTGTCGCCATTACCACCACCTAGGCTAAGGTTGATAACATTAGCTCCACGATCTACAGCATAATGAATACCCTTAATTATGGTAGCATTGCTGCCAGCACCAGAGTCATCTAAAACTTTGACTGGCATAATTTTGGCATCATAGGCAATGCCAGTCACACCAAAGCCATTGTTCTCCCCAGCAATAGTACCAGCAACATGGGTGCCATGACCAATTTTGTCTTTGCCTAGGACGTCATTGTTGTTGTCAACAAAGTTCCAGCCGTGGATATCATTAATATAGCCATCGCCATTATTATCCTTGCCGTTACCAGGGTTGGGATTCGTCCAGATATTATCCTTTAAGTCTGGGTGGGTGTAGTCAACTCCAGTATCTAGAACAGCGACGACAACACCCTTACCTGTGTATCCTTTTGCCCAAGCTTCTGGTGCTTTTATGAGGTCGGCTCCCCAATTATTGCCACCAAGCGCAGGAACGTCAGCAAAGGTATTTTGACCAGCGGCTTTAGCTACTGCTGCTGCTGCATTAATTAAGCCATAGCCAGAGGTAAAGCTATACTTCCCACTAGCCGTAGCATTCGTCATCGTAAACGGCTCAACAGTATCCGTTTCTAAATTATTCACAACTGGGTTGAAGCTGCTACGACCGCTGAGGCGTAAGCTATAGTCATCGTTGAGATTAAAATAATTTTCTGAGGAGATGGGATTAATATTTAGCCCTTGATTAGACAAAAAGTTGTTACTAGTATAATTAATGGGCATCAGTATTTTCTCCTCAAATAGTTCAGTTTTGTTTTGGCAGCATGAACTGTTAAAACCTTAGCTAAAATAAGATTTCAACATTTTTATTCATTTATAAATAATTACTTTTTTAGTCGATACAAAAATGATATTTAATTAACAAAATGACTGTTATAAGTAGAATTTTTATTTATTTATTTTTATAATTATGCCAATTATCTTAATTTGTATATCTCATAACTATTGAATAGTACAATACGACCAATACGGTTCTGTTAAGAGTTATTGGTGAGAATTTCGGGTTTCTACAAAAGTTATCGGTAGGTAAATTATCCGCTCGGAACGGTATTGACAATATGGTTCATTTAAATAAGTCAATCAAATAAAAACCTCTTTAGAGAAGATAGCAA
>CAXTSI010000565.1:0-5409 GCA_964246695.1 uncultured bacterium
GCCCAGGGTTTCCCCGCCCGTGGGGATTTAAGATATCAGATGAATCAGTTTCTGCGTATACAGGCAAACCACTAGCAGCTTCCAATTCATCTAAAAGATTGGCGATCGCACTCCAAGGATCTTCCACGTAACTGTATTGAATCCCAATTGGTACAATCAAAACCTGCTCACCTCGTCCAGCCTTGTGCAAATCTTCCGCACACCAAAAGCCCAACTGCGCAATCCCTGGCTCTAGGGGGTTGACAATTTCCGACAGACCATTGGTAGATCCTTCTGGCGCAGCAGCCATGGGAAAACGCCCATTGGCAAACAAGTCACGGGCGGAACGCAGCCCTGTCCAGTCTGCTTTACCCCTTTGGATAGATGTACCACCTAAGCGAGATGCGATCCAGCCAATGTGGGAACCAGCCCATAGAGGAATTCCGCGATCGTAGATAAAATGGGCATGAATAGGGTGCTGTAGCGAGACACCCCTGTGCCGTGCTACCTTGGGCAGCATGTGGGAAAGCAAGTAGCCAAGACAAAGTGGATCTTCCAGACTGGGATGGCGAAAGGCGATCAAAAAGCGAATTTTTCCCTCCTGAAACTGGCGATAGAGATCTACCAAAACCTCTACGTTGTCGGCTTCAATTTGGCTAATTGCTGTTTTCCAGCGAATCCAGACCGGGAGCAACGACTGGGAGGCTCTCAAAAACAAGGGGTTGAGCGCTGGAGGGATAAATTCCAAAGGTGGCTGTGCATGATAGATGACATCCGGCAAAGTAATTTTCTCCTCAAGTTGCACTTGCACATTTTAGACTTTAACTGAATTAGAGATTCACGAATTTGGAAAGGGGACAAACGATGCGACTGTCACAAATGTTATTCCTTACACTGAGAGATGAGCCAGCAGATGCTGAGATTCCCAGTCATAAACTACTCATTCGCGCTGGTTACATTCGTCGCATTGGTAGCGGTTTATACGCTTATCTTCCGCTGATGTGGCGGGTACTGCAAAAAGTCTCTCAAATTGTGCGCGAAGAAATGAACGCTACTGGTGCACAAGAATGTCTCTTACCTCAATTGCAACCTGCTGAATTATGGAAAGAGTCCGGACGCTGGGATACCTACACTAAAGCCGAGGGAATCATGTTTTCCCTCACAGACCGCCGCGAGCAAGAATTGGCACTGGGACCAACTCACGAGGAAGTGATCACAACGATCGCTCGCGATTTGATTCGTTCCTACCGCCAGCTACCCCAGCACCTCTACCAAATTCAAACCAAGTTCCGCGATGAAATCCGTCCCCGCTTTGGTTTGATGCGCGGACGGGAATTCATCATGAAAGATGGTTACTCCTTTCATGCAGATGAAGAAAGCCTGAAAAAAACTTATCAGGATATGGACAACGCCTACAGCAATATGCTGCGGCGGTGTGGTTTAGCTTTCCGCGCTGTCCAAGCTGATTCTGGTGCAATTGGCGGTTCTGGTTCTCAAGAATTTATGGTGCTGGCGGAAGCTGGCGAAGATGAAGTCCTCTACACAGAAGATGGACAGTACGCCGCCAACGTGGAAAAGGCAGTTTCTTTACCAATTGACCCTGAACCCTCACCGTTTTCAACTTATGAAAAACGGGATACCCCAGGAACAGAGACGATTGAGCAACTTTGTAAGTTCCTGAAATGCTCCCCTACCCAAGTGGTGAAAAATGTCCTCTACCAGACAGTTTATGACAATAATTTGACAGTACTGGTGTTGGTTAGTATCCGAGGCGATTGCGAAGTTAATGAAGTCAAGTTGCAAAATGAATTGACGAAACTAGCTTCTCAGTATGGTGCTAAAACCATTATCACCTTAACTGTACCAAGTCCAGAGGCACAGGAAAAATGGGCAGCTAAGCCTTTGCCTTTGGGCTATATTGCGCCGGATATTGGAGATGAATATATTGCTGCTAATAAGCAGTTGCATCCCAAGTTTTTGCGCTTGGTAGATAAAACAGTTGTTGATTTAAAAAACTTTGTCACAGGCGCAAATGAATCCGGCTATCACGTAGTTGGAGCCAATTGGTCTGAGCAAGTTAAAGTACCAAATGTGGTAGTAGATATACGTAAATCAAGACCAGGCGATCGCGCTATTCACAATCCCCAACAAACCTTACAAAGCGCCCGTGGAATAGAGGTAGGACACATTTTTCAATTAGGCACCAAGTATTCCCAAGCGATGTCAGCCACCTACACCAACGAACAGGGTGAAGAAAAACCCCTATATATGGGTTGTTATGGTGTGGGTGTGTCTCGCCTTGCGCAAGCTGCTGTAGAGCAATCTTACGATCAAGATGGAATTATTTGGCCTGTTGGCATCGCACCCTATCACGCAATTGTCACAATTCCTAACATTAACGATGCTCAACAAGTCGAAATCGCAGAGAAACTTTACACAGATCTGAATCAAGCGGGAATTGAAACCTTACTCGACGATCGCAATGAACGAGCAGGAGTTAAATTCAAAGATGCGGATTTGATTGGGATTCCTGTAAGGATTGTAACTGGGCGAGCGATCGCGAATGGCAAAGTGGAAGTAATTTACCGTAAAGAGCGTAAACCTCAGGAAATTCCTATTACTGAAGTTGTATCTACTTTAAAGCAGTGGATTGATACGGCTAATGGGGAATGGGGAATGGGTAATGGGTAATCGTAACAATTAGCCATTAGCCATTAGCCATTAGCAATTAGCAACAAACAATTAGATTTAGGTAATTTGGAAGGTGACGGATTACAAGTGCGAATTCTAAAATTAGAAATGAAACCAGCAGAATTAGAGATTGCAGCATTTTTAAGAATAGAGCCATCCTCTAGGTTTTTGGAAACTCTCCGCTCGTAAGCGTCGTCCTTAGCCAGACTTCGACAAGAGAAAAATATTATCTCACCCTTAAGGAAGGTTGTTAGCATGAAAGAACAGCAAGGGTCAAACCGTATTTCTTCAGGTGTTATTGCAGCTGTCTCAGCAGCGGTTGTTGCAGTAAGTGGCGGTGTGGCTTGGTTGACTTGGAACTCTACCCAGACGAACGTAACACCAGATCAGCAGTCTACATCAATCCAGCCATCAACGGCGTCATCAACAGCGCCATCAACAAACCCTGATAATCAGCAACGGAATGCTAATGAGCAAACCGCTGAAATATATTTGCTGAAAGACACGGGCAAAAATTTTGAGTTAGTTGCCCAGCCAGTTTCAGTTCAAGTAGATGGCGACAAACCCAATCAGCTTTTAGAGGCGGCTTTCCAAACTTTGTTAGCTAAACCTACCCAAGGAAATAGTTCCAGCACTATCCCCAAAGGCACAAAGCTACTGGATCTGAAAGTGGAAAATGATGGCATCCATGTTAATTTATCCGAAGGATTTACCAACGGAGGCGGTAGTAGCTCAATGACAGGTCGCGTAGGACAAGTTGTCTACACTGCCACCAGCCTAGACCACAGTGCCAAAGTATACATTGAGGTAAACGGGAAACAGTTGGATACTTTGGGTGGTGAAGGTTTGGAGTTGGAACAGCCACTCACTCGTGATAGCTTTCAGAAAAACTATCAGCTTTAGAAAGCAATCAGCACTCAGCGGTCAGCGGTCAGCAGTTAACTAGCTGATAGCTGATAGCTGATAGCTGACTACTTACGACTTGCCATTCAGAACCCGAAAGTTACGCGCTTGCTGTTCTAGCCTGTTGGCGAGGCGATCGCACACCCGATTGCACAAATCAAAAATCATTTCATCTTCTACTCGATAGTAGGCGCAAGTGCCTTCGCTGCGGCGGCTGAGAATTCCCGCTTGCCACATTACCTTAAGGTGCTTTGACACATTTGCCTGAGAAGTTTGAGTTGCCTCTACCAACTCTTGTACACATTTTTCTTCATCCCTCAGTAGATGCAACAGACGCAGACGCATAGGCTCACTTAACAGGCTGAAGTATTCAGCTATTTGTTGCACAACTTCTGACGGTACAGGCAACGTTTGTTTCATCCGGATTGACCCGCAAGAAAGGAACTAAAGTTTTAACAATGACACATTCGATATATAGATTAATACTTAATCAGGGTTTATGCGCATTAAAGGTTGACCATATTCTACAGGTTCACCATTTTCTACGAGAATTTCCATGACTTGTCCGGATACTTCGTCGGCTTCGATTTCATTCATCAGCTTCATGGCTTCGATAATACAGACGGTTTGACCCCTACGGACGCGATCGCCCACTTCCACAAATGGCGGTTCGCCGGGTGCTGGTGAGCGATAAAACGTTCCCACCATTGGGGAAGGTATATCAACCAGTCTCTGTTCAAGCTTTGGGGGAGTGGTGACTGGCAATGGCGCACTCCCAACCACAGGATTATTTTCCCCGCCACGAGTTGGGGTTTGGGATGCGATCGGTGGTGTCACTTGGGGTGCAGGGGGTGAAATAGTAGGTGTCGCCGAACCACCTACCATGCCCAACCCCGCTTGTCCTGGCGATATCTGATTGCTGACGTTTAAAGCTTTACGTACAGTTATCTCAAAGTCCTCACTTTTGAGCGTTACTTCTGCAATGTCTGTTTGTGCAATAGTTACAAGCAGTTGGCGAATTTCATTAAAGTCCAATGGCACAGCTTTTATTTCCTCAAGCAATCAGGTAGTAGATAGACTAAGCCGTAAAGAGAATTGACCGACGTACACAGATCTAAACCCCTATTAGGGAATTGTATCGGGATGTGTACAAATTCTGATGAGAACAAATTTACTCCCTGCCTTGGTACGTATCATTACGGGTGTCGATGCGGATGCGTTCTCCTTGGGAAATAAACAAAGGAACCATGACTGTTGCCCCAGTTTCCACAACTGCAGGCTTCGTACCACCTGTAGCCGTGTCACCTTTTACGCCTGGGTCCGTTTGCACCACTTCCAAGGTCACAGTGTTGGGCAATTCCACGTCTATTACTTGTTCATCCCACCGGACAACGTTGACTTCCATACCTTCCTTAAGGTACTTGACGCGCTCGCCAATCTGAGTTGCGCTTAATCTGCCTTCTTCGTAACTTTCCATATCCATAAAGACGTACTCTTCGCCTTCTTTATAGGTATGCTGCATCGTACTTTTTTCCAGATTGGCTTGCGGCACTGTTTCCCCAGCCCGGAAGGTTCTTTCCACTACGCTTCCGTTCTGAGCATTTTTTAGTTTTGTCCGTACAAAGGCGGAACCTTTCCCAGGCTTGACGTGCAGGAACTCCACTACTCGCCATACAGACCCATCTAATACAATCGAAACACCAGGTCGAAAGTCGTTACTGGAGATCATAAATTTTTCACATTTTAGAAGACAATCGGCATTTATTGTACCTTCCAAGCGGAGAAATTAGTAATTAGTTATGAATCATTAGGGAATGGGGAGTGGGGAATGGGGAG
>CAXTSI010000566.1:0-5394 GCA_964246695.1 uncultured bacterium
GTGGCCCAGATGATGGAGAAATTCGCTACGAATTAATGCAAAGTTGTACTAAGTAAGTGTAGGTAAATAAACTTTCACTCATCTGACTCTTGCAAGCCCCGACTTCAGTACCGTTCGCGCAGTGTGCCGCTAGGCTTAGGGCGAGTTGGGGTAGTTGACGCTTTGGGAGAAGATGTCAGCCGTGCGATCGCGGAGTGTACGTCGCAAACGGAGCTGATACCATCCCATTTAATCTGAGTGGTCATCCTGCTGTGGTGATTCCCATTGGGCAGACTCAGAATAGCGGTGGCGTGAGAGGGCGCGGTTTCCGCGCCCCTACGGTTCTACGAATTGCTGGAAAATCTGGACTACTACCTTTACTATTTCTGTCAATGCGTAAGTCCTAGGCTTTTTGGTCTTGCGCCTAAACTCCTCGCCGTCGATCTCACGGCTTCAAGCCGTGGGTGCTGACTGCCGATTAATCTGAATCAAGTCAGTCAAAATACTATCCAAACTCCCATTAACTTGAATTTTGTCAATCCTTTCCGCAATCCGCTCTAAAATTTCGAGTTCCTTCAAACGTAATGCGACGGGGTTATCCTCCATCACTTTTGCAGTGTTCAACATACTGCGGGTGGCGGCGGTTTCTTCTCTACGTCTGACTACGTTTGCTTGAGCGGCTTTTTCTGCCTCGACTACCTTGCTCAAGATAGTTTTAATCTCGCCAGGTAAAATAATATCTTTAACCCCTACAGAATCTACTTCAATTCCATACTCTGCGGTTTTCTGACGAATATATTCAGATATACTTCTATCAATTGCGCCTTTATCCTCTAACAACGAATCCAAGCTTTGTTCGCCAACTGCACCACGTAAAGCAAACTGTAACTCTTTGTACAAGAAACCAGAAATGTCAGACAACCCGTTTTTTGCCCTTAATGGGTCTTGGATGCGGAACCCAGCAGTCAAATTCAAGCGCAGAGGTACTTTATCTTTGGAGAGGATGTCTTGACCGGATACTTCCATACTTTGCAGTCGGAGGTCGATTGTTTCGGTTTGAAAAGAGCGTCCGAACAACCACCAAACATGTACTCCAGGCTGAAGTTGTGCTTGAAACTCTTGGTTAACGTACAGCAGTCCAACGTGCTGCGCGGGTACTTCTCGAATATGCAAACAGTTTCGACTGAGCAATAAAACTTCTTGCGAACCCGAAACCAACTCAGCCACTAAGGCAGACTGTAACTTGGCATCGGTGCTGATGTCGATAACTTCCACCTCAACACCCTGCCAAAACAGCTTGCGGCTTGTGGGTGGCAAAATAGAAATCACTTTACCCCGATACCGCACAATTGCAACTTGCTGACTCAGTAATTGCACTGTTTCACAGTAGGCAGCAACAAAGTTGGGATGTTTTTCAATTAGTACATCTTCCAAAGGAAAGTCTGGGTTAGGCAGAATACGGCTGAGAGTCCGTACTGTAACATCCCTATCGATAGACCAAAAAGCATACTCTCCTGGTTCTAAAGGTCGGACAAAATTATTTTGCACGTACAGCAAACCAATCTCATACTCTGAGATTTGGAACTTTTTCAGTCCATGCAATGCAACTCGGCGCACTTGCTGCACAAATTCTGTCGGCAATTCCAAGCTTTGTTCCAAGTTGAACAGATGAGATTCCACCTCAATAAAACCACGCCAAAAAGCTATCAATTGATTTGGTGCAACGCTTACCCAATTCTGACCCAGGCGTACTAAAGCAGCTTGATTGAATGCGGTTCTGACAATCAATATATATTGTTGTAATTCTGCCGAGTGATTTCGCAACAACAGTTCTAGGTTTTCAATCTCAGCTTCTGGTTGGTTGAGGTCATAGGTTTTTACTTGCCAATGCCAACCAAAATAAGTATATGTACCAGGCTGCAAAATTTTCTTAAAGTCACTGCGGTGATATAAGATTCCGATTTCGTTAGGTTTAATATAAAAGGTTTTCCACATAGATAATTTGGGACGCAACCAGCGAAGAATATTTGATAAAAACATTTGTAACTTTGGTGGCGAAAATTTAGTAATATCATGTCCGTGTAGCGGTTATTATATGAACCCTCACCCCGCCAAGAGGGCACCCCTCTCCCAAGCATGGGAGAGGGGACGGGGGCATCGGTCGGTATATCGTAACTGTTTATACGGACATGATATAATATCAAATCCGGTAGCATCGGAATGATAAAAAAACCGCCCCAGACAAGGCAGCGCTGCAGGAGGGTGAGCCAGTCCTAGGCGACTGCCGTGCCGAGGGCGCCCTAGAAAGAGGTTCATAGGAATAATTCCGATACAAGCGGATTTGATATAATACGTTTATTTTGTTGATGAATGTTAAGGTAAGAGAATTTTCACACCTGTAATATATATACTACAACAGATTTTTTAATTCTGCCAGTGCAGGTGTTTACAGTTCAGGTGCGGGCAAAAGCTTCTCCAAAACTGGATTAAGAGTGCTGCAACTCTTCAATAGACTACCCTTGGGCAATCCAAAAAAAGAAAACAGCCCTTTGTAACCTTTCTGAATTACCCTCAGTAGTGAGTGAGGTAGTGGGTAGATTTATACTGCACATAATATAAAAGATTTTTTAACTCTGCCAGTGCAGGTGTTTACAGTTCAGGCGCGGGCAAAAGCTTCTCTAAAACTGGATTAAGATAGCTGCAACTCTTCAATAGACTACCGTTGGGCAATCCAAAAAAAAGAAAACAGCCCTCAAATATGCCGTTCGGCTTGCCAATCCAGTATCCCGGTAGAGAAACCGGATGTGGAAAACGAAGGACATACTCAAGTTAGGGAGAAATGCAGTTGCGCTAGCTGCTTTACTGTTACAAAACACCTGCATGACAGAGTTTGAAAGATGGGATTTCTCCCGTACCATAATTGGCTACCGTGACAGGGTAGTGTCTTTTGACCCGGACAGGGTTGGCGGAAAGTATAGGAATCGAACCTACAACCAATCGATTATGAGTCGATCGCTCTACCAGTGAGCTAACTTTCTGGGAGTATAATGCAGGACTCGAACCTGCGACACATCGATTATGAGTCGATTGCTCTACCAACTGAGCTAATCACACATATAGCTTAAAGTACTCAGCGATATACGCTCATACCAGAGGTTGGCGCACCAATCAGGCATATAGAACCTGAACTATAGTAAAGTACTTTGTTACTATCCCGCTCCAAATATAGCACAGGGGAAAAATTAGCAGTTCACATCTTGCCTGCCCGCGACGTTTAATATCCCTAGACATCGCCACTAGCAACATATGAAAGGAACACATTTTCTAGATTTCCTGAAAGTCCGGCGGGTAATGGGTTCCAAAATGTGTTCCTTAAGAGCAGGTGTACTGGCGGCACGCCACCCGTTATGAATGGAACAAACATCACCACTCTCCCTCTTCCCCCCACTCCCCACTCCCGTGTTTCTTCAGAGTGAAGACTATTTAGCCTAACACGCTTGTTGCATCAAATAAAGAGGCGATTTTAAAGGCTATGATTGGAAGCATATGTACTGTACTAAACTTTGAATCTATACCGCTGTTTAAGCAGGAGAGAAAAGCATGTCGCTTCGACAACCGCGCTATAGCAAAGAAGAGTTTGCACGACTCGGTGATGAAATATACGAACGTGATATTCGTCCGTTAGTTGAGACAAACAACAAAGGTAAAGTTGTTGCAATTGACATCGAGACAGGTGCATGGGAGATGGATAGTGATGAAATTACTGCTTCTGCCCGTCTTGAGGCGCGTTATCCAGACGCCCAGATATGGATTGTACGTGTTGGCTTCCGGTATGTTCGGCGGTGGTGAGCAGGTTCAGTGAAGATCGCATGATTACTGGAAACGTTAATGCCGACTATGAACCAATCATCCGCGTAGCAATCTGTAGTTTTAACACTCAAGTACACGAGCAGGATGCCATTGTAGATACAGGCTTCAATGGCTGGCTTTCTTTGCCACCAAATTTTATTGCTGCACTTGGGCTAAGTTGGAAACGGCGTGGACGGGCAATACTGGCAGATGGTAGCGAAAGTATTTTTGATGTATACGAAGCAGTGGTAGTCTGGGATGGACAATTCCTGACAATTCCAGTTGATGAAGCTGATTCAGCCCCACTCATTGGCATGTCGTTGATGGATGGTTATGAGTTAACCGTACAAGCTATGGATGGTGGTATTGTGACGCTCAAGAAATTGCCAGCAGTCTAATTCAGCGTGTGAGATCTGCCTCTTGTCAGCCGTGCGATCGCGGAGTGTGCGTCTTGCGCAATCGTCAAGTGCTGATACAACCGGATAATTAAAATATTTGTTATGGTGTGAGGTAATGATTCCCAATTTTGATGAAAATGGTAACTTGCCACTAGGGGTACATTTTTGCGAGTGGGAGGAATTCATTGATCGATTTGGTACTACACCGCTTCGGCTGAAGTTGATAGGTGGACTAAAAATGGCAATGGAGCAACTCAAAGCCGCAGGCTGTCCGACAATTTTTATAGATGGTAGTTTTGTTACCAGCAAGCAAAAACCTGGAGACTTTGATGCTTGCTGGGAGGACAATGGTGTTAATGTTAACTACCTGAAATCGATAGCGCCTACTTTATATAATTTTGCTCTACGACGTGCTGAACAAAAAGTCAAGTACAGAGGGGAAATTTTTCCATCGAATTATCCTGCTAATGATTCTGGTACAGCTTACATAGATTTTTTTCAATTTGATACAAGAACTAATACGCGCAAGGGAATTATTGCTATAGATTTAGTAAGGTGGGAACCATGATGATAAAAAACGAGCAACAGTTACGCTCCTCTAAAGAATGGTTGCAGCGATTTGAACAGTCAGTAGCCGAACTGGATAATAATGAGAGTTTGAAAGCAGAAAGGACGCGGTGGAAATTGCACAGAGATTCATACCAGAGTCAAGTGGATGAATTGAAGGAAGAAATTAGGGAATATGAAACCCTTGTCAACCACGATTGTCATACGCCGATTGTACTGAAACTTGATGATATTAACCATCTGCCGCAACTTCTCATAAAAGCACGTATGGCAGCTAAACTTAGCCAAAAAGAACTTGCTGATTTAGCAGGATTAACCGAAGAACAAATTCAGCAATATGAAGATAAAGATTATGAGGATGCCAGTTTTCTTGATGTACTGGCAGTGTTTGATGCTTTGGATATTAAAATCAAAGCTAGTGAGTTTTTAGTTCCGTTGAATATCCTGAGAAGAACGCCAATTACCAAAGAGGAATTGTTATCTTCTTCTTTGAAAATAAATAGGGAGCAAAGCAGTACGGTTTGAAATTATTCAATTTGAGCATGCCATTGGGTAATGCTTGCGCTTTGTCAAGGAAGAGGCAGAGGGGCAGGGGGGGTGG
>CAXTSI010000567.1:0-5393 GCA_964246695.1 uncultured bacterium
CAACCACTGTTGGTGAAACTCAATCGCCTGTTGGTATTGTCCCAATGATTGGTAAGCATTACCTATACCGCCCAAGGCGCTTCCTTCGCCAAAGCGATTGCCAATTTCTCTAGCTACATCCAATGACTGTTGCTGAAACTCAATCGCCTGTTGGTATTGTCCCAATGATTGGTAAACATTACCTATATTGCCCAAGGCGCTTCCTTCGCCAAAGCGATCGCCAATTTCTTTAGCTACATTCAATGACTGTTCGTAAAGTTTAATGGCTTGTTGATACTGTCCCAAGAAGTCGCGCGATCGCCAGTGCGCTTATATTACTTGACCATGACTTTTGACTTGTTACCTTAGACGAACCCGTTCGCGTAGCGTCTCCCCTTGGGAGAAGGGGCTGACCAGGCTGCCATTTCCATCCTCAAGAATGGGTTACCAAAACTAAAAATTTAAGAGGAGGCAGCAGCCCACAAGATCAGCGTTACCAGGCATAGCCTAGTAACGAGAATAGCAGGATTAGCGATCCAGAATATTGATCAGAGCACCTGTTGCTGCGCCACCAATGGCATTATTAATAGGATGACTGCTACCAGTAACCGCGCCAGTCACGGTGCTAGCCCCAGCACCTACTGCGGTATCTCGAAGCAAGTCACCACTTCGATGATAGGTTTTTCTGCTACCGTTAACGGCATGGACAGCAGCACCAGCAGCGGCTCCATTAACGGCATTGTGCACGGCTGAATTATGACCAGTAATGGCTCCAGTCACTACACCCGTTGCAGCTCCAACGCCGACATCTTTGATCCAATTGTCGTTTGCAGATGCGGGTTTCACAGACATTAGGTTGACCCCCGCTAGACTCGTAGCAATAATGCTGGGTAATAGTGTGTGTTTTAGAATCCGATTCATTGTTGTGCCTCTAAGATGAATTAATTGCTCTTAGAAAGTGGAAGTTTAAACTGTCGTCTTACCTTCTATTTCTAGTTTAGATAACAGGTCTTTTTCTGTCTTGACCCGATTGGGTGATAATAGTTCCAAAATTCATCGACAAGTCAGGCAATCATTACATCAGGATTTACGTTTTTCATCGCCGTCGCCTAACATTTGAAGTAATTTTCTGGCAACGATCGCGCCCACCACAGCTCCACCGACCAATTCCGCTGTCTGCACCACTTTTTTGCCAGTATCACTAGAATTGATGTGGCGGTGAAAAATCTCCTCATTCAACCATTCGGTGGTGGCTTTGAAGTTATGAATCGGAGTTGGTAATAGCTCTAGATAAGTGCCTTGACGGATCAAGTGAGCGGGTTCACCTGTGACTTCAAAAGCGTTGAAAATATTCGCAGCAGCATTATCTAACCCTAGTTTGAGAAGCGTACCCCGGTTGTTAACGCTAACAGGTTTTAGGCGATCGCCCAAAGCGATCGCTTTCAGGTTATGAGCGATTGTCGCCCCCTGCTGATAAGCAACCTGTGCTGTTGCAGGGAAAGAAGCATCCTCCACATATGTACAATCACCGCCTGCAAACACTTCTGGAAAATCGGGCAGTTGTAAAGTTTTGGTGACTTTTACTCGACCGCGCTTGTCTCGGTTTGACTCTGGAATCGGCAGTTCTTTAATCAGCGGATTGATAGCACTGCCAGCTGTCCAGATGGCGGTGCCGCTGAAGAGCGTTTCTGTCTTACCATTGTACTTATACTCGATAGCGTCAGGACGAATAGCAGTAACTTGTGCTCCCATCAGCATTTCTACTGGCACAGTGCGTTTTTGCAATTCCTGTTCGGCAGTTTCTTTCAGCGCACTGTTAACGTCACCCTTGAGGATTTCCGCACCGTGATTCAGCAGTACTACCCGAATCTCTTGAGAATTACCTTGCATGGCGGCATACAAATTCGGCAGGAAGTCAGCTAAGGTGGCTGAGAATTCCACCCCAGAAGGACCACCACCAATCACTGCTACTGTTAGCAATCGGCGGCGTTGTTCTGGATCTTCGATTTGCACTGCTTGTCGCAAGCGATCGTGCAAATGGCGGTCAATCTTGATGACATCTGTTGGCGTCCAGAAAGGTAGGGCATTCTCTTTTGCTCCCTCTACACCAAAGAAATCAGTAACGCTGCCCAAACCCAAAACTAAATTACTGTAGTTATAAGAAGTTCCCGAAGCTAATTTGACGAATCGCTGATGCAGGTCAATTCCTTGCACTGTATCTTGAACAAAGATGACACCGCTACCAACGAGCAATTCCTCAAAACGCGGCACTACTTGCATGGAATCCATTTCGCCACTGAAGTACTCGTAGAGTAACGGCTTAAAGCAAAAGCGTTCTTGCTTGTCAATCAGGATCACACTTCGCGGATAGTGTCTATGCGCAAGGTGCAAGGCTGTAAATAGCCCGGTAAAGCCACCGCCTACAATCACCGTTTGATAAACTGGGGTGTTCATAAAATAACTTGTTCTGGGTAGAGGTTATAACGTTAAAAAGAAACTAATGAGAATAACGCTGAGGACAATAGCGAACAAAATAGCATATTCGACTCGGCGACTAAAAAATCCAATAACAGCGACCAAGGCAATAGCAAGAGCAACAATGCCGAAGTATTGCTGGTTTTGCAAGTTTCTAGCAATCAGTGGGTCTTGTTGGGTCTTAGCTGGTGACGGAGTTTCTCGAATTGTGCTTGGCGATCGCCGTGGTGTTTGGAATTCTTCATTTGGTAAAGTCATAGAATTGCCTGTTGACGTTGATACCAAGTACAGCAAGAGTGGAGATCCAAAGTCAAATCCTTGTTTAGCAATACTTATAAATATTTTGCTACAAATAACCCTCTATCTTGAGAATACTTTTATGCTCGCCAGAGGTAGACAAGCGAGAACAGAATGACCCAGATCGCGTCAACGAAGTGCCAGAACAGGGTGGTCGCACTTACACCAAAATCACCCTTGTTATAGTTGCCTGGAATAAAGGAACGAACAAGCATAATTATCTGCAAGATAATGCCAGTAAAAACGTGCAGACCATGAAAGCCCGTCAGCAGGTAAAACGTCCCACCGACCTGCCCCGTAGACAAACTGAAGTCAAGACCAAGCCACTCTTTTACCTCACCGATCAGAAAGTATATTCCCATCGCGGACGTAAAAAGCCACAACAAGCGAAATCTATTCAGATTGCGATGCTTGATCGCACCTTCCGCCGCTTGAATAACAAAGCTACTGGAAATCAGCACTACTGAGTTGATCGTCACAGCAGTAGACAAATCCGGTCCCTTGACACCAGGTGGTAGCCAGTGAGGACTCGTCAATCGCAGCGCAATGTATGTTATGAAAAAACTCAGGAAGATTATGCTCTCTGACAGCAGGAACACAGTGAAGCCGAACATGCTTTTGCCGTGATGATCGTCAGCACTCCCTCCACCGCTTGGTAGAAACCGCTTCAGCCAATTCGGCATAAAACGCCGTAACTCCTCCAACGGGATAGGATTTTCATCTGGATGTGTAGAGTTTGCCATAAATTTGGGGGGTATATGAATTGGACAATCAATTAAAAATTAAAAATTAAAAATTAAAAATTTTTGAATTTTGCATTTTTAATTTTTAATTCTTGTACACCTACTCTTGAGTGGCAGCTTCTGGTTCCAATGGTTCGGAATCGTTGTAGTGGTAGGGTGGTTCGGTGACGATTGGAATTTCCGCAAAGTTCTCCTTTGGGGGCGGTGAGGAAGTTTTCCACTCCAGCCCTGTAGCGTGCCAAGGATTATCTTCTGCTTTTGGTCCCCGCAGCAAAGAACCCACTATATTGGCAATGAAGGGCAGCGTTGACATCCCTAGTAGGAACGATCCGAGGCTAGCGACGATGTTCCACCACTGGTACTCTGGGGAGTAGGAGGAAACCCGGCGCAGCATGCCGTGCAAACCCAGTGGGTGCATGGGGAAGAAGGTGAGGTTGGCACCGATAAAGGTCAAAAAGAAATGTATCTTGCCCCAGCCCTCGGCGTACATCCGCCCGGTTATTTTAGGGAACCAGAAGTAAATCCCTGCAAAAATACCCATCGTGATGGTATTATAGACAACGTAGTGGAAGTGACCTACTACGAAATAAGTGTTGTTAACGTGAAGGTCAAACGGTGTCGAGCCAAGCATAACGCCGGTGATGCCAGCGAAAACAAACATCACCACCCCTCCTAGGGCAAACAGCATTGGTGTCAAAAGGTGCAGTCTACCTCTCCAGACGGTAGCAGTCCAAGCGAACACCTTGATCCCAGTGGGTACGGCGACTAACATGGTGGTGAACATGAAGAACATCCGCATCCAACCGGGTGTGGCACTAGCGAACATATGGTGTACCCAGACCAAAGTGCTAATGACAGAGAGTCCAATTGTGGCGATCGCTACTGATCGATAGCCAAACAGGGGATTGCGAGAAAAAGCGGGGAGGATCTCCGAGAAGATGCCAAAGACAGGCAGCACCATCACGTAAACTGCTGGATGGGAGTAGAACCAGAATAAGTGCTGGTAGAGGATTGGGCTGCCATTCTGCGTCGAGTTGAAGAAGTTTGTCCCCAAACTCAGGTCAAAAAACAGCAGGATCAATCCACCAGTGAGGGAAGGCAGGCAAAACAGTTGCAGTAACTGAGAACTTAGCACCGCCCAGACAAAGATCGGCATGCGAAAGAACGTCATGCCTGGTGCCCGCATCCATAAAATGGTTGTGATAAAGTTGACACCCCCCATGATTGATGAGATACCTATTATTACTAGACTCAGTATCCAAATGAATTCGCCGTTCAGCAGGTGACCTGAGGGGTTCTGGATGCTGATTGGTGGGTATGACCACCAGCCAGCTTGGGGGGGACCGCTGGGTAGTAAGAAGCTCGATAGTAGCAGGATACCTCCTGGCGGAATCATCCAGAAGGCGATCGCGTTGAGCACCGGAAACGCCATGTCCCGCGCCCCAATCATCAGCGGCACTAAGTAGTTGGCAAGACCAGCATTGAACGGGATAATCCACAGAAAGATCATGATCGTGCCGTGCATGGTAAACAAGCCATTGTAGAGGGGGCGATCGACTACATCTGATTGGGGGGTGATCAGTTCGCCACGGATGATCATCGCCAACAGCCCGCCAATCAGGAAGAAGATGAAGGTCGTCACCATGTACTGGATACCGATGACTTTATGGTCTGTGCTGAAGCTGAAGTATTCCCATAAGCCCGTCTGTGGTCTGTGCAAATTTTCCGACTCGCCTGTCCCCGCAATGCCTTCCCTGGAGTTATTTGTCATTAATTTCCTTCCTTTTAAGCAGACAGGCACAATAAAACATAAATATATTAACTTCTGTTAAGAGGCGGTCACCCAACTAACACCTAACAACTAACACCTAACAACTAACAACTAACAACTAACAACTA
>CAXTSI010000568.1:0-5365 GCA_964246695.1 uncultured bacterium
CTTAATCTTTGGTTGAGAAACCCGGTTTTTTAGGTCTTGTTGAGAATGGTGCAACATATCAGCTGACCAAAACGCCCTTTTCTCTCATGTTTTGAGCGCTTTGCGCAAACCCAACCACTTTCCTTAAATTGGCGATCGCACATTGTAATGACGCAGAGCGCCATCGCATTTGTGGCTGGTATTTTGGAAAAATATATGTAATATTACGATGGTTGCTAGTAATCAAATGTATTATTTTTTTTTTTAACTTAATACACTTAAATGTCATATTTTTGCATTTTTTTATTGAAAAATTCGTTGCTTATACTGATTTAATTTTTATTTTGAACTCACTACCCCTTTTTTAAGTAAAGATTTTATGCTTATATATGTAATGTGATACCTAAAAAGTCGAATGTGACTTTGATCACACTAAAATAGCAGTTGCCGTCATAGGCATGAGGTAACGGAAGTTTCATAGAGAAACTTGCTCATCTAATTAAAGTATCCCGTCACATAAGTTCAACAGGTTGCGGTGATTCCTCCCCACCCTCTACAAAGTAGGGTGGCGAGGAATGGCGGTTCGCCTGTTTGGAGATTGAAGACTGGGGATGGGAAAGAGCTTAATTTCACAAATCGCGTGGGGTTCCCATCCCCATACAATTTGTCCCAGTCACCAATCACAAATCTTGAGTCATTCAGTCACCAGTCCCCGGTTCAACAATGAATAAAAGCCCAGGGTTTATAGCATCTTTCATGGGTGCTGTATTTCTGCGGCTTGATCTTCAGCAGCTATTTGAACTAGTGGAAAAATTACTCCCTAAAAAACAAAAAAGGAAACTTCAAAATGGCACTACTCAATCAATTCTACCGCCAAGGGCTAATCGCTCTATTAGGTATAATTCCTATGGCTTCTACGGTATTTCTTTCTTTAAGTGCACTTGCTGACTACAAGCAGACTAATCTTGTTACCGACGATCAAAAAGTTACTCCCGCAAAATACACTGACAGAAATCTAGTCAATCCTTGGGGTATAGACATCGACCTAACTACCAACGACTTCTGGATTGTCAATGCAGGGAGAGCAGCTACAGGAACGCTAAACGGTGTGCCAGGAACTGGTACGGCTTATGACGCCAAAGGAAAGCCTCTCCAAGTCGTCAATATCACGAGTACACTTGATGGAAGTGGTCCGGCGGGAATAATATACAATAGTACAAAGGATTTTGATGGTTATTCCTTCATATCTGGCAACTTGGACGGTTCAATCTCTGCTTGGAATCGTTCGGACAAGACGGCGAAAACGGTCTACAAATCTACTGGGTCTGTGTATAGTGGGTTGGCTATAGGTAGCTACAACGGCAGTAATTACCTCTACGCTGCTAACTTTCAAAATAAAAAGATCGACGTATTAGACAAAACCTTCCGTCCAGTCACCCTCCCTAATAAATTTGTTGACCCTAATCTGCCAGCAACATATACACCTTTTAATATCCAGGAAATAGGCGGACAACTTTATGTCGCCTATGCGGTGCTAACAAACGACCCTGACAACCAGCCAACGGGTTCAGGGTATGTTGATATTTTTGACACTAGTGGTAAATTTGTTAAGCGCCTGATTTCCGGGGGAAAACTTAACTCGCCTTGGGGTTTAGCTCTAGCTCCGGAGGAATTTGGTGAATTCGGCCAAGCCTTGCTTGTTGGTAACTTCAGCGAGAATGATGGAACCATTAATGCCTACGATCGCAATACTGGTAAATATCTAGGCACTCTCAAAGATACTAAGGGCAACCCGATTAAAAACTCAGATCTATGGGGCTTAATCTTTGGCAAGGGTGCAAACAGGAATGTACTTTACTTTACCGCAGGAATTGGCGGCCAGACTCATGGTCTCTTCGGTAAGATATCCGACTCTGACAAAAATGACGATGAGTAAGATCGGATAGAAGTCCGTATGGATAGGTTGGGTTAGTAACTATTAAGTAATTGCTACCCCTACTTACCCAGATAGGGATCAAATGAGAAGCTTGAGTTCTATGTTTCTAATTACACACGGGTGGCGCGATTCGCACTACCACTTTCCATCTCACGGACCTTTTTACTACGCCATAGTAACCGAATCGGTGTGCCCTTAAACCCTAATTGTTGTCGAAATTGACGCTCAATGTAGCGGCGGTAGTTGTCGTTGAAGCGTTTGGAATCGTTGACAAACAGGGCGATTGTCGGCGGTTGAGAACTGACTTGCGTACCATAGTAAATTCTACCCTGACGCCCACCACGTGAGACTGGTGGCGAATGCCATTTCACCGCTTCTTCCAAAACTTCATTAATTACCGAGGTGGTGACGCGGCGTTTGTGTGCTTCAGCTGCCGTATTTATCAACTCCAAAGTTTTTTCTACCCGTTGCCCAGTTAAGGCGCTGACAAAGATGGTTTCTGCCCATTCGGTAAAATGCAGCCGTTCTTGCAGATGTTTTTCGTAATCGTAAATTGTGTAGGAATCTTTTTCTACAGCGTCCCATTTATTGACTACGATAATGCAAGCTCGACCTTCTTCGATAATCCGCCCAGCTAATTTTTGGTCTTGCTCGGTAACACCATCAACGCCATCTATTACCATTAAAACGACATCGGCGCGGCGAATTGCTTTGAAAGCACGGTTAATGCTAAAGAATTCGGGACCATATTCCACGTTTTTCTTTTTTCTAATTCCTGCCGTGTCAATCAAGCGGTAAGTTTGCCCATTGCGTTCGATCAAGGTATCAATGGCATCGCGGGTTGTGCCGGAAATGGGGCTGACTATCACCCTTTCTTCCCCCACGAAAGTATTCAATAAACTAGATTTCCCGACATTTGGGCGTCCCACAATTGCCACTTTGATTTCATTGGTGTCTGGGATTTCTTCTACAACAGGGAGGTGGGCGATCAGCTCGTCGAGTAACTCTCCTGTACCATTGCCATGAATGGCAGAGATTGGGAAAGGTTCGCCTAATCCCAATTCCCAAAATTCATTGGCTTGAATTAAGCCTTGTTCTGGCGATTCACATTTATTTACAGCCAGCAGGACGGGTACAGGTTGTTGGCGCAACCACTCAGCGATTTCTTCATCGGCTGGTGTTGGTCCTGTTTGACCATCTACCGCGAAAATAGCAGCACTTGCTTCTGCTAGCGCTGCCATTGCTTGTTGGCGAATGAATGGTAAAAATTCGGTATCGTCATTAAATACCAAACCACCAGTATCGACTACCACAAACTCGCGATCGCGCCAATAGGCTGGTAAGTAAGTGCGATCGCGTGTCATTCCCGGTTCATCGTGAACAATAGCAGATTGTGCCTCGGCAAGACGATTGACCAAAGTAGATTTGCCCACATTCGGGCGACCAATAATAGCAACTATAGGAAGTTTCATAAGAGGTGCGGAATGATCTAAACTTTTATTGTAGCGATTATCTTAGGGATTGTACTCTATTTGATGCTTGTTTTTGTTGTTGAGAAGGTGGTTGGAGCAAATGATTTTAGGCAATAATTAGGTAAAGCCCATCAAAAATAACAGTAATAAAATATGCCAAAGTTTCAAATTGTCGAAGCAATCTATGAAAATGGTGTTTTGCGTCCACTTAAGGCGTTAGATGGTTTAGTAGAGCATTCTCAAGTGAAAATTACAATTGAGTGCGACCAAACTCCAGCTCACCCACTTTTACAGTTTGCTGGCATTATTAGTAATGAAGAAGCAACTGAATTACAGCGCATAGTTACGGAGGAGTTTGGGAAGATTGATACCAATCTCTGGTGAGACGGCGCTGGATACCTCAATAGCAATTAGGTATCTCAATGACGACTCTATTGCAGTAGCAAGAGTCACATCTTAGATAGACATCGTTTTGCCCTTAATTGTTGTAGGTGAGCTGCTATTTGGAGCCGAAAACTCAGCGCGTCCCCTCAAAAACCTCACCCGCTACTTAAAGTTTGTCGCATTTCCTGTAAAACGTCTGAAACTACGTTAACGTCCCCTACAAATATAAGATGCACTGTTTCGCTTAGGAGAGCCTACAATGGTTGCTTTAAAAGAGTCGCTTAAACAAGAATTAGAAAATCTGAATCAGGAACAACTCAAACAAGTTGAGGATTTTATAGCATTCCTGAAATTCCGCAGCCGATCAGCGAGTTGGCACATTGATAAAAATCATCTAGCTGCTCTCTACAGTGAATTTGCTGAGTCAGACCGCCAACTAGCTGAAGAAGGATTAGACGAATATACAGAACTTTTAAGGCAAGAAGACAGGAAATGACGGTTGAACGAGGGGAAGTTTGGCTGGCAGATTTGAACCCCACCAGAGGTTCTGAACAAGGAGGTACTCGACCTGTCATTGTATTTCAGAATGAAATTATTTCTCAATTTTCAACAACTGTCATCACCATTCCTTTAACTAGCAATTTACGTCGTGCTTCCTTGCCAACTTGTCTGCTAAACCTGGCAGTAGTGTATCTATGATAAGTGCAGTAAATCGGTTGGCGTCAATAATATTAAGTATGTAAATAAATTATCAGCATAGGGTGTGTTTGCCCTCAGTCCGACACCAAAATCAATCATGGTGCGTTACGGCTGCGCTATAGCGCACCCTACTAACTAACTAACTTGAGCTAGCCGGGTTAACGGTTTGCTCTGCTTCCGTCGCTAATTTCTGCCCGATTTTTGGCTCAGTACCTGCAAGTAAACGCTGAAGATTAGTGCGATGAAGCCAAATGACGTATAAACCACCAACAACAGCAAATAGAATATAAGGTAACGGTTGATGCAAGAGTACCATCAAAATAGAAACAGCGATCGCACCGCAAATCGAACTTAAAGAGACAATTCGCGATATCGCCATCACTACAGCAAACACGAACACCGTTGCCAAACCTACCTGCCAATTCATCGTTAGCAAAATACCCAAACTGGTAGCAACCGACTTACCACCACTAAACCCTAAAAAAATTGATTTACTGTGTCCTAGGATGGCGGCTAACCCTGCTAAAATTACTATCCAAGGTTGCCAAAGTTGGATATTTACTGTTGGTTCAATAATATCGGGAGCGACATCCTGAAAAAACCAGTATACAAGAGCGATCGCTAATACTCCCTTCAAACAATCAACAACTAAAACGAATGCTCCTGGACCTTTACCCAAAGTTCTTAAGACATTGGTTGCTCCCGTTGAGCCTGAACCAACTTCCCGAATATCAATGCCTTTTAACAACTTAACTGCGGTGTAGCCTGTGGGAATCGAACCCAGTAGGTAAGCTACGACCAAAATTGCTCCACACAAACTTAACAAAATCATATTGAGAGAGTTAGTTGTTAGTTGTTAGTTGTTAGTTGTTAGTTGTTAGTTGTTAGTTGTTAG
>CAXTSI010000569.1:0-5332 GCA_964246695.1 uncultured bacterium
TGCTAATTGCTAATTGCTAATTGCTAATTGCTAATTGCTAATCTTCCATTCCCCACTCCCCACTCCCTATTCCCTATTCCCTATTCCCTATTCCCTGTTCCCTTCTTATTTAAATTATGTCAGAGGCAAAGGTTACTGTCGCGATCCCAACTTACAACCGCTCGCAGTTACTCAAGCTTAGTATCGAGAGCGTTTTGGACCAGGACTACCCGGACTTGCACTTGGTAGTGCTGGACAATGCCTCTGTTGATGACACTGAGGCAGTGGTACGCTCGTTTGCCGACCGCGATCGGCGGGTGACTTACGTCAGGAACGAGACTAATATTGGCGTACTAAACAATTGGAACCGGGCGCTAGCGTTAAACTCTAGCCCCTACCTGACGATCTTGAGTGACGACGACGTGATGCTAAAAGGATTCATCCGCGAATCTGTAAGAGCGTTGGACAAACATCCACGCGCCGCGTTCTCGTTCGCATTGGCGAGGCGGATTGATTTCGATGGTGCGCCCTTAGACATCCAAAACACTGGACACGTGCCGGACGGTGCGATCAACGGTCTAGATTTCCTCGAACTGTGTGTCTCTTGGCGTAGTTGCATTATTTTCACCTCCACCGTGTTAATGCGGACGGCAGCACAGACAGGGGTTGGGTTGTTTGACAGCCCACACACCAACCACACCTTCGACTTGACCATGTACTTTCAGATGGCGGCGCAGTTCGACCTCGTCTTCATCCGGGAGGAACTCGTCCATGTCCGCCTTCACCCCGGACAGCTATCACAGAACGATTGGCGCTCTAACGATTCCACAGGACCGATTGGCGTGATGGCGGAGATGCTGGATGCTTTAGCCTACCTGCTGCAAAGCGATCGCGCTCAAGATGCGTCCTACCGCCAATGGCTGGCAGAGCGCCTGCTGGCTCTGAACGCCCGCCAGAGTGAATATATGCACCTACTGGTGCCAAGAATGCATCTTGGATGGGCAGAACGGGTGCAGCAAGCGACACAGGAAATCGTGCAGTTGATTCCACCAGGGAAAACGTTCATTTTAGTGGATGAGGGTCAGTGGGGTATTGATGGTGTACCCGATCGCCATGTCATTCCCTTTTTAGAATGCGATGGGCAGTACTGGGGCAACCCGCCAGATGATGCCACCGCACTCTCGCAACTTGAGCGGTTGCGAGGCTTGGGTGCAAGCTTCATCGTCTTTGGTTGGCCTGCCTTCTGGTGGCTGGAGTACTATTGTATGCTCAACGGCTACTTGCGATCGCAGTGCAGCTGCCTTCTGAAGAACAGCCGCCTCCTTATCTTCAACTTACAGCCATGACAACCTTACCACAACAACTTCCTGTCAATGTCGATGCAGTTAGCCGCTTGCGGATCGTCTTCCTCGGCTACATTGTGCGCGGTCCACTTGGTGGCATGGTTTGGTGTAATTTGCAATACCTCATAGGTCTAGCTTGCCTTGGACATGACGTGTATTTTGTCGAGGATAGTGATGACTACCCCTCTTGCTACGACCCAGCAAGAGGCATCACAGATACCGATCCAACTTATGGCTTGCAGTTTACCAAACACACCCTTGAGAAAGTAGGATTAGGCTCAAGCTGGGCATACTACGACGCTCATACATCTCGCTGGTTGGGACCATGCGCTGACCGAATTCTGGAGATTTGTGCTACCGCCGATCTGGTCTTGAACTTTTGTGGTGTAAACCCCCTGCGACCTTGGCTGATGCAGATTCCAGCACGCGCCCTAATTGATGGAGATCCCGCCTTTATGCAGCTCCAACATCTTACTAAGCCAGAGACACGTCATCAAGCTTTACAACACACAGCCTTCTTATCTTTTGCCTCCAACATTAATCGAACCCAGTCGTTAATTCCCAATGATGGGCTACCCTGGCAACCTACGTGCCAGCCTATTGCCCTAAATGCTTGGCCAGTGACACCAGCGCCTTCGCAGGGGAAATTTACGACAGTCATGCAATGGGAAAGTTATCCAGCGCGAGAATATCAAGGCATCCGCTATGGCTTGAAGTCAGACTCGTTTCAACCTTATATAGATCTGCCAGAAAAGGTAGGACGCATCTTGGAACTCTCGGTGAGTGGAGGTTCAATACCGAGCGCATTACTAGAAAGCAAGGGTTGGGTATTAAGGGAGCCGCCGACACAAACCCCTTGGACTTACCAGCAATATATTCAGCAGTCTAAGGCAGAGTTCAGTGTTGCCAAGCAAGGCTACGTAGTTAGCCGCAGTGGCTTGTTTAGCGAACGCAGCACTTGCTACCTTGCCACAGGTCGCCCTGTGGTGATTCAAAATACAGGCTTTTCCGACTGGTTACCAACAGGAATCGGTGTGATTTCATTCAATACAATGGAGGAGGCGATCGCTGGTATTGAAGAGGTGAATAGGCGCTATGAGTTCCACTGCCAGATGGCAAGAGTCATTGCGCAAGAGTATTTTGATGCAGGCATTGTACTGCCGCGTTTGCTCGAATGCGCAATGCATCCGGCATCATATCCTGTTACCACAATAGAACAACCGTACTAATTTGACCTCAGCCAGCTAAATTACCAGGGGAAATCTACCTAGGATAGCATAATGATCGGTGTTTTTGGAAAAAGTAAATTTAAGGGTGCTGGTCAATGGTTAACTTGGTCAGGAATTCTGGCTGTGGTCGGCGTCAGCGGCTGGCTAACCTACGTTCTAGTTCTAAATCGACCGCCTGAACCAGTAGCAGTACGCTTGCTCACCGTAGAGCGAGGCAATGTTGAAACCACAATCAATGAGAGCGGTACTGTTGAACTGCGCGAACAGCGAATCCTCAAGTCCCCAACAGGGGGTGCGGTGGATCGGGTACTGGTAAAGCCTGGGGACAAGGTCAAGTCTGGTCAAGTGCTACTCACCCTGCGCTACCCTGAGCGAAAAACTGCCCTTGCTAACCATGAATTGCAGATTCAGCAAGAGGAACTCACTTTAGCACGCAACCGCCTGAGAGTTCTCGAAGGTCAAGAGCGGCTGATAGCCGATCAACGGCAATTGCAGAAGCTTTCTGCCCTATCGCACGTGGGAGCAGTCCCTCTACAACAAGTCCAGCAGCAGCAAGACGCAGTGCGCACAGATCGGGCTACCCTGCGAGATACTGAGGCAGAGGTGCGTACAGGCGTCCTCAAAATTCGCAGCTTGCAGTTGGAGAGCCAAGGTATTCAGCAGCAACTTCAAGACACCATTGTCCCTGCACCGCTGGATGGCGTAGTTCTGGGGATCAATGTCAAGGACGGTGATGGGGTCGAGTTGCGCACCAACTTGCTCACCTTAGGCGACCCCAAGCAAGTACTGGTGAAGCTTCAGCTTTCAACCCTCAACGCCACCCGAGTCCGGGTTAACCAACTTGCCCGCGTCAATGCGATTGGACCAGATCCAAAAACGTTCACTGGACGTGTGCAAAACTTGTATCCTCAGGCAATAACACCTGAAGAAACCCAGAAACAGGAGGGCAGCGGCAGCCAAAGCCAATCGACTCAACCAACGGTACCTGCAACGGTGCGGCTTGATAGCCCGAATCACAAGCTGATTCCTGGTAGCCGAGTGAATGTCGAGATTGTTTTAGAGAAACGACAAAATGTAGTGGTTTTGAACACAGAGGCGATTCAACGCTCTGAATCCCATCCCTTTGTATGGATTCGGGATAGTCACAATAAAGCCGAGAAACGAGACGTCAACGTGGGGTTGGAGGGGTTAGTGACTGTAGAAGTAGCATCTGGTTTACGTGCTGGCGAACAGGTTATACTGCCTACCGGTGAGTCGCAACTCAAGCCAGGGATACCAGTCATTCCCCAAGCTAATCCAGCGCCTGATAATGGGTAATTGGTAATTGGTAATTGGTAATTGGTAATTGGTAATTGGTAATTGGGAAAAAGTTTTTTTCCATTACCGATTACTGGCGCTCACAGATAGTATAAGTATTCAAGCGGACACGAGATTATGAGTCTTTCTCCTTTAGATTTAGTGAAGATCACTTTTAGCTCCTTGGGTAAAGACCCTTTACGTTCTGCCTTGACTACTTTAGGGGTGTTTATGGGTGTGGGGGCTGTCAGCGCTACGCTTCAAGTAGGCAACATTAGCCGAGCTGTGATTGCTCAGCAACTGGCAAAGCGAGGTGCGCCTCAAGTCTCAGTATACCCAGACTGGGAGTCTAGTGGTCGCGGCACTCCACTTAAGTGGGAAGATATGGAATTCTTACGACGACGGGTTGTACACTTGCGGGCGATCGCTGCTTTGAATTGGGCTGGTCCGACTCCAACTGTATTTCAGGACAAGGAGTTTACTCCACCCATGTCACCTGTTTCCGAAGACTTTTGGCTGACTTCAGGCAAATCATTAGTGTCGGGACGGTTCTTCAGTGCTAAAGATTTTGCCAGTTACCAACCAGTTACAGTCATCGATCAATTGCTGGCAAAACAACTTTTCCAAGGAGAGAATCCTGTGGGTGAGATGATTTATGCTGGGAACAGACCCTATACAGTTGTGGGGGTGATAGCGACTGTTCTGGATGAAAAAGCACCCCCAACAGGTCAACTGTATGTACCGATGTCTGTTTATAATGCTCTGACAGGTAGCCGCGACATTGGTAGTATCCAAATGCGCCCTAACAAACTCGAAGACCTGGAAGAGTTGAGCAACCAAGCCAACCAATTGCTGAAGCAGCGATTTCCCGGTCAAAAATTTTCGTCTTGGAACAATGTGGACGACATCCTACAGCAGCGGCAAACTCTTGAGATGGCATCACGGGGATTAGCTGTGGTGGGAGCGATCGCCCTGCTGGTTGGCGGTGTTGGGATTGCGAATATTATGATCGCTTCTGTGACGGAACGAACTGCTGAAATTGGTTTGAGACGGGCAGTGGGAGCAACCAAGGTGGAAATCATGCTGCAGTTTATTGTGGAGTCGGCGCTTTTGAGCGTTCTGGGAGGAACAGTGGGTCTTGGGGTGGTGCATGGATTGACATTGGCGATCGCCGATACTTTTAACTTGCCTTACCAGTATGACGGCAGTATCGCGGCGATCTCGTTAGGGTCAGCGCTACTGGTGGGAGTGGGAGCTGGTCTGCCCCCCGCCCTGCGCGCCAGCCAGCTCGACCCAGTCAAAGCCCTACGCTCAGAGTGATGTCGAAGGCGAGGTCCGTGTAGAAGCGGCTTCCGCATGCATACTCACATTTTGATGAATAGCAACAGCAGAGGAGATTGAGCAGACGGCAGCGCACATAAAGACACTGGTGTCACTGTAAGGATAAGTTGAGCAAGTTGCTCACTTTATGCTTACAAAGAGACT
>CAXTSI010000570.1:0-5310 GCA_964246695.1 uncultured bacterium
CCCCCTACTCCCCCTACGGACTCATCTCCCCCTACTTCATCTATCTATAGATACCGTTGTTAACGCGATCGAATCCCTCATTGAAGGTAGCTTCTGTCTCTGTTACCGTGAAGTGAGGTAGGTTTGCCTGCAAGATTTCTTTTTGGCGATCGCTCAAACCTCCAAGATTCAACACATCCTCTACCTTCTCATAAGGAGCGTTAGCGATGATTTTTCTAGCTAGGGTGGGATACAGCCCTGGATACCGTTGAAAAGCTCGCACGTTAGTGTTATTCAAGTCAATTTTTTTACCGAATTCCGTTCCCAGCATCTCATCTGCCCGGTTCCGCAGCGCTTGAGTTTCCTCAACTGCCAGTACTGGAACTGATTGAAGAGTAACACCGCTGAAATGAGCAGCTTGGGCTATCTGAGGTGTTCCCAACCATCCCCAGCATCCCACCAACAAACTAAACACTGTTAAGGTTCGCAACAATTTTTTCACCATTTTTCTACCTCTTTCTTTCAAAATGAAATAAAAGCTTGAAGCTAAAAGCTTTCTCTGGTTAGGAGTCTACAGTCCATAGTCCATAGTTTTTTTTACTACTGACCATTGACTGTTGACTCTTGATTAAAAGCTGATAGCTTAATCAACACACAGCAGTTATCAGAAACTAATATACATCTTATTAATATCCACAATACTTACTGCTATTGGGGAATGGGGAATAGGGAACATATTCCCCATTCCCCAATCTGCTCTCATGCAAAAATCGCCGCTAGCAGAAATAAGCTGTCTACCAAAATTGTACTTAATACTGCCCCACTAAAGGCATACCAGTGCCACTGTTTTTGACGTAAGGGTAAAATCCCTACTGTCAACAGCACTCCTGCAAGTACGATCGCCCAGGTTTGTCCCCAAGGCGTATGTACTTGCGCACTTGCCTTTTGTAAAACTAGTGACGCATTGATTGGTTCTACGCGCATGATTTGCCGCCAATAAGGCATCAAATCTACTAGGTAGAAATATACGTCGGTCAATACGGTACCAAATAAAGAACCCAAATAAAACCAGTTACCCACTTTGCCCCAATTCCGACTTAGACACCACAAAGCAAATGGTAAAGCTGCTGCCTCTACTGGCAAGTGCCATAACGGTTCCCAACGCAGCCAACTCCAGTAAATTGAGCCGCACATCCAACTCCAGCTAAACCCTAAGAGTAGATCTCCCCAAACATAGGTTGCAGGACGTGACATTAATCGGAAACTCAACCACACCCAACCTGCTGTCAACGCTAAACTCAAAAAAGGATGCGATCGCACTAGTGGCGCTTCGATAAATACTGGCACAGACACTAGAAATACTGCCGCCGCAAATATTGTCCACGTTTTTTGGACAGAAGTTTGAGGTAGATATACAGATGGGTAGCTAGTCTGAGTAGGAGAGAGGGAAAGTGGGGGAAAGAAAAATTGCTCTCTTTGTCCCTGCGTTTTTGTGTCAGTCTCTAGGACTTTCGGTAATTCAGTATAAATCGAGGCAGTATTGGTACTGTAAGAGGACAATGTTTTGTTGACCAAGGTTTTTAATATTTGTTACTTAACTTTATCTTATTTAAATAATCATAACATAAATCCCCCCCCCTGGGCATTTCAGATTTACCTAGATGTTGAATAGCTTATAATACCGCCTGGAAAAACCAACAACACAGCATAAAGTTTGATGCTTTTTTATTTGGAAGTCCTTTACACTTTTTGGCTGAGCGCAAGGTAACTTCATTAAGAGCCTTACGGCTGGGTTATTGAAAAATCCTGAATAGTCAATCACAAGGAAACTGATGGTTATAGCGAAACGTTATCAATTATTCCTGCTTTTAAGTGCAGCATCCACAACTATCTCGGTGGCGACATTACCGATAAAAGTTCTTGGCATCCAGCCTAGCGTAGGAACAGATGGGGTGTCACAAATGAATATTGTGCAAGCCATAATTTTAGGCTTCGTGCAAGGAATGACCGAATTCCTACCTATCAGTAGCACGGCGCATTTAAAAGTCGTGCCAGTGGTACTCAATTGGGGCGATCCGGGGGTAGGTTTTACCGCTGTGATTCAGTTGGGCAGTATTGCCGCCGTGCTGTGGTATTTTTGGCGCGATCTCAGACGAATTTGCCTGGGTGCCATCAGAGCGATCGCCCACTCAGATTACGCTGACTATGACTTGCGCCTGTGTATGGGAATTATCTTGGGAACAATGCCCATCATCTTTTTTGGACTTTTGATCAAAAAGTTGATTCCAGACTTTAATCATTCACCCATCAGAAGCCTAGGAGCGATCGCCATTGCTTCTATTGTTATGTCTATATTATTGGGACTAGCAGAAAAACTGGGCAAGCGTCAACGCGACTTTGAACACCTGACAATGAGGGATGGAGTATTGATGGGTTTAGCTCAGAGTCTGGCATTAATCCCTGGCGTTTCTCGCTCTGGTTCCACCCTGAGTGCGGGGCTATTTATGGGTTTAGAACGGGAAACATCTGCAAGGTTTTCCTTTTTGCTGGGTATTCCTGCCATTACCTTAGCTGGGTTAGTCGAGTTAAAAGATCTTTTACTTGAAGGGTTAGGAGGTGCAGGAATAGTTTCTCTGATAGTTGGCGTCATTTCATCGGCGGTATTTTCCTATTTGGCAATTGCTGGATTGCTACGCTTCCTCAAAACCCAAAGCACTTGGGTATTTATTTGGTATCGCTTGGTGTTTGGTGTACTAATATTGGGGGCGATCGGCTTTGGACTGTTGAAAAATAGTTAATAATCAAGAGTCCATAGTAATGACTCCTCACTCCTAACTCCTCACTCCTCACTCATGACTACCATTCATCCCGCCCGAATTACTAAAGTATTACCTGATTCCATCGCCGCAGAAATTGGATTTGAACCGGGAGATGCGATCGTTAGCATCAACGGCACACGTCCTCGCGATTTGATAGATTATCGGTTTTTATGTGCTGATGAAGTGCTAGAACTGGAAGCCTTAGACGCTGCTGGTAAAACTCATTGCATTGAAATCGAAAAAGACTACGACGAAGACTTGGGGCTAGAGTTTGAAACCGCACTATTTGATGGTTTAATTCAGTGTAATAACCACTGCCCGTTTTGCTTTATTGACCAACAACCACCAGACAAGCGCTCAAGCTTATACCTGAAAGACGACGATTATCGGCTGAGCTTTTTGTATGGTTCCTACCTGACTTTAACCAATTTGCCACAACGGGAATGGCAGCGGATAGAACTTCTCCGGCTGTCTCCCTTATATGTTTCTGTCCATGCTACCGATCCCGAAGTCAGAATTAGACTGCTGAAAAACCCCCGTGCTGGAAAAATCAGAGAGCAAATCAAGTGGTTTCAAGAAAAGCGACTGCAAATTCACGCACAAGTTGTGGTATGTCCTGGTATCAATGATAGCATATACTTGGAACAAACCTTACGAGATTTAGCGTCTTTTCATACAGGCGAAGTACCTGCTGTTGCTTCTGTAGCAGTAGTTCCAGTGGGTCTGACGCGGTTTCGTCCGCCTCAAGACGAACTTACACCTGTAACGCCCGAAAAAGCTGTTGAAGTGATTTCCCAAGTGCGATCGCTCTCTCAGCAATTTCAGCGAGAGTTAGGTTCCACCTTTGCTTGGTTAGCCGATGAGTGGTTTTTGATTGCAGGAGAAGAATTACCGTGTGAATCTGAGTATGAAGATTATCCCCAAATCGACAACGGTGTTGGTTCTATTCGTTTGTTTCTGGAACAATTTGCAGCCGCCGCCAAAAATTTGCTACCGCCAAAAGTGCCAGGGCGAAAATTGACTTGGGTTGTTGGCAACGCAGTAGAACAAGCATTTCAACCGCTCGTCAAGCGATTGAACTCTGTTGAGGGTTTAGAGGTCAATATGTGTGCTTTGAACAGCGATTACTGGGGACAGAGTATTACAGTGACAGGCTTGCTAACTGGTCATGATTTGCTTTTAAAATTACAGGGACAAGATTTGGGAGATGGAATTTTGCTGCCAAACGTAATGCTGAAACATGGTGAATTGATATTTTTAGATGATATAAGTGTTGAGGAAGTGGCTTGCCAACTGAATACAAAAATATTTCCAGTAGCAGGAGTTGAAGAATTAATCAAGACCTGTATAAAAGATTTTTAGCTAATGGCTAATGGCTAATGGCTAATGGCTAATGGCTAATGGTGAGTCCAGTCTTGTTGGCGCAGCGTAGGAGTGCTAGTGAGAAGAAAGGTTTCCTTTCCTAGAGAACTGGCGATCTTCTCATTCGGGGAGACGAGTAGCGCATCGAAGATTGCGTTCCTAGGCACGAGCGTCACCTGAAAAGCTAAGGTCAGACTGGCAATTAGCAATTAGCCCAACGGGAGCGCCAGTTAAGAGGGCGCGGGAAACCCGCCTTCTCCCAAGGGGAGACGCTGACGCCGGAGTACCGGCTAACGCAACGCTTACGCGAACAGGACTGGACTCACAATTAGCAATTAGCAATTAGCAATTAGCAATTAGCAATTAGCAATGAACAAAAAAACTAAATTATTTATTCTGAATTTTCAATTTTTAATTGTTTATTTATTTCACATTTTGCCAGTAACGGGGACGACTTCTGAACCTGTATTAAGCGTAGTGGAGAGTCAAGAAAATGCGAGTCAGTGGACGGGCATAACAAATCGCTTGCAGGCGGCTGGGGTGAAGTATTGTGTAATTTCTCTAGATAATGTGAAGAATGCAGCAGATTTGGGCAATCGTCGGATGTTGTTGTTACCAAATGTGGAGACATTAACGCCAGCACAAGCGATCGCCATAGAAGAATGGATGAGCAAGGGTGGGCGCTTGATTGCTACCGGTCCAGTAGGAAGTTTGTCAGGACCTGGAGTGCGTCAGTTGTTGCGATCGCTTCTAGGAGGTTATTGGGGATTCAGTCTCAATGGTTTGCAAAAGCTACAACCTTCAAAAGTTAAGACGCAGGAATGGGCAAGCCAAAAAGGACTCTTTGGTCCCGTGCGCGGTGGCGTTGTGATTGCTGATGATTTAACTAATCAATCTGCTGCTGTTTGGGATTCCAAAGATCATCCCGCAGCAGTAGTAGCAACTGAGCGTTCTATCTTTCTCGGTTGGCGCTGGGGAGTAGATGCAGCTTCACCAGCACAGTTAGATGCTGCCTGGTTACAAGCTGCTATCGATCGTCATCTGAAAACGCCATGGGCTACCACAAAACAAGTAGAAGGAGCAGACGGGAGCTGCTCAACATCGGTAGCGATGGCACCCTTAAAAGTAGGGGGAGTGGGGAGTGGGGAGT
>CAXTSI010000571.1:0-5295 GCA_964246695.1 uncultured bacterium
CCCCCAACTCCCCCACGCCCCAAACCTAAAAACATCCAAAGTAAATCCTGCAAAACGGCACGATTTCTGGTAATTTACAAATGTTTACAAGTATCTTTTGAGCAGTTTTTCGCCAATAGCCGTTTAAGTTTCAGGGATTGTGGTAATGGATCTTCGGACGATTTTTATTGTTTGGGTGGTAACATCTATTAGCTTGTACATTATTAGCAAATTACCCACTCTAGGAGTTGAAATTGATCCTCCTCTTAATCCCTTTATTTCCGCAGCTGTTCTCGGTATTGTAACAGCAGTAATTAGACCTATTTTACTCGTAGCATTTGCACCATTAAATATTGTCACGGTTGACTTGTTGTCCGACTTATTAACATTTATTATCACTGTTGTGTGTTTTGGACTGGCAGCCAGGTTAGTAGAGGGATTTCGCTTGCGCTTCGGCATTTGGAGTGCTGTTATAGGGGCGTTTACCCTATCTATTATCAGCAGCCTAATTTACGGATTGTTAGGAGTTAGGCGATAGGAGTGAGGAGTGAGGAGTTAAGAGTTAGGAGTTAGGAGTTAGGAGTTATAAATTTTTATTCCTCACTCCTCATTCCTCACTCCTCATTCCTCACTCCTCACTATTCATTGGTAGTTGGTGGAGCAATGGTAGTTGATTTTTGAGTACGCTGTTCGCGTTTTTTCCGATCTGCTGAAAGCATATCTGCCATAACCACCACAGCTTGTGCCATCTTGTCTAAGTTAGAACGGTATAGCTCCAAATCTTTATTGAGTTTATCGTCAGATAAGTGTAAGCCATTGGCAATAGTTTTCAACGCCTCAGTGCGTTGCTTTTCGTCTTTGACTAATTCTGGGTCTGACAATTCCAACAAAGAAAATAAACCGATAGCAAACAAGCGGTTGTATTTGAAGTTAGGATTCTTAGCGATCGCTGCAAGTGAAAATTGCAACTCGGCATCTTGCTCGCTCAGATTTGTTTGGCTTAACCACGCAATTAATTCTCTAGGTGGTAAACTTTTAGCTAAACCAACTAACCTTTGAGCATCCTGTTTATAGCGTTGTGGATCTTCTTGTACAGCTTGAAGGAGGGCGTTAAAAATTGACTCCTTGTCCCGTTCTGGTTCGTAGCCTTGCATGAAACGTTCAAAGGTGGTGACGACGCCCAAGGCATAAATTGAGTTGTAGCTAAAATCGACATTTACTGACAGCAGGTGCATTTCCACCATCAACTCTTCCACAATCCGACGATAAATTGTATTTATCGGACGCGTATGAAGAGTATAGAAAGTTCGCTTTGTATCAGAGACCGTACGGACGTTATTCACAAATAAAATTTACAGGGCAACGTATGTTTATTTTCTCGCTTCTGGGCGAGTTTGCCAAGTTTAGGTTGGCGCTGGATACTTATTAATTTACAATGCATGCTAAGCAGATGTTTCGTGCGAATGACCAAGGGGGGCAAAAAACAGGAGGAAGTTGGCTAAAACCATCATCCAAGCCTTGCCATAGGGACTTGAACACCCGCAAATACTTAAGCATGCCAAAAAAAATTATAATTTTATCTAAGCACTATGAGCTTCTCGCCACAGTTACTTGCCTTAGCTGACTACTTAACTGGTGAATTTGATAATCGGGAACAAGCTCTTGCAGAGCCTGTTTGGTACGTTCATCTACGTTTGTGGCAAAGACCTGTACCTTTGTTTCCAGAAGACAGCATTACTCTGTTTGCCGAACAAGCGAATATCGTTAACCTAGATCGACCTTACCGTCAGCGGATTATGCGGCTGATGTTCGTCAGCAACCCTGATGCACCCCTGCAAGTACAGTACTACATGTTTAAAGACCCAACCGCCTTTAGTGGTGGCGGTTGCAACCCCGCTTTACTAGATAGGTTGACAACCGACCAAATAGATCTACTCCCAGGCTGCATTCTCAACGTTAAAGAGCAGAAACTAGCCGAACACCGTTATAAGTTCGCTGCTACCCCACCTCCAGAAACTCGTTGCTGCTTTACTTATCTTGGCAATACCGTGCAAGTTGCACTTTCGTTTGAAGCAACTCAAGATGAATTTATTAGCTACGACAAAGGAATTGACCCAGCCACAGGAAAAGCGACTTGGGGAGCGATTGTAGGACCATTTCGCTACACCAAGCGTCAGAAGAATTAAAAATGCAAAATTAAAAATTAAAAGTTAAGAATGCCTAATTTTTAATTTTTAATTTTTAATTTTTAATTCTTAGCTGGCGATACTGCGAGGTACACCTTCTAAAGCTTCCTCCTCAGTTTCAAAGATTTCAAAGACTGTGTCCATCATGGTGACTTCAAACACTAGTTTTGCTTCTGGATGCACATTACAGATGCGGAAACTGCCCTTAACTTTATCAGCATCTCGCATTCCAGCTACCAAAGATGTGAGGCCAGAACTGTCAATAAAATTCACCTGACCGAGATTGACAACTACATGGCGGCTGAGCTTGGAAATACACTCTTGCAACTTTAAGCGAAATTGCCAAGCTGTGGTAATATCCAGGCGACCTGCTGGTGTCAAAATGATAACAGTATTTCCGTCTTGCGTTGTATAAGTTTTTTGCTCTATATTGATCACTAAGCTTCCCCTTGGCACTCTCAAAATCTACTGGTTGATAGTTGATAGTAGATAGTTGATAGTTGTTCATTGTTAAAAAATATACTAACCACTAACTACTAACCACTAACTACTAACCAATAATATCTAACTCTCCCACCGCCATCCATCTCACTTTGAGAAGATAATAGGCTTTGTGGCAGGAACTGTAACTATAATAACCTCATGATTTAGTTATTTAGTTAGCTCACCAACAACAGAATTTATTGATAGAGCTACAACTGTCTTTTTTATTGCTAAGTACTTACCTTTAGTAGTATAAATTACTAAATAAAGTCGCATGTGCTGAGGAGCTAGGAGGAGCACCTCGTGGCTCCTCAGCAGTTATAAGGAGAGAAACCCTCCGTAAGAATGGCGAATAGTGTCTCCCAAGTTACAGCAGACTGACGTTCAGGTGCCAGGAGTCACAATAGCATCTTTATTGAAGCTCCTGGCTGTGTCTTACATGGGATTTCTTCTGACTCCGGACGGACGTACAAACGTTCCGCCGTCACGTCTCTTCCTGACCCCTATTTAGGTGTCCAGTTTACCCAATCTTGAGGCTTAAGGAAGGTGCTGTACAACTCGGCTTCAGGGGAATTTGGTTCGGGTTGGTAGCCGTATTCCCAGCGTACCAAGGGCGGTAATGACATCAAAATTGATTCAGTGCGTCCGTTGGTTTGCAAACCAAAAATTGTGCCTCGGTCATAAACCAAGTTGAATTCTACGTACCTTCCCCGACGATACAGTTGAAAATTCCTTTGGCGATCGCCATATTCAATTCCATGTCGTCGTTCTACAATTGGTACGTAGCTAGGTAAAAAGGCGAAACCACAGTCTTGCACAAAAGCAAACAACTCTTCCCAAGTGCGTGGTGCGGGAGTACCAAGTTGGTTGCTGTAAATAGCCGCTGCATCATCTGCATGGGGACCGCGATACAACTGACTTATACCATCTTGGTAATCAAAAAACAGACCGCCAATACCCCGCGTTTCTCCACGATGTTTCAGGTAGAAATATTCATCACACCAGCGCTTGAACACTGGGTAATACTCTGAATGATGAGCATCACAAGCCTGCTTCAGGGTTTTATGGAAATGTGCCGCATCTTCGGCAAACGGGTAGTAGGGGGTTAAATCAGCACCGCCACCAAACCACCACACTGGTCCGGCCTCAAAGTAGCGATAATTGAGGTGAACCGTTGGCACGTAAGGATTGCGAGGATGTAACACCATTGATGTGCCTGTGGCTAAAAACTTGTGTCCTGCTGCCTCTGGGCGTTGCGCTAAAATTGACGGTGGCAAATTGTCACCCCAAATTTCCGAAAAACCGACACCAGCTTGTTCAAATATTGCACCTTCACGTAGGATGCGCGATCGCCCTCCACCGCCTTCTGGGCGCTCCCATGTATCTTCTTGAAAATTCCCTACACCATCCAAATCTGCCAACGTTTGACTAATTTGGTCTTGCAACTGCTGTAGAAACTGACGGACCCTTATTTTGGCGTCAGTTGGTGGCAAAAATTCGGCTTCTTCTGCTGGGGTAGTTCTGGGTTGGGAGTCGGTCAACATAAACTCAAGAACCTAAATTACAATTTTTGTGAAAACAACAAAATTTTTCAATTCCCTTGGGGTGTGGGGTATAAGGGTGTAGGGCAATGTCAGACTGGCTTTTAACAATTAGCCCCCATGCCCCTAAGTCCTTACACCCTTTCCAAAGCTCAAGCATTTACATGGCGGGATGGGCACAACTAAAGTTATTTTCCCTCAAATGCGTATAGGCTCGTATACTGTTAATCGTTTTTTCAGCTTTTTGATCAAAAATTGCGATTCGTCTGAAAATCTAGAAGCTTCCAGATTTAGGATGAGATCCGGCAAGGCATCTCAAACTGATAATTCTAATGTCCTCAAAGACCACGGTTTCAACCCCCTTAGGAAAACTTCATAAAAACCTCACAGAGGAATGTTGGCGTCTTTAATTAAGTAGTCACTTGCCATACTGAGGGTAATTTTGAGAGAGTTTGATAAAGGAGGTGACTACAGTTGCCGACGATGCCATTACCAAAAAGCTTATAGCCAGGAGGATTAGGGAAATGCGAGCTTGGTTGTCCAAATTAATCCACCGCAAACGTCGTCGGTTTTGCGTTTCTCTGGTGCGGACTTATCGAGAGATCAGTTCTGCTTCTGTAGATGAACTGTGGCAAAAAGTGGTGGACTTAGCAGATGTTTCCTGGCATCCACTGTTAAAAAGTACCAACGTCCCCTACGGATTAGTACCCAAACCCGGATTGATTTACCAGGCGGTGACACGCTTGTCGCCGATTCCCATTCGCATTTTTGTGGAGCGCGTTAATCCCAGAGAGTTGCTGAGTGTACGAGTGCTGGCAATTCCTGGCGTAGAGGAACGGGTTACTTACCATGTAGAGTCCACTGTTTGTGGCACTTGTGTGTCTTATTCTGTCACTCTACGCGGTTGGTTATCACCTCTAATTTGGTCGTTTTCCCATCGTTATGCAGATCGCGTGGCGCGAGCCTTAGTCGAAGCAGCAGAGGGGACGGCATTGCCTGCAGTACCGTCCAAGAGAAAATCTCTCAAGGATAGTTGTTTTGATTTTTAGTCAATGGCTAATTGCTAATTGCTAATTGCTAATTGCTAATTGCTAATTGCTAATTGC
>CAXTSI010000572.1:0-5256 GCA_964246695.1 uncultured bacterium
CCTTGGAGGGTGCGGATTTGCTCTCCTGTTGCAAGATTCCACTGTTTGATAGTGTTGTCTACACTACCACTTACAAGTGTCTTACCATCTGGGCTGATGGCGACGGAACTAACCCAGTAGGAATGCCCTTGGAGGGTGCGGATTTGCTCTCCGGTTGCGAGATTCCACAGTTTGATAGTGCTGTCTGCAAGATTACCACTGGCAAGGGTCTTACCATCCGGGCTGATGGCGACGGAACTAACCGGCTCAGAATGCCCTTGGAGGGTGCGGATTTGCTCTCCGGTTGTGAGATTCCACAGTTTGATATTGTTGTCTGCAAGACCAATGACAGTAGTGCTGTCTCCACTACCACTGACAAGAGTCTTGCCATCTGGGCTGATAGCGACGGAATTAACCGAGTAGTAATCTGTGAGAGTTCTTTCTAGGAAGAAGCTGCTAAATATAGGTAAGCTGGTAATACGAACATAACTATAGATTTGAGTTCCAACTAACCCTAAAAGGGCGATCGCACCACTTAGCAGCAATCTTTTTCCGATCTGAGCATTTTGTTTTAAAACTACTGGTTGTGATGATGGCTTGGTTTGTGGTGGTGGCGATGATGTTTGATTTGCAGTGGGTTGAGTATGGGGTTCTGGTGGCGGTGGCGGTTGATTCAACTCTTCTAACACTTCTGCTGCTGATAGATAACGCTGCTGACGATCTTCTTGCAACAATTTATCCACAATATGCCCCAATTCTTGACTCAGTGGTTGCTGCAAATGCTGATGCCAATGAGCAACCCAGCCATAGCCTTGTCTCTTCCAAAGTTCCCAAGGGTGAAGTCCACTTAGCAGATGAAAGCAAGTTGCACCTAAACTGTATAAATCACTTGCTGGATACGCTTCGCCTCTCTGCATTTGTTCTAATGATGCATAACCAAAAGAACCGATCGCTGTCCCTGGGTGATTCATCGCTGTCTTTGTCAGTTGTTTTGATGCACCAAAATCAATCAACACTAAGGAGCCATCACGACGACGAATAATATTCTCTGGCTTGATATCCCGGTGAATGACTTGCTGCTTGTGAACTTCCTGAAGAATATTTAACAAATCGAGCAATAAATCCCGAATCTTTTGCTCACTCAAAATGCCCTGCTGTTGTAATTCAGCCAATAAATTCTGCCCGTCGATATATTGCTGCACCAAATACAGGCGATTATCCTGTTCAAAATATGCCAGAAGCGTAGGGATTTGTGGATGTTCCCCCAACTGTTGTAGTCGCCTTGCTTCTTGTTCAAATAATTCTGTTGCCTTCTGAAGTGCGCCTGTTCCCTGTACTTGTGGTGCAAATTGCTTGATGACACATTTTTCCTGAAGCTTGTCAATATCCTCTGCCAGATAAGTTTTACCAAATCCCCCGCCGCCCAATGATTTTACAGGGCGATAGCGGTTTCTCAGCACCACCAATCCTGTGCCGCAGTGAGAGCAAAATCTTGTGTCATCAGTACAAGGGGGATTGTGGCAAGCTTGATTGAGGCAGCAGATCATAACTGTGCTTCTAATGGTAGGTATATTTATTATCACCTAGCTACCTGGAATTTCTGGGAAATATTCTTTGTATGAGGTAGACAAAACAAAATTTTTGTAGAACAAAGATTGTGTGGGCGATTTGTGTTCATCGGAATGTGCTTATTCCTTATAACCCAATACGGTTCATAACCTATGTAGAGACGCGATCGGACGAAGTCTCTACAAGCTGAACCGTATTGCCCCATAACCTTGTAGAGAGACTGTTGTCGCTACAGACAGCTTATATTGTTTATGTCACAATTGAGGAAACGACTATTTACCCAACAGATGAACAAGCCATAGCCTGCCTGCGAGTCTGTCAGATGTTATCTAATAGCTATCGGAACATTGAGCTATTCCGTTTTGATGACCAAACTGGTGTTGTATTCATTTTTGCAGGTGAGGAACTTCAAATTGTCGTACCCCCTAATGGACGCTGGAGGTTTTTAGATGCAACCGAATTTTCAAGCGATGACTAACAAAGAACTGATAGGTTATGCACTTACACACCGCGATGATGTTGAGCCTTTGCGTGTCCTTTATAGTCGCCGTACTCCAGACTCGGAAGCAACATGGTACGGACCGATGGTTACTGAAGACGGTGTACCGATAGAAGAAAATATCCGCATAGCAGAGGAAGCGATAAAGCAGCGCATTGAGCAAGAGAACAAAAGAAAGAGTCTTTAGGCTACTAATAAGCTGTGCATCTATCTGCTGATAAGTAAAAAGAGCGCAAATAACATTAAGTATGTAAATAAATTTTCAGCGTAGGATGCGAAAGCCCCTAATGGACTTTGGAGGTTTTTAGATGAAACCGAATTTTGAAGAAATGACCAAAGCAGAACTAAAAGCCTATGTGCTTGCACATCGAGAAGATGATGAAGCGATACGTGTCCTGTTTAGTCGCCGCAATCCTCCTGACTCAGAAGCGACATGGTATGGACCGCTATATACTCCAGAAGGAGTGCCAATAGAAGAAAATATTCGCATTGCAGAGGAAGCAATTAGGAAGAGAGCCGAAATAGACAGTGAAAAACAAAGAAAAAAAGAACTTCAGAAAGAACAAGAGATGAAGGCAAAAGTTCGGCAGGAAATCGAGAGAGAACTAGAGGAAAAAATTCGCCAGAAACTAGAGAAAGAAATTGAAGAAAAGATCAGACGAGAAATAGAAACAGAAAAAAACCAAGACACTCAAAGTTAAGAGGGTGTTCATGTAGTAGTCATATTAGAGCGATTTTCATTTGCATGCGGTACACGGGTAGGGGCACAACATTGTTCATTGGTGTCAACTTAACGTAAAAGCTAAGTAAGCCAAGCATTTAAAGGTTGCCCTCATCCCCTAACCCCTTCTCCCAAATTGGGAGAAGGGGGATAAGAGGACTGACTCCCCTCTCCCAGACTTGGGAGAGGGGACAGGGGTGAGGGCAAAACCGTGCAGCGAAACAGATTTCGTCTTAAGTTGACACCAATGAACATTGTTGTGCCCCTACAATTGCCTGTACTTCACTCAGTTGAAAACGGCTATAAGTGCTGAGTGCTGTGATTTTCTATGGTGGGTAGTGCCCACCCTGCTATTGTGGAAACTTTCGTTCTCGAACTTCCGCAGCATAATCTTGCACGGCTTTGGTAATTGTCTCCCGCAGGTTTGTATAAACTTTGGCAAATGGTGGTTGCTTTTCGGAAAGACCAAGTACATCTGATGTCACTAAAACTTGTCCATCACAGTGAGGTCCTGCACCAATACCAATAGTGGTAATACTGAGTCTTTGGGTAATTTCTGATGCCAAATGAGCGGGGATATGCTCTAACACTATGGAAAATGCACCGGCTTGTTCTATGGCGATCGCTTCAAGTAAAACCCTCTGTGCGGCTTCCTCAGTCTTACCCTGTTGGCGCAACCCGAGTTGATGTACTGATTGCGGTGTTAAACCCACATGACCCATTACCGGAATTCCGGCTTGCACCAAACGGGCAATGGTTTGGGCCATTGCTGGATACCCACCCTCTAACTTAACCCCTTGAGCGCCTGTCTCTTTAAGCACTCGCCCAGCTGAGTGCATCGCTTGCTCAAGACTTTCTTGATACGTTAAAAATGGCAAATCTACGACCATTAAGGCTCGTTTCACGCCCCGACGCACAGATTTAGCATGGTGCAGCATCTCTTCTAGGGTAATTGGTATTGTTGTTTCATACCCTAGCACTACTGACATCGAGTCACCCACCAAGATTAAGTCCACCCCAGCCGCATCTAATAGTTGGGCGATCGCATAATCCCAAGCGGTCAATGCCACAATAGAACGTCCCTGTTGTTTCCATTGGATTAATTGCTGGGTGGTGATTGGCATTTTAGATTTTGGATTGCTAATTGCTAATTGCTAATTGTTAATTGCTAATTGCTAATTGCTAATTGCTAATTGTTACTATTAGCCATTAGCGATTAGCGATTAGCAATTATCTACTTTACAGCGTGACTAAAAGCAAGATGGGGTTTTGCACTTTCCATTTTAGGCATTAACCAAGCCAGACCTTCACTAGTGCCAATCCACAATTTATTGCCGATGTCTGGTTCTAGGGAAAGAACACGGCTAGAAGGAAGACCGGGAACTTGGTCAAGCATTGCTCCGGTATTTGGGTTTAATCGTAGCAAACCATCATTAGTACCGACCCAGACACTGCCATCTTTGGCAAAGCGTATGGCTTTGACGTTACGTCCACGCAGAGGAGTTACAGACCGCAGTACTATACCAGTTTTTGGGTTAATGACTAGCAAATTATTGGGCATTCCCGCCCAAATCAATCCTTGTGGACTAATAGCTAAGGCTTGGACAGTCGTCCCTGGTAAATTGTCGATGCGGTCCATAATCAAAGCGCTGGCGGTATTCACTCGCACTAATCCATCAAGAGTCCCAACCCAAAGTTGACTTTCAGCATCTAAAGTTAGAGCATTAGCACTGACACCAGGAAGATTTTTTAATGTCGTCATGATCAAGCCTTCGTCGGGGCTAATTAAGACTAAGCCGTTATCTGTTCCTGTCCACAAATAACCCCGTTTGTCAACTAACAAAGACAACACCCGTTTAGAAGGCAAAAATATATTTTCCGCTGTAATTTCGCTGGTACGGGGGTCTACTCGCTTTAATCCCTCATAGGTTCCTACCCATAAGCGTCCAACTTTGTCTTGGGCTAAAGCGCCTATGGCGACATTCGGTAAACTAACGCGAGCTAAAATCTTACCAGTGTTCGGGTCAATCCGCGACAACCCCTGCCAAGAACCTACCCAGAGATTACCTGTAAAATCACCGAACAATGCACTAACGCGATAATCTGTTTCTAGCAAACGCTCCCGCAATCGCCGTCGATCGGGTAATTCGTCAATTCTTGGCGGTGGTGGAGAAGCTGGGTAAGCAGGGGTAAACTCGGATTTTGGCGGAACAGGACTATCAGTTTTTTGGCTGGTCGCCGTTTGTGCGATCGCTACAGTACTCACTCTCGGTAGAGCTACTAACAAGAGCAGGGTAGAACCAATCAATAAACTAATACGCTTGCAAAACAATACCACGGTCACATTTCCTTTGGAGACGGTTCCCATAGCCATCGCCTTAACTGGCTTTGGGTTAATTTCAGTGTTCCCCTACTTTGTATCTTTTTAAACTAGGAATTGCTAATTGCTAATTGCTAATTGCTAATTGCTAATTGCTAATTGCTAATT
>CAXTSI010000573.1:0-5250 GCA_964246695.1 uncultured bacterium
ACCAACAACTAACAACTAACAACCAACAACTAACAACTAACAACCAACAACTAACTATGGCTGTAATTCGCTTAATTCTGTTGGTAGCGGTATTGGGAACACTAACGCTGTTGTTAGTGCAAAACTGGTCACCTGTCCTACCGCTGGTATTTTTGGGTATGCGAACTCAAGCATTACCATTGGCAATATGGATTTTGTTTAGTACTGCTGCTGGTGCTGTTACGTCTTTGTTGATCGCTGGCTTGTTTAATTTAACGGGACAACAACGCCAAACCCCGCTTAAGTCACCAGCAACTTCACCTCGTGTGGCAAACAGGACGCGTAGGGAAGAACCATTCCCTCGAAAACAAGCGCCCCCATCAACAGTTAGTGAAGCAGACCCAAGAACAAGTGACGAACTTGATGATTGGGACACAGACCGCAGTGCAAATGATGATTGGGACTTTGACGAAAACAATAATGTTACGTCTAACTCCAGTCCGCAAAATACACAAATCAGAGACTCTGATACCTACGAACGTCAACAAGAACCTAAAAGCAGTTCTAAGTCTGGTTCGGTTTACTCCTACAGCTACCAAGAACCAAAAAATTCCGGAGTGGGAAAAACTGAATCAGTCTACGATGCTGATTACCGAGTCATCGTACCTCCATATCAACCCCCGACTACTAAGAGTACCGACGATGATGATTGGGGGTTGTTTGATGAGGACGATTCTGAGGATAAGGATAAGCGTTCGCGTAAGTGAGTTAGAAACCAAAAATCTTCGGTTTCTACTAGATACCACAACGTTCACGAGACTCCTGCTTGACTTTACCTGTCATGGCAGCTTCTTGCAAAGTCATAAAAGCATTAAAATCTTCCACATCATACCGGGTTGTCAGCAGATGTCGCAACTGGTTTTCTGCTTCAACCGTCAGATAGCCAGTTGCTAAAGCTTTTTGCACAACGTCACGAATCCGAATCATGGTTGAAACCTCAAACGACCACACATATTTATACAGCTTTATATAGATAAGTTATGCAGTAGTCTTTATACCTCAACCGTTAGGTTGACTAAAGCTTTGCTGCACAATCTGAGAAAATGAGTCATATTTTACACCTTGAACTAAAGATAATCACTTAGGTGATGAAACTAGAGCCTGTGGCAACTAGAGATTGGGATGCCAATAGTGTGCTGGTAGAGACACAGTATTGGACCAGACTAGAATTAGCCTACGCTTGTAGAAAATTCTGCCTCCTGTAAGCAGACGAATATTGTTTGGATAAAGTTTCAGAAAAGTTTTAGTAAATTTCCGTTAAGCCTAAAGATACCTGAGCTATAACTGAAAATTCACCTAACAAGCGTTATTAAATTTGTTATAAATTCAACATTTATTTATTCTGGCTTTACATATAAATCGTTAAGATGTTGCCTAAATTACTTTAAATAAATAACGGTGATGATCAAAACTGAGTCAAATAAAATAGAAGAATTTATAGAAGCTAAAAATAATTGGGAATTAGAAAAATTATATATAGATTTGGCATCGCCAAAGGGAAAATCCCTAACACCTGTTGAAAAGAAATTCCTCAGAGGATTACTTTGCGGTTTTAGTCCTGCTGAAATTGCTAATACAGTATATAAAAGTCGTAGTAGCAGTACTGTTAGGGTTTACCTTTCCAACGGCTTATATAAATATATAGAAGAAATGCTGAGTAACCAAGCGGGATATCCAGTTAAAGTGAAAAGCTGGAGTCGCGTCACTCATTTGCTAGAAGAAGCAGGGTATAAAAAAACTCGTTTGCCAATAGAGCAAATTAACAGTCAAGTAAAGACAATTATAAAAAAAGAAACTGGTTTGACCATGATGAACTCATCCCGTAAACAAGACTGGGGCGAAGCAGTTGATGTTAGTATTTTCCACGGAAGGAAGACAGAAATGGCTCAAGTTCAAGCGTGGATTGTTGAAGAACACTGTCGGTTAGTAGTACTTTTGGGAATGGGTGGTATTGGTAAAACTGCTTTCTCTGTAAAGCTGGCAGAACAGATTAAGGATAAGTTTGAATATGTTATCTGGCGATCGCTCCGTCTTGCTCCACCCCTAGAAGTTATCTTAAGTCAAATAAGAGCCATTTTATCTCAACAGCAAGATACACTAAGCACAGAAACGGTGTCAAGCAGTATTTCACAATTGATTGATTGTTTGCGCTCTTCACGTTGTCTCATTATACTAGATAACATCGACTCGATTTTATGCAATGACTCTGCTGATGGAACTCCCTTTGTTGACAAGGAGACTGAAAAATTCAGCGGATCTTCTAGCTACGTTCTCTCCCAAATCCGCTATCGTCAAGGTTATGAGGCTTATGGGGAGTTGTTCAGACGAATAGGAGACTCTCAACATCAGAGTTGCTTATTAATAACCAGTCGGGAAAAACCTCAAGAAATTACTACTCTCGAAGGAAGAACACTACCTACTCGCACATTTAAATTAACTGGATTAAGTAATACCGAAAGTAGGGAAATTCTTAAGGCTAAAGGATTTACTAACTTAAAAGAGGAGGAATATAGACTAATAATTAAGTGGTATACTGGCAATCCATTATTTATTAAATTAGTTGCTACAGCTATTCAGGAATTATTTGGTGGAAATTTTCCCGAGTTTTTAGAACAGGGTCTGATGGTTTTTGGCGATATTCGGGCTATTTTAGACCAGCAGTTTAATCGCTTATCTAATTTAGAAAAGTTAATTATGTCCTGGCTTGCCTTCAATCCAGATTTTGCCTCAGTGCGGAAATTGCAAAAAGAAATTTTTCCTTTTGTGCCGCAACGATTAATATTAGAGGCAGTGGAGTTATTACAAAGGCGATCGCTAATTGAGAGGCAAGCATCTAGCTTTTTCCAAAATCCAGTGTGGATGGAGTATCTAGCTGAACGATTAATAGAAGAAAATTTAAAATTAAGTGAAGAAAAATTTGGCTCTGTACTCATGAGTCATACAATTTTTGCAGCACAATTGAAAAACTATATTAGAGAACTTCGCCTCAATACGGAAATTTAAAGTATATTTGTTAGTGGTTAGTGGTTAGTGGTTAGTGGCTAATAGCTAATAGCTAATGGCTAATAGCTAATGGCAACGAACAATTAGCAATTAGCAATTAGCAATTAGCAATCAACAACCAACAACCCTTCGGGTTCACCAGTCGCCTACGGAGGGAAACCCTCCTCATGCGCGCTGGTTCACCAACAACTAACCACTAACAACTAACCACTAACAACTAACCACTAACAACCAACAACCAACAACCAACAACTAACAACTAACAACTAACAAATGACTATTAAAGGAATCAACCTGTACTTAATTGGGATGATGGGCACCGGTAAAACGACGGTGGGGCGCTTACTGGCACAGGAGTTGAGTTACGGGTTTTTGGATACTGATGAGGTGATTGTTCAAGCAACAGGACGAACGATTAATCAGCTGTTTGCAGACGAAGGTGAAGCAGCGTTTCGGCAACTAGAAAGTGATGTGCTGGCACAAGTTTGTGCTTATACGAAGTTAACTGTAGCAACTGGAGGGGGCATTGTTCTACGCCGAGAAAACTGGAGTTACCTGCACCACGGTTTAATTGTCTGGCTGGATGTACCAGTGGAACTACTGATGATTCGCCTAGCAGAGGATACAACAAGACCACTATTACAAGACGTTGATCCCATCTTAAAGCTGCGGATGCTGCTTGAACAACGACAACCACTTTACGCCCAAGCCGATTTGCGAATCACTGCGCAAGAGGGCGAAACACCCGAACAAATTGCAACGCGAGTACTGAAGGAAATTCCCAGCGTCTTGAAACCAAATATTTCCTCTCCTGAAGTTTTATAACGAAAAATTAAAAGTTACTACTTCATTCGTAGTCGAAATTTTGACGGCTGATATCCAAAAATTCACGCTATCTCTCTAGGAGGGGACTTACGCAGAAATTGTTAAACTTTCGATGGGCAGTTTTAATTGTTAATAGCTCCTCATGATGGTCAACGATACTGAGTACATTCGGCAAGCTGCAGTCACTCGTGCGCAAGTGCTAAGTGAAGCACTACCTTACATTCAAAAATTTACTGGTCGAACTGTTGTAGTCAAATACGGTGGTGCGGCAATGAAAGATAGCACCCTCAAATATCAAGTCATCCACGACCTTGTATTCTTATCCTGCGTTGGCTTGCGACCAATTTTAGTACATGGCGGCGGACCAGAAATTAACAGTTGGCTGGATAAATTGGGAATTGAACCGCAGTTTAAGAATGGTCTGCGAGTCACTGATGCCGCCACAATGGATGTAGTGGAAATGGTGTTAGTCGGTCGAGTCAATAAAGAAATTGTTGCCCTGATTAACCAAGCTGGTGGTTCGGCGGTAGGACTGTGCGGCAAAGATGGTAACTTAATCAAAGCCCGTCCTCAAGGTCAAGAAGGTATCGGCTTTGTCGGAGAGGTTAACAGTGTGAATATTAAGATTTTGGAAACACTGGTTAACAATCACTATATTCCGGTAGTGTCCAGTGTTGCCGCAGACGAGACGGGACAATCTTATAACATTAACGCCGATACCGTAGCTGGAGAAATAGCAGCAGCTTTGGGGGCAGAAAAGTTGATCTTGCTGACCGACACCCGAGGTATTTTAAAAGATTACACAGACCCGTCAACCTTGATTCCTAAAGTGGATATTCAAGAAGCCCGCCAGCTGATTGCAACTGGCATAGTTGGTGGTGGAATGATTCCGAAAGTAAATTGTTGCGTGCGATCGCTTGCCCAAGGAGTAGGCGCAGCACACATCATTGATGGTCGCATTCCCCACGCCCTACTGCTAGAAATTTTTACCGATGTTGGTATCGGTACTATGATTCTCGGTTCCCAGTTGATGTCATAGAAGGAGGAGTGGGGGACAAATCAATTAAAAATTAAAAATTAAAAATTAAAAATTTTTAATTTTTAATTTTTATCGGACTTACGCACTTTACACATTGACCATCATATGTATGGCAGTTCAAAATCTTGCCCAGCCTCGTTCCCAGGCAGAGCCTGGGAATGTGATTAAGGGAGGCTCTGCCTCACGGTTTGACGGTCGGCAGAGCCTCCGATCAAATCATTACAAGGCAGAGCCTTGTAACGAGAGACATGTACATTTTGTTCTTTCTGTCAATGCGTAAGTCCTATTTTCAGCAATTCTCATTATGAGAATGGTTATCAATATGTGAAGGACTAACTGATGAA
>CAXTSI010000574.1:0-5247 GCA_964246695.1 uncultured bacterium
GATCGGGATGAACTAAATACGGTTTACTTACAGCAGTTTTCAATTGAATTGACCAGATTGTAAGGGCGCGGAAACCGCGCCCCTACGGTTATATTGTGGTCTACCTGATAATGGTGCTGTAATATCATTTACCCACCGTCAACCTATGTAGAGACGCGAAATTCCGCGTCTCTACAAATCCTGCATAGTTGTTGACTACAATTGTAAGGTAATGATACTATTATAAACCATTTAAGCAAATATGCCTCCCACCACTACCGAAACAGTTTACTGGACAGTTGCTGACTTAGAACTGCTACCCGATGACGGTAGACGCTACGAGATTATTGACGGAGAGATATTTGTGACGAGAGCACCTCATTGGAAGCACCAAAATACTGCTGTCAAAATTGGCACAGCGCTTACCATTTGGTCTAACGAAAGTGGGTTAGGCGAAGCAGCAATTAACCCTGGTTTGGTGTTCTCTGAAGCCGATAGCGTCATTCCGGATGTGGTTTGGGCTAGCCATGAACGACTGCTAACCTTGCTTGATGATGCTGGACACCTGATTGCTGCACCGGAACTGGTCGTTGAAGTCCTGTCTCCAGGTGAAAAAAACGAGCGCCGCGATCGAGAATCTAAACTCAAGTTGTATTCAACTTATGGCGTTTTGGAGTATTGGATTGCAGATCGCCTGCAACGCAAAATGGAGGTTTATCGACGCGATCGCGCTATTTTAAAGCTAGCTGTCACACTATATACCGAAGATGAATTAACCAGTCCGATATTGCCAGGATTTAGTGCTGTGATTGGGCAATTTTTCTCAGGGCTACGATTGTCGTAACTCAAACTGGTTAACATTAATTTTTACTGCTTTCTTCTTCTATACTTTTACGAAGCTCGATAAATTGCTTACCTGCATCAGTGATTTTCAAGTAATCTGAAAGATTATTACCTTCATATGGAATGCTACGAATCCTCTCTACATTATCTATATAGCCTACATCCCGAAGGTAATAAATTTCTCTTTCTAAAATGTCATTAAGTTTATAAGCACCAAAACTACCTGAACTAATTTTCTTGAGATTTTCATACAGTGATTTAGACATTGACAACAACACTAGCTTGTCAGTTCTTGCTTTATTTGCAGCAATTTTCTTGTTGATTGCACCTAGTTTGTTTTCAAAAGTTCCTCTGTCAAAGGTAAAAGAAACAACATCATCAAGACGAGGAATGAGAAACAGTAACATTGCGATCGCCACAATTGCTACTAGCAGTTGCACAGAAGTTTGCCCAGACAATAGCATGATCAGCAATATTGCTTCTAGAAAAGCAATACATGTAAAAGCTGCCCACCATTTTGTTGAGTATTCTTGATTCATACTTTTTCTCCTACTAACTCTCAATTAAAAGCAATTTTATTAGGATGAAATTAATTATATTCGCTCTTTTATAGCGATTTAGATACCAATTATACTCAATACGATTCTGATAAAATAATCTACATACCGATAACGACTGTCCAGACGCGAAATTCTCGCTGTGCGCGCATGAGGCGGGTTTCCCGCGCAGTGGCTCCTGGCGTCGCGTCTCTACACATTTTAGATTCTTACTCACAACTCTGAAGCGAACGGTATTGCAATCACACTAGGTCTTAATAAGAAAGCATTTTTGGCTTGTACAGGACTTACGCAAATCTAACCTATTTTCGTCATTGCAAGCGTTGCTTCGCAATCTCGTCAAGACTGGGATTGATTCGCTACACTGCGTTTCGCTCGCAATGACCAATCATCACTGCGTAAGTCCTGTTGTAATTATATAGGACTTATTTATAGTACAAATTGATCGTATGAATAGCCAGCTTGTTAAAATAAAAACCTTGCACTGCCCCGTTATTGGGCTGCTGCTTGGGAATGCGATCAAAGGAGTATCCGCCTTCTCGTATGACGGGAGGCTGCGCCGGACATAAGAGCATTACAAGGCAGAACCTTGTAACGAGTGATAATATACAATTGTTTTTTTCTGTCAAAGTTAAAAATTGTACTCTCAATTACGAATTACGAATTAGTAATTATTCGGTCAAGGAGAGCTAACTTCCCCGTAGTTTAAATATTTAGTCCTTCTTGCATGATTCATAAAGATTCCAAAGCGCGGTAAACTTCCTCATGTCCTATAAACGCAATTGATCGTGACAACCATTAACGACAATTATCTCAAGCTCAAAGCGGGGTATCTGTTCCCGGAAATTGCCCGACGGGTGAATGCGTTTGCACAAGCAAACCCGGATGCCAAAATTATTCGGCTAGGGATTGGAGATGTGACAGAGCCATTGCCAGAAGCTTGCCGGACGGCTATGATCGAGGCAGTAGAAGAAATGGGCGATCGCGCCACGTTCCAAGGTTACGGTCCAGAGCAAGGGTATGATTGGCTGCGTGAAAAGATTGCTGCTCACGATTTCCAAGCACGTGGCTGTGACGTTGACAAGAGTGAAATCTTCATTTCCGATGGCTCAAAGTGTGACACCGGAAACATTCTAGATATTTTCGGAAACAACAACATTATTGCGGTGACAGATCCGGTTTACCCAGTGTACGTTGACACCAACGTGATGGCAGGGCATACTGGTCCGGCAAATGATACGGGTGAGTATGGTGGCTTAGTGTATCTACCAATTACTGCTGAGAATAACTTCACGGCACAAATTCCATCTCAGAAAGTAGATTTGATTTATCTGTGCTTCCCGAATAACCCCACGGGTGCGGTAACAAGCAAGGAACACCTGAAGGCGTGGGTAGATTACGCCAAGACAAATGGCTCAATCATTTTCTTTGATGCAGCTTACGAAGCGTTTATTTCCGATCCAGAAATTCCCCACTCGATTTATGAAATTGAAGGAGCAAGAGATTGTGCGATCGAGTTTCGCTCGTTTTCTAAAAATGCAGGCTTTACCGGAACCCGTTGTGCGCTTACAGTAGTGCCCAAAACACTAACAGCTAAGGCATCAGATGGTTCAGACGTGGAATTGTGGAAGCTGTGGAACCGTCGCCAATCTACAAAGTTTAATGGGGTTTCGTACATCGTCCAACGAGGGGCTGAGGCAATTTATTCACCAGAAGGACAAGCGCAAACAAAGGCGCTGGTAAATTTCTACATGGATAATGCCAAAATCATCCGTGAGCAACTAACGACAGGTGGCTTACAGGTATATGGCGGTGTGAATGCACCTTATGTCTGGGTGAGGACACCGAATAATCTATCTAGTTGGGATTTCTTTGATAAGCTACTACAAACGGTGAATGTCGTCGGTACACCTGGTTCTGGTTTTGGTGCTGCGGGTGAAGGCTACTTCCGGATTTCCGCGTTTAATAGTCGCGAGAATGTGGAGGAGGCGATGCGGCGGATTACCGAGAAGTTTAAGATGTAGCGATTGGGGTGGGGTCACACTCCTTAATTTCTCGTTCCTACGCTCTGCGTGGGAACGCACTCAGGAGCCTCTGCCTAGGCTCCTTGCAAGTCTTGCGTTTGCGCTACAATAAAGCAATGCGTGCAAGGTAGCTACTATGGGACTGACAGAATTACTGCCAATGCTACATCAGCTAAGCCGGACAGAGAAGTTACAGGTGATGCAGTTCTTGGTATCAGAGCTTGCTGGGGAGGAAGCTGATTTGCTTAAGCATGAAATGACTTATCCGATTTTGTCACCCTATGATGCGTTTGAGGCGGCAGATATCATGCTGAAAGCGCTTGAAGCAGCAAAGAACAACGACCATGCACAGTGCTGAGCGATTCTCATTTACAGCAGCAGATTTGACATTCGGTGAGGCGAGTCTCCGACCGTATTTACCAATTACACTGACATATCAGAGACAATCTATTATAGCGTCGGGCTTGCTTGACACAGGATCAATGGTTAACGTGCTGCCTTATGAGTTAGGCATTGAGTTAGGTGCAGTCTGGGAACAAGCCACAATTCCACTAGAGTTAACGGGAAATCTAGCTCGATTTGAAGCACGTGTACTAATTGTGTCAGCAGTGGTAGCACAATTTAAACCTGTGCAGTTAGTGTTTGCGTGGACTCAAGCACCTGGTGTTCCTTTGTTGCTGGGACAAGCTAATTTTTTTATGGAATTTGATGTTTGTTTTTATCGCTCTCAATGCGCCTTCGATGTCACACCTAAAGACTCTTCATCCTGAGCGCGATCGCCTGACTGACGCTTGGTGGCAGGCATAGAAAGCCTGCCAATTGAGTGGGCAAGGATGCCCACCCCACAATATTGGATCGTTGATTATTGGAATACTCTCATAAAATCTCGGTGCTGAGCGCTTCGATAGACTTGGCACTTGCTAGCGCTGCTTGGTCATCATCCTAGAATGGTAGCATTTCTTACACTTATTGGAGGTAATTCTGCTCACATCTTGCACCTATCGGTGTAAACCACCAATACACAAATAAAAGGTTAAAAAAATAACAATTAAAAAAATCAAATGCTTATGTAATGAATAGCAACATAGATAACTTTATGAAAAGTGAGATTACGTAATCAGCCCAGTTAGGCGATCGCGTAACTGGCTGATCTGAAAAAATACCTGATTTGCGTTTAGATCCAAAAACATGAGAAAAAGGGGCGTGTAAAGGATTTAAGAAAGCAAGAAAAATGGTTTCAATTCTTGCCCACGCCCAAAAACTAGTCTATATCTTACTGTCGTTGATGCCCTCACAGTACCAAAGGGAAAATCTAGAAGCAATGCTAGGACTATTTTTGGAGGCTCAAGGGTATCCCTTACCCCAACTCGCGCAAAGGCAAGTCAGCCAGTGCCTTAAGTCGGTTTCTCAATATTCATCTGTGGTCAACACGGCGCTTGTGTTTCGTACCACTCGCAACTATGTAGTTACGCAAATTTTGTCTGAGTGTCCGCGCATGACGCAGACCAATGTTGCAAGTCATCGGAGTGTATCGTTGGTTAGTGCTGTCCCTCATTGCTTATATTTTGGCGCACTGGGCATATTTATCAATCAATTCTACTAATCTACCTGATTGGGGAGAGGCCGCACAAACTGCACTTGAATTTATCTTTCCGCAAATACTTGTGTCTTTTCTTTTACTTCATATCAAACACATGATTGCTCTAGCACGTAGTCATGGATTTGACATTCATATTTCCAGGTGCAAGATCTGAGTCTGGTTATAAAATGATGTTGAGTCGTTTTGCTAGCAGGGTAAGCGCATCTAATTTTGTCTTTAAAAATACAGATTATTTTACTGAAAT
>CAXTSI010000575.1:0-5233 GCA_964246695.1 uncultured bacterium
ACTAACAACTAACAACTAACAACTAACAACTAACAACTAACCACTAACCACTAACTACTCCCCAACAATCGCCTAGTTTCAACAGCAGCAGCTTTCATTGCTTTTTCTGGAGTGATGCGATTTGTGAGTGCGGCACTTAGGTAACGTTGCAAAATATCTGATGCTTGGGCGTATTGGGCGATGGGCGGACGTAAAACTGCTCGATCGACTATCTCTAGTAACTTGGGATAGTGGGGGTATTTGGCGATGATTTCTGGATCTGTAAATAATGAGCGTCGGCTAGGTACAAAGCCTGCATTCAAAATAAATTGACGCTGTGCTTGTTCACTTGTAAAGAATTGAATTGCTTTCCAGGCTTCTTCAGGATGTTTGGAGGATTTGGCAATCCCTAAACCCCAGCCGCCTAAACAAGCGGAACCAGTGTTAGGGGTGATGCTAACCATCGGTTTAATCCCTATTTTGCCTTTGATTGGTGAATCTGTTGCATTCGCTAGCGGCCAAACATAAGGCCAACTGCGTAAAAATGCTGTTTGACCGCTTTGGAAAAAGCGCCTTGTATCTTCTTCCTGGTAGGTTGTAACTCCATTCGGAGAAATTCCTTTTTGAATCGTTTCTTGAAGAAAGGCGATCGCACGTAATGTTTCTGGTTTATCTAGACCAACTTCCAGGGTGTTGGGATTTACCCACTCTCCCCCAAAACCTTGCAAAACTTCCACAAACATGGCGGCTAATCCTTCGTATTGGCGACCCTGCCAAACGTAGCCCCACTTAATTTTTCCTTGCTTTTGCAAGGACGAGGAAATTTTAAGCAAATCCGCAAAGGTTTCTGGTGGTGAGAATCCTGCTTGCTTGAGCAAGTCTTCCCGGTAATAGAGTACTCCGACATCGCTACGCATAGGAATTCGATAGAGTTTGCCTTCAATACGTCCCCCCTCTAAATCTTTGGGCGAAAATGCTGCTGACTCTTCTTTGGTGATGCGATCGCTTAAGTCTAGCAACCACCCAGCAGATGCAAATTTAGGCGTCCAAATGACATCCATATTGATGAGGTCATAGGGAGAATCACCCAAGATAAAAGCGGAGGTATAAAGGTCTTCGAGCAAATTTGTGGCATTTGGTCCTTCAATAATGTTGATGCGAATGCCGGGATTTTTGGCTTCAAAATCTCTAATTATACCCTGTTTCCAAGGTTGGGCATCAGGGGCTGTCATCAACAAATTCAGGACTATCGGTTGTTGCGATAGAGCTTGAGCTTGTGGGATGGTAAGTAGGATAATGCCAAATAAAACCGCAAAAAATCTGACTGTGCGAGATTTGAGTTTTTGTAATATTTTTTGCAGTATGTTCGGTGGCTGAAGGTAAAGCATTGTCAGCTTAGTGAGTTTTATCATATAAATCAATAAAAAAAGAGGGATTTTCCCTCTTTGTAAAAATTTTATTGCTCTAATACATTACACACAACTACAACAGCAAAAGTGTCACTCTTCAACAGCTACTGGAATTTGTTCTTCAATAGCTGCTGGTATTTCCTCTTCCATAGTTGGCGGTATTTCCTCTTCCATAGCTGCTGGTATTTCTTCTTCCATAGCTGGCGGTATTTCTTCTTCCATAGCTGGTGGAACTTCCTCTTCCATAGCTGGTGGAACTTCCTCTTCCATCGCTGGCGGTATTTCCTCTTCCATAGCTGGTGGAACTTCTTCTTCCATCGCTGGCGGTATTTCCTCACCTTCAGCTAAAACTACTTCTTCAGCAGGCGCAACAGTAATACCTTGCTGTTTAGCAAGCAGCTGTTCCCGATACCTAACAGCCATTTCTTCTGCTTTATCATATACCAGTTGGCGGTTCTTAATCATGTCACCCGGTTCAGGTTCCAACTGTTTGGTAGACAGAGAAATACGACCCCGTTCTGCATCTAAGTCAATGATCATAACTTTCACTTCATCATTGACATTGAACACGCTATGAGGTGTATCAATATGTTCGTGGGAAATCTCGGAGATGTGAAGTAGACCGCTAACACCACCAATGTCAATAAATGCACCGTATGGTTTAATACCGCGTACTGTACCAATCACTACTTCGCCGACCTCTAAGCGGTTCATCTTACGCTCTACCAGCGCTCGACGATGAGATAATACAAGGCGATTGCGTTCTTCGTCTACTTCTAAAAATTTCAAAGGCAGATCTTCACCTACCAATTCTTCTTTAGGTTTGCGGGTGCTGATGTGGGAACCGGGAATAAAGCCCCGCAATCCTTCAATTCGCACCAAAGCACCGCCACGATTGGTAGCAAAGACGCCAGAACGAACTGTAGCATCTTCTGCTTGCAACTGCCTGACTCTCTCCCAAGCCCGCATGTACTCAATACGGCGAATGGAAAGTGTTAGTTGACCATCCTCGTTTTCATCTGTAAGGATGAAAAATTCCCGCGTTTCATTTGATTGTAAAACTTCATCCGGGCTATCTACCCGGTTGATAGACATTTCTTGTATAGGTATATATGCTGCTGTCTTAGCACCTATGTCAATCAGTGCGCCGCGTGGCTCTATACTGAAAACTGTCCCTGGTACAATATCGCCTGGGCTAAAGTGATAATCGTACTTGTCAAGTAGAGCAGCGAAATCGTCGTGAGTAAATCCAATTTCAGTAGCGGTTAATTTCTGATTGACCATGCTGATTGTTTCCTGGTTTTATTCTCCGTAAAGTTTTTGCCTCCTAGCGATGTACATGCAAGCGCCTTTAAAGCAATCTACACCTACATCCTTTCTGATCCTAGCGCACAAAAACATATCTGGTCATGCATTGACTTCCAGATTGCCAATTATATCAGAGTTTTATTCATTAGTAAAGATAAATAACCACTGTTACTCAGGATCGTAACAGCGGTTAAAAAATTTAAATATTAGCCGTCAAAAGCTTAGCAGTAGTAACCAAAGGGGTAACCTACTATTCTTCTTTTTTCTGCTGAATGCGAGGAGGTTCGCGAAATGCGATCGCAAAGAAAAGAGTTCCTAGCGCCAAAGTGAAAATCAAGATGTAAGCAATGCTTTCCATATCAAACGTTCCTACCTATCCCGCCTGTAATCATAGTCACAGGAGTTGTTAGTGGTTATTGGTTAGTAGTTAGTGGTAAGTAGTTAGTAGTAATTTTTGACAACTAACAACCCTTTGGGTTTGCCCAACGGGAGCGCAGATCCTGCAGGCAGGTTTCACTCATTCAGGGCTATCTCACCAGTCGCCGTGAGTTGCGGGAAACCCGTACATTCGGCGCTGACTCACTAACAACTAACAACTAACAACTAACAACTAACCACTAACCACTAACAAACTCCATTATACAGCTTCTTTCTTCCTAGTACTCAAGTCACCCACTTTCTGGAAGACACCGAATTCGACTTGCTCCTCCAGGTCAGCGTCAACACCAGCAAACACATCTCGGAAAATTGTCCGAGAACCGTGCCAGATGTGACCAAAGAAGAACAACAGAGCAAATACGGCGTGGGCAAAGGTAAACCAACCTCTGGGACTGGTGCGGAACACACCATCTGGCTTCGCAATTGCTAAATTGCCAAACCTTGTACTTTGATCCCCATCAAATAAGAAGGGTTCACCTAGCTGTGCCTGACGAGCATACTTCTTCACAGCGGCTGGATCTGTAAATGTCTGACCATTCAGATCGCCACCATAGAAGTCAACAGTCACACCAGCTTGCTCAAAGCTGTACTTAGATTCTGCCCGACGGAAGGGAATGTCAGCACGGACAATACCGTCTTTGTCGGTCATAACCACTGGGAAGGTTTCAAAGAAGTTAGGGAGACGACGTACATTCAGTTCCCGACCCTCAGCATCTTTAAATACTGGGTGACCCAGCCAAGATAAAGCAATGCCATTGGTCTTGTTCATTGGACCCACCCGGAACAAACCACCTTTAGCGGGGCTATTGCCCACGTAATCGTAGAAGGCGAGTTTTTCGGGAATTTCCGACCAAGCTTGACTCAGGGTTGCACCTTCAGCAACACTTGCTTGTACGCGGTTCTCAATTTCCTGCGCGAAGTAACTCTGATCCCACTGATAGCGGGTAGGACCATAAAGTTCGATTGGAGTAGTGGCGCTACCGTACCACATGGTACCGGCAACTACGAATGCAGCGAAGAATACAGCAGCAATACTCGACGAAAGTACGGTTTCAATATTCCCCATCCGCAGGGCTTTAAAGAGTCGTTCGGGGGGTCGTACTGTCAGGTGGAATAAACCAGCGATAATGCCGACGATACCAGCAGCAATGTGGTGGGCAACTACACCGCCTGGGTTAAACGGGTTAAAGCCTGCAGGTCCCCACTCTGGTGCAACTGGTGCAACGTGACCAGTTAAGCCGTAAGCGTCAGAAACCCACATCCCTGGTCCAAATAGTCCGGTGAGGTGGAAAGCACCAAAACCGAAGCACAGCAGACCAGATAAGAACAAGTGAATGCCAAACATCTTTGGCAAGTCGAGAGCAGGTTCACCAGTGCGGGGGTCTTGGAAAATTTCCAAATCCCAGTAAACCCAGTGCCAAACGGCAGCTAAGAACAGCAATCCAGAAAGAACGATGTGAGCAGCGGCGACGCCTTCAAATGACCAGAAACCGGGATCGCTTGCAGGTCCGCCGGTAACGTTCCAACCACCCCAAGATTGAGTGACGCCCAAGCGTGACATGAAGGGGAGTACGTACATTCCTTGACGCCACATCGGGTTGAGTACTGGATCGCTAGGATCAAAAATAGCTAGTTCGTACAAAGCCATTGAACCAGCCCAGCCTGCTACTAAGGCTGTGTGCATCAAGTGTACAGAAATCAATCGACCCGGATCATTCAGAACGACTGTATGTACTCGGTACCAGGGTAGTCCCATTGACTACGATCCTCCTAGATGAATTATGTTTACAAAGCAATTTTCTTACCGAAGCTCTAGTGTCAGCAGAAGCCGCACCAGTAACTTCTATCAATGTTTTTGTTATTGCCATGAGCTTTTCCCCAGCTTTGTCTCATAAATGAGACAGCCTGGGTAGCTTGGCAATACCTACACCTTTTAGGAACTTTACCTTTTAGGGTAGCGATCGCCAAGCGCAAAAATGAGAATGTTTTAAAAAGTGTAACTATATGATGGCGCTGTTTGCAAGCGTGGAAATAGTGGCTTTTACGTAACCTACCCAGGATCGGGCTACGTAAAGCTTACTTTTGTGGGGAATGGGGAA
>CAXTSI010000576.1:0-5211 GCA_964246695.1 uncultured bacterium
GGAGTGGGGAGTGGGGAGTGGGGATTGAGGAGTGGAATCAGTCGTTTTGGGGGTGACATCTTGCCACGCATCACCTTCGCTGGATTGAACTTGAATTGAAGGAGTTTCACTGTTCCCTACTCCCGACTCCCTATTCCCCACTCCCTCATAAGTGGTGCGGAAGATGATGATGTCTTCGACTTGTTTTTTGAATTTTTCGTCGTTGAGAACACCGAATTTTACAAAAGTGCCAAGGTCTTTCCAGGCGCTAATGTATTGTTCTCGGTTGTCGCGGTAAAGTTCTTTGAGGCGATCGCCCACTTTCTTGGCAATATAGTCGCCGATTTTCCGTACAGTGCGATCGGTTTGCAAAGCACTTCGCGACACGTTCAGGGGGATATCGGTGCTATCAATCACACCTCGCATTGGCAGCAGAAATTGTGGGATAATCTCCTCACAATGCTCGCTGACAAAAACTTGGTTGCAAAATAGCTTAATCTGCCCTTTAGTCACATCCACATCAGGCCTCATCTTCGGAAAATACAGAATCCCGTTGATAATAAAGGGATAGTCTGTATTCAAATGCACCCACAACAACGGCTCTTCCTGAAAAGGATACAGGTAGCGGTAAAACTCTAAATAATCTTCTTTGGTCAGATTATTGGGCGACTCCCGCCACGCTGCTTTTTGCTGATTTAACACCTCGCCATCTAGCTTGATGGGCACTGGCATGAAATCGCAGTATGTCTTGACAAGATTCTTAATTCGTGCTTCTTCTACATATTCCAGTTCTTCCTCTTGAAGGGTGAGGGTAATGGTTGTACCGCGAGTTGTACGGGATGACTCTTCCAAGGTAAACTCTGGCGAACCATCGCAACTCCAGTGAACCGCCTGTGCGCCTTCTTTATATGAAAGCGTATCGATTTCGACTTTCTGCGCCACCATAAATGAGGAGTAGAAGCCAAGACCAAAGTGACCAATAATCGGTTGATCTGATTTGCCTTGGTACTTATGAATAAATTCCTCGGCACTAGAGAAGGCAACTTGATTGATGTATTTCTTAACCTCATCTAGGGTCATCCCGATGCCATTGTCGGCGATCGAGAGGGTTTTGTTGTTTTTGTCTACGGCAATTTGAATTTCCGGTTCGCCGATTTCGCCGGAATATTCACCAGCGCGGGATACCATTTTTAACTTTTGGATGGCATCTACGGCGTTGGATACCAGTTCCCGCAAGAAGATTTCGTGGTCAGAGTAAAGGGACTTCTTGATGATCGGGAAAATATTCTCAGTATGGATACTGATCGTGCCTTGTTCTAGCATAGTTAGTAATCTTCGCTCCAAGTATCTGAATGATAACCGAGGTAAACCTCTAGTTCTCAGATTCCAGGTACTAGCCCTGTGATCGGTGGTATTATATCAATCAGAATTTTAAAGGGTTAACGAAGGCGATCGCTCCCCTTTCACAGCACTGTTTGCCCTATAACAAAGATTCGGATTTCCCTACCCGAAGACAGATATTTGCCTTTAGGGACTTCTAAAAAATAAATTGTTGTATCTTGTGGGGTAAGCATCCTGCCATTGGTGTCAACTTAAGACCAAACCCTTGACACGCACTAAATTCCCCACCTTTCTCGTTCCCACGCTCTGCGTGGGAATGCATTCCGGGAGGCTCTGCCTCCTCTTAAAGTCGGAGGCAGAGCCTCTAAGAACAGCGTTACTAGGCTCTGCCTAGTAACGAGAAAAGGTTGTGTTTTCTAGGTTAAAGTTAAGTTGACACCAATGGCATCCTGCTCACTCAAGACTTGTGGCAGGCAATACGTCCTACCTCCACAAAAGGTACTTGAATACTTTTTTATTTGGAAGTCCTCTATATACTATAAACTACTGTTAACCGATAACCGAATTATTGCGAGTCCGCTGTTTACTATGCAAAAACTGGCCCAGACGCTGGTAGATTTGAGGAAAGACAATTTTTAAGACGACTATCAAGATGACCTGCCTTTGTTGTAACACAGACAAATCGTATTTCACACATTTCCAAAAGAAGAGAGCAGCTGTACAACTTTTTTGTCGGTTGATCGGTGCTTCAATGGCTTTAAACATTAAGTATTTGTAGAGTTGAGCCTTGCTGTATTTTTTCAGGTGTTGTAAAGATTCAGCTTGTGGTTGACTAAAAGCGCGTTCAATCACTTTTAATGATTCTACTTCTTGCCGAGTAAAATTAGTAGACATGGAATTAGTAGATACTCGATATAATATTTGAACTCTCTCTACGCATACAAATTCGTAGCGTTCTGATAGGCGTAACCACATATCCCAATCTTCAGCAGCAGTAAGTGAATCATCAAAACCACCTACTTCGTTTAAAGCCTCTCTGCGAATCAAAGGATTAGAGCCATTTTCTAAAAGATTCGACAGCAAAAGCTGACTGTAAACCGATCCCGTTGCTGTAATGTGTCTACCTGCTTTTAAAAAATTACCCTTAACATCAATATAATCAGTCCAGCTATAAGCTACAGCAGCTTTCTCGTTATCTTGTAGCGCTTTGTATTGGCAAGCAAGCTTATCAACAGTCCAAAGGTCATCGGCATCAATAAAAGAAATAAATTGCCCAAGGCTTTTGTTAATTCCTCGGTTACGACTGGCGGATAAACCAGCATTTGGATAAGAAAATATCTGCAAGCGAGAATCGTAAATACTTTTAATAATTTCTATTGTTGAGTCTGTACTCCCATCATTTATGACTATAATCTCCAGGTTTTTAAAAGTTTGTTTGAAAATTGATTGGAGAGTTTCCCGAATGGTTGTTTCGCCATTATATACTGGTATAATCACGGAAATTTTATTATTCATAGTAGATGCGTGTGGAATTTATCAACAAAACAATTAATAAAAATTATCTAATAACAACTTGCTTATGGATAATACGTTTTTTCGTATCCCAAGAAAGTGCTGGTATTAGAAAGACGGGGAAATTTCGTAAATAATACATTGGTCCAGTAACTAGGTAGTAAAGTTATTGCAGAAAGTTTTAATAAAGCTTTATACATGATTGGCTTTTCTAAAAGAGAGGGATCGTATCTGGCGGCAATACAAAGAAATCTAGCTGCGTTTACAGTATCTTGTTGTCCTGGAGGTGCTTCGAGTGCTTTGTAGCTTAGGTATTTGTATAGGTTAGCGATGCTGTAGTGCTTCAAATGCTGTAGAGACTCAGCTTTTTGGTGCGCGAAAGCTCGTTCAATAACTTGTAAGTTTGATTTCTCCAGCCCTAAAATATTAGAAGACATTGAGTTAGTAGAGATGCGATACAAAATTTGTACTTTTGGCACAACAACAAAATGATAGAGTGCAGCTAGCCGTAGCCACATATCTGTATCTTGGGCATTACTTAGTAATTCATCAAAACCGCTGACTGCAGTGAAAGACTCCCTGCGAATCAGAACGTTAGAACCACTGCCGATAAAATCATCTAATAATAATTTGGTATAAACATCCCCTATCCATTTTACATAGGAACACCTGCGTAAAAATTTACCTGTTTCATCTATGCAATTAGTCCAACTGTAAGCAACTCCAGCCTCGGGATTGTCTATAAGTACTCTATATTGTGCTTCAAGTTTATCGGGTGTCCAAAGGTCATCTGCATCCAGAAAAGTACAAAAGATACCAGTAGCATGCTTAAAACCACGGTTACGATTGACAGCTACATTAGCTTTATCATAAGAAAAACATACAAGACGAGGGTCTTTTATTTGAGAAATAATGTCTAATGTTGAATCCGTTGAACCTGCATTGATTACTATTAACTCTAAATCAGTAAAACTCTGCTGTAAAACGCTGTTAATTGTCTCTTTAATTGTTTTTTGACCATTATAAACTGGAATAATTACTGAGATTGTGGGCATATTAATTATCTTATAAATAAGATTATTGATATATTAATATACAACTTCTTACAATCCCGTCAGTATATTTTCATAGATTTCGTAATTCTTAACCGCAATAAATAAAAAGGACTGATTAAAGTAGTGAGAAGTCGCTCCATTTCGCAAGCAGCAACAATGTCACTGTCTATTACTGTGTAATAACGAATGAAATGTAAGATTAATCTACGTAAATCACCTAGCAGGTAAAGCAAAAAAGCGAAGGGTCTTTGCCAAGTTTCAAATAGTAGCATTCGCAAATGATAGCGGCTGAAACCAATTCCACGCATTAGGGAAATTAGGTAATTTTTTTCTAATCGCCAAGATGGAATCACATGCTCTACTTCCATTGCTGGGTTATACCAAATTTCCCACCCTGCCCGATGAATATACAAAAGAGCTTCCGCATCTTCACCAGCTAATATAGATGACCCGACTCTACCTATTAAGAAAAGACGCTCTGGGACATGATCTTTCCAACAGGACCGACGCACAACTAGACCCGCACCAGGAGGAACGCCCTTTTTTCGAGGGTCGTATAATAGAGGTTCTGCACCTCGCTCAGTAATAGCTAGATAAAAAATGATTCTTTTAAGGTCAGCAGGTGGCTCGACTTCAAATAAGCCATGAATTTGGCTAGCGTATGCACCAGCTTTCTGGTGTTCTTGCCCAAATTTGTAGGCAGCACTAACCCAATTAGGTGCAGGTAAATTGTCATCATCGAGAAAACCAACGAATGTTCCTCTGGCTTCTTGGATAGCACGTTGTCGGGCAAATGCCACTCCTTGTTTAGGTTCAAAACAGTAGCGCAAGAGTACCTCATCCCTGAACTCGGCGCTTGTTTGCTGAACAAGTTTTGCTGTTCCATCTTTACTATTGTTGTCAACAACAATAATTTCCCAGTTAAGGTGTTCTACACCCGTCTGCGATCGCAACCGTTCCAGAACTTTGGGTAAACGGCTTTCTCCATTGTAGGTAGGAATTGCTACAGAAAAGTGAATTAGGCTCAAGGTTACCGAAGGACTGACAAATCTAAGGGTCTACATTTACAGAGTTCCCAGAAATTTAGCCAAACTAACATTCAGGGTAGAAAGAAGTGCAATCGCGAAGCGCTTCAACATTACTTTCAGCCAATTTCATTTATTTGAACCGCAGACGCTCTTGTAGGGGCACAACATTGTTCATGCGTGTCAACTTACAGCCATTTTCAGGTAAATAGACCACAGTCGTAGGGGCGCTCCTGCCGTTCGCCCCTACAAACCGTGTGGTTCATTTATGTGAAAACTGCTGTAAGCTCCCCACTCCC
>CAXTSI010000577.1:0-5185 GCA_964246695.1 uncultured bacterium
AATTTCTTAAGAAGCCCACACCTACCCCGAAGGGGAGGTGTGTGGAGTCGTCACGTTGGTCTTTATGATGGTAGTAATGCCAAGCGAGCTACTGCTCTACTCCCTCTAAAGCGCAACTACGCAAGGTTTTTTGTGACCTCGCTCTTAATTGGCTTCCCCATTTTACTATGTTCATTACACCTCTTTGCGATCGAGAGCGGTAAATTCTCTCACTTATGAAACTGCCAGAGTCTATTTATCACCTATATCTTCAGCAGCGCAAGACATAATTCCCGGATATCCCAAGGGAAATGAGCAAAAGGACCGTATTGAGCCGTCGGGAATGCATTATAATTAACGCAAAGTGTAGGGCTACCAGTAGAAGGTGATGCGATCGCCCGTTTGTAGCCATAACTATGCTTGTTCCTGACAATTAGATCATTTTGGTTAAATTCACCAATTAGCAGTAGCTCTCAATGTGGCTGCTCAGAAAACGTTTGACTTTGCCAAGAATTCTTTACTTTTGTCTCTCAATTCTAATTATCAGCCTCTTCATCATCAATTTAGCCACGAATGATGTTGAGATCGCTGGAATAGATTTTCTTGGACAAGCCACTTTGCCTAAAGGTTTTTCTTTACAAAAAACTCCGGTGGGAGGTTTATCTGGAATTACCTACGATGCCAAAAACAAAGTATATTACGTTATCTCCGACGATCGCAGTGCAAAAGCTTCTGCTCGTTTCTACACCTTCAAAATTGATTTGAGCAAAGGTTCGCTAAAAAATGGTGACGTTGTGCCTATTGATGTGACCACATTGAGAGATAAAAGTAATCGCACCTTTGGTGTTGGTACTATTGATCCAGAAGGTATTGCCTTAACTAGTAAGGGAAGTGTGTTGATTTCTTCTGAAGGTGATACTAAGCAATTAATTCATCCTTTTATTAAGGAGTTTTCCCTGTCTTCTGGAAGGGAACTTACAAAATTACCAATACCAAATAAGTTTTTGCCAGATCGGAATGGTAAGCAGGGTATCCGCGACAATTTAGCTTTTGAAGGTCTTACTATTACACCCAATAAAAAGTATCTCTACACTGCTACAGAAAATGCTCTCATTCAAGATGGTTCAGAGGCTAAACCAAAAACCAGTAGTTCTTGTCGCATTTTGCAATACAACCTGCACGCAAAATTACCAAAGAAAGAATTTCTATATCCAACTGAACCAGTCACACCGGTTTTGAATTTTTTTCACATATTTGCTAGCGGGTTATCTGATTTACTCGCTCTCGATAATCAAGGACATTTCCTCAGTATAGAGCGGTCTTTTACTGGCTGGGGATTTTCCATTGCACTGTTTCAGGTTTCTTTGCAGGGGGCTGATGACATACACAATATCAATAGCCTCTTGGCAATTGACTCCAAGAAAATCAAACCAGTTCAGAAAAAATTACTATTAGATTTGAGGAATCTGGACGTGAGGTTAGACAACATCGAAGGCTTAACCCTTGGTCCCAAGCTACCTGATGGACAACGCTCATTAATCCTCATCAGTGACAACAACTTCAATTTTGTTCAACGTACCCAGATATTAGCCTTTCGACTCAGGATGGAACCATCGCTACTCAGGTTATTCCACCGCTAAAAGGGGGAGTGGGGAGTGGGGAGATGGGGCAATACCTATAAAAGGGATGTCGTTCAAGAGCAAAATCAAGAATTATATTAGTGTCTAGCAAGACTTTCACAGATTATGTTTCTCCTTCAAATATTCCCATTTTGCTTGCTTAGGGTCAAAGTCTGAAGGAGTTGGCTCTGTGCTTTCTAACCACTCTTTCAAAATGGGGATAGAGCATTCTACAACTCTTTTTAGCTTTGCAGGCTGCAGTTGAGCTTCGTAGAAGTTTCTACACTCAGATCTTGCACCATTCTCAATAAGACCTAAAAAACCGGGTTTCTTAACGACAAATAAAGGGGCTCAGCCTTCAATATTTGCAAGAAACCCGGTTTTTGATGCTGGTGCAAGATATCAGTACAGATGGTTTCGATTGCAAAATAATAATTTCCACCTTCCCCGGAGCAATATGAAGGGGTTCGTCTATGATTAAGTTACCTGATATCTTGCACCATTCTCAACAAGACCTAAAAAACCGGGTTTCTCAACCAAAGATTAAGGGTTTGACCATTAGTCATTCTCAAGAAACCCGGTTTTTCACCCAGGTGCAAGATGTGAGTTACCTGATTCATCAACTGTTGCATTCAGCTTGCAGGCTTGCATACTTTTGCTCCTTTTTGTTTCTAGAATAAAACATGGTTGTTGTAAACGTCACTCTGCCTAGTTGATTATATTCAAAAGCAGCAGCAGAAAAAGCAGCCCACAGTAAGGCATTCCTAGGCTGGAGTCTAGGAACGAGCAACGTCTCTACAATTATCAATCAGTGTATTCACGGAATTGGTTAGGTAGGTGAATTCATCATATATTTTCTTTCAGTGTAATTTCTCATTCGCATTGCTTAACAAACATGTTAAAAATTGTTGAAAGGGTGCTTGTCATAAACTTTCCAAATGATTGTTGCAAAACAAAATCGTGAAAAAGAAGATCCCAAGTAATTTGATAATGCTAGACATGATTTAAATATATGCTAATGCAAAAGACAGAGTTAGATGGTTACATTGGGAAATTTTTGAATAATCGCTATTTAATCAGAGATTTGATTGGTAAAGGAGGTATGGGTAGGGTATACCTAGCAGAAGACTCTGCCAAAGGCGGTATGGCAGTTGCAGTGAAAATTCTGTCGCTCAATATAGTTAATCCGCAAATGTCCCAACGCTTTGCTAGAGAAATTTTTATTGGCGCTCAATTAGGTCGCAAAAGTAAACATATTGTCCGGGTATTAAGTTACGGTGTTACTGAGGAAAAAATTCCATTTTATGTTATGGAATACCTCGAAGGAAAAAATCTGAAACCGATGTTAAAGGCACAACCTTTAAAAATATCAAAATTTTTAGATTTATGTTATCAAATTTGTTTAGGTTTACAATGTGCCCACCAAGGTGTCAGTCTCAAAGGAGAGATTTATCCGATTGTACATCGGGATATTAAGCCGGAAAATATCTTCATTACTGAAGATGCCAAAAAAGGGGAGATTGTCAAAATTCTCGATTTTGGTATTGCCAAGTTTTTAACAGAACGTTCCGGGATGACGGTTACCGATTTTTTTATCGGTAGTTTACCTTACTGTTCTCCGGAACAGATGGAAGGGCGTAAGTTACTAGATGTGCGCTCTGATATTTACAGTTTGGGAGTGTTGATGTTTGAGATGCTGACAGGTAAACATCCATTCCATACAAAAACTAACTCTTTTGGCAATTGGTATCAGGCTCATCGCTTTCAAACTCCACCTCGCTTTGAGGAAGTTATTCCTCAGGTAAAAATACCGCAGTCATTAAAAAAATTAGTCATGAGTTGCTTGGCTAAGGAAGTAAGCGATCGCCCCCAAAGTATTAGCCAAATATTAGAAATATTAGAAGATATTCAGCGTCAGATAGATAGTGCTACTACCAATAGCAGGGACAAATTTCAAAAACCATCTTCGCTGCAATTAATCCCATTGACATCTGCTTCAGAAAAAGTTTGCTTGCAAAAAACTTGGCCTCAAAACAAGCCGATCGCACCGATTTGTTTTCCGCATCTGCTATATATTCACGAGCGGGTTATACCAACTTTTTGGGCAATGTTACCCAAACAAGAAATCGCCAAATTTTTAGATAAAAAAAATAGCACTGAATTTATTTACAAAAGGGATTTGTATCCAATGCTTTTATGGATAACAGTGTTGTGCGATGCCAAGGTTGAGATGACACGCTGGCTATCTTATTTTTTAGATATGAAAGATCCTAGGGGGCAAAAAATCACGCAAATTTTAGCAGATACTGGCTACTATCATCTCCTTTTTTTTTCCTTAGAAGAACCCATTCGTTGCGCTCATGTAATGACTTTAACTCTCACTACCGCTCAACGTCAGCAATTGATAAATTGGTTGGAGCTTAGCCAAAAATTAACTACTATTATTTCAATCGACGAAAGCAAAAAAATTTTAAAAGCGCAGTACGAAAAGATTAAACCAGATATCTTGAAAAAGCTAGTAGCACAGAGAATATGGATAGGTGTAAAAGCTGGGCTATTTAAATTATTTAAGAGTTTTTTAAACTTTTTCTCGCATCCTTTAAAGTCGGTTTGAGAAATTAGCAGCGGAGGTTGTAAGAGTGAAAAAAAGCGCATTATTGGCGTCTCCAGCCAGTACAACGTTACTTGCCAATCGTTATCAATTGAAGCGGTTAATTGGCAGCGGTGGCATGGGTGAGGTTTTTTTAGCAGATGATGTCTTACTAGGCGGAATACCAGTCGCTATCAAGTTCCTGTCTCAGACTGTTTCAAAGCCTCTCCTTCAGGATGACTTTGCCCGTGAAGCTCGTATTTGTGCAGCTTTAAGTCAAAAAAGCCTACATATTGTGCGGGTGACAGATTACGGTGTGAGTGAGTCAGGTAAACCCTTTTATGTGATGGAATATCTATGCGGCAAGAGTTTAAAGGATTTAATTCCTATATCTTTGCCAATGTTTCTGACTCTTTGTCGTCAGATTTGTTTGCGCTTACAATGCGCCCATCAAGGTATGAACATTAACGACAAAGTTTATCCACTTGTGCATAAAGATATCAAGCCAGCCAATATATTAGTTATTCCCGATCCGATCTTAGGTAAATTAGTTAAAATTCTAGATTTTGGTATTGCTAAATTTTTAGATTATTCAGTAACAGATGGCACGAATCAAGAGTTTAATGGTACTTTGCCCTATTGTTCACCCGAACAACTGGAAGGTGATGAATTAGATAGTCGCTCTGACATTTATAGTTTAGGAGTGACGATGTTTGAGATGCTGACCGGGAAAAAACCTTGGCAACCAGAAACTGAATTATTCGGTGCTTGGTATAAAGCTCATAACTTTGAAACACCACGAGCAATTGCAGATGTTAATCCCAATCTCAGACTACCAAAAGAGCTAGATAATTTAATCATGGCTTGTCTTGCTAAAGCCGCAAGCGATCGCCCCCAAAATCTTGCTGAAGTCCTCCTCGTGTTGGAAAGTTTAAAAGTAGAGGGAGTGGGGAAGAGACGTTCCGCCGGAACGTCTGTACGAGTGGGGGGAGTGGGG
>CAXTSI010000578.1:0-5175 GCA_964246695.1 uncultured bacterium
CCACTCCCCACTCCCTACTCCCCACTCCCCACTGCCTCGAGATGAGGCGATCAACCAGCTAGAACAAGCGGTGCGTCTGGATGTGGTACCCAACTCAAATTCTCCGATTAACCGCACGGAAGCGATCGCTCTTCAGCAAGAGCTAGAAAATCTTATTGGTAGAGTGGAGAGTGCTAATATAGCAGCATCGGTATTCGACGGTAACTCTCAGTTTGCAAAGGTAAAACAGGCGGAATTTGCTTCAACAAGACCTGGAGTACCAGTAATTAGCACACAATCTGTTTTAGCAGAGGCAAGGGATCTCGTCAAAAACTTGCCCCAATTGATTGCACGAAAAAATTCTGCTCAGGCTCGTCAGCAGTGGCTGATGACAAAGGCAAATTTGTGGAACCAGTTTCCTATTGATCGGAGATTGGCTCAACCAGAAATCCGAGCAATCTGGCTCGATCGGGGAACGATTGTCCGTGCTGGAAGCGAACAGGGACTAGCCCAGATTTTTGATCGCATGGTGCTTGCAGGGATTAACACTGTCTTTTTTGAAACCATTAACGCCAGCTATACTATTTATCCCAGCCAGATCGCACCGCAGCAAAACCCATTAACTCGCGGGTGGGACCCACTGGCGGCGGCTGTCAAGTTAGCTCATGAGCGGGGTATGGAATTACATGCTTGGGTTTGGACTTTTGCCGCCGGCAACCAACGTCACAATGAGCTTCTCAACCTCAACCCCGATTACCCAGGACCAGTACTTGCTGCTCGTCCTGATTGGGCAGGTTACGATAACCGTGGTCAGATGATTCCGATTCGTCAACGCAAGCCTTTCTTCGACCCAGCCAATCTGCAAGTGCGGCAGTACTTAATTCGCTTGTACGAGGAAATTGTCACTCGCTATAACGTTGATGGTCTACAACTAGACTACATTCGCTATCCGTTCCAAGACCCTAAAGGTGGGCAGACTTACGGCTATGGCAAAGCAGCAAGAACACAATTTCAGCAACTTAATGGCGTAGATCCAGTGAAGATTTCTCCAAGCCAAAGAGATTTGTGGCAAAAGTGGACAGATTTTCGCACCCAGCAAATTGATAGCTTTGTTGCCCAAGTGTCCAGACAATTGCGACGAAAGCGACCTAACGTGATTGTGTCAGTTGCTGTATTTCCTCTTCCTGAAGCTGAACGCATTCAAAAGATCCAACAACATTGGGAAGTCTGGGCACAGCGCGGTGATGTAGATTTAATTATCCCGATGAATTATGCTCAGGATACTCTAAGCTTTGAGAGATTAGGACAACCCTGGCTTACTTCCAAACAATTAGGCTCCAGCTTATTGGTGCCGGGAATTCGCCTGCTTTCCTTACCTATAGTTGGGGCATTCGATCAGATCCAACTGATCAGGGACTTGCCAGTTAGTGGTTACGCTCTCTTTGCTGCTGAAAATTTTAGCAACGACTTGTATAAAATTTTTAATAGCACTCAAGGCAACATACAAAGTATACAAAAAGAACCAATTCCTCACCGCCAACCTTTTCAGACCGCTGCAGCTCGCTACTCTGCCCTACAGCAGGAATGGAAGTTGGTTCTGCAAAACAACCAGATGCAAGTGCCTATTAATACTCTTACAGATTTTAACAACCAAGCAGAAATTTTGCAAAGCGCTTTGGCTCAGCTTGCTGCCGAGCCAAATGCCAGTAATTTCATATTAGCAAAAGCTTCACTGACTCGCTTCCAGTCTCAATTTAGGGTATGGATGCGCTCACCAGCGCTCTTAAATCCATATCAAGTCAAAGTTTGGGAGAATCGCCTTGCTACTATAGAAAGCCTTTTAAACTACGGTCAACGGGTGCAGCGACTGCGCCATTCCCCAGTGACCCAAAATTAGTATTTGGCAACGGATGATGTAACAGATGTAGCGGATGCGCTATGCTCATCGTCCACAGTAAAATTATCCGTTACATCCGTTGTGTCATCCGTTGCTAACCTGATGTAGCGGATGCGCTATGCTCATCGTCCACAGTAAAATTATCCGTTACATCCGTTGTGTCATCCGTTGCTAAAGATATTGTTTGTGTACAGAGCAAAAATATAGGACAATAGTAAGTATTTGGCTCTATTTTTGCTTGATCCAAAAACTTTGTCCTCAAGGCTATTGCAATCATTTATGGACGCCTCGCCTCAGTTAATCTTGCTTCCATCTTTGGATTCAGCAATTGACTTTTCTCCAATGGCTGTTGCACCGGACACACCATTATTAGATGTCATTGCGCTAATGAATCAGTGTCAGCCACAAGCTAGCAGTGTCTTGGTCGTAGAGAATTCGCAAGTAGTGGGGTGGCTCACAGACCGAGATATAGTTCGGCTCTTCTCCTCAAATGTTGACTTCAAAACGACCAGTGTTAGTGAAGTAATGGTTACTTCGGTGATTACCTTAAAGCAATCCGAGCTTCAAGATATCACATCTGTATTATCCATCTTACGTCAGCATCAGTTGCCTTTACTAGCAGTTGTCAATGAGCAAGGTCAACTAGTCGGTTGCATGACATGTGAAAGTATCTACCATGCACTGGAATTATTTAATTATACCAAAGGGTTGAAGGAATCTGAGGAGACTCCAGACAAATACAAGCAAACTGAAGAACGACTACGTTTATTAGAGTCTGTTGTTGTCAATGCCAACGACGCCATTTTGATTACTGAGGCTGATGCGCTTGATGAACCGTTGGGACCTCGGGTAGTCTATGTAAACGAAGCCTTGACTCGGATGAGTGGCTGGTCAGCAACGGATGCGATCGGCAAAACACCGCGTATTTTACAGGGGGAGAAAACCTCTCGCATCCAGCTTGACAGAATTCGATCTGCTCTCCAAAGTGGCTTGCCAATTAGAACGGAATTAATTAACCACCATAAAAACGGTTCTACATACTGGGTTGAGGTGAACATCGTCCCGGTTATAGACCCTCACGGCAAAACTACTCATTTTATTTCTATACAACGGGATATCAGCGAGCGTAAAAGTGTTGAAGAGGCGCTCAAGTCGAGTGAAGGACGATTCCGCGCCATCTTCAACGGCACGTTCCAGTTTACTGGGTTATTGACACCAGAGGGTACGATCCTAGAAGCCAACCAGACAGCACTCGACTTTGCAGGATTACAGCAAAAACACGTTGTTGGGCGTGCATTGTGGGAGACACGACCGTGGATGATTTCCAAAGAAACGCAGAACAAGTTAAAAGAAGCAGTAGCGATCGCCGCTAGAGGTGAATTTGTGCGTTTTGAAGTTGATGTCTTGAGCGCCAACAATACTGTAGCCCACATCGACTTTTCCCTGAAGCCGATCCTAGACGAAACTGGCATTGTATTGCAGCTGATTACCGAAGGGCGGGACATAACCGAACTTAAGTTAGCACAAGCAGCTCTCAAACAGGCGAACGAAGACCTAGAAATCCGAGTTGCAAGGCGAACTAAGGCTTTAAAAGAAATAAATCGACAGTTAGTGTATGAAATTGCCGATCGCCAACTGGTAGAGGAGCATCTACGGCAATCTCAGGAAATGTTGCAGCTGATTATGGACAACATTCCCCAGTGTATTTTCTGGAAAGACACAAGTTCTGTTTACTTGGGTTGCAATCGCAATTTGGCAAAAATTATTGGTCTTGACAGTCCGAAAGATATCGTGGGTAAGACTGACTACGATTTAGTCAACAAAGAAGAAGCGGACTTCTACCATGCATCTGATGCCAAGGTGATGCAGACGGATACGCCGGAATATCACACGATCAAACCTCATTTGCCAAAAAATGGTAAACAAGTTTGGCTGGAGACGAATAAAGTCCCACTTCATGATGCCGAAGGATTTGTGATGGGTGTCTTAGGTACTTTTGAGGATATTACTGAGCGGAAGCAGGCAGAGGTTGCATTACGGGAGACTCAGGAGCGACTGCAGGCGATTTTGGATAACTCCCCGACAGTCATCTACGTAACTGACAGTCAAAATAAATACATACTGATTAACCGTCAGTTTGAAAAATTATTCAACGTTACCCAAGAGCAGACCGCAGGCAAAAGCATATACGATATTTGGTCGCGTGAAATTGCTGATGTATTTGCCAAAAATAACACTCAAGTACTGGAAACGGGCATGCCTGTGGAAGCCGAAGAAGTTGCTCCCCACGACCATGAGCTACGCGCCTACTTTTCCGTCAAGTTTCCTTTAAAAGATGCGAATGGCATCCCTTATGCTGTTTGTGGTATCTCCACAGACATTACAGAGCGAAAGCGGGCAGAAGAAAGTCTACGACTGCGCGATCGCGCTATGGCAGCTAGCAGCAATGGCATTGTGATTGCTGATGCCACAATGCCAAACTTGCCAATTATCTATGCTAATCCTGCCTTTGAGCGCATTACTGGCTACAGTGCAGCGGAAATTATCGGGAAAAACTGCCGTATTCTTCAAGGTACTGATACCCATCAATTAGGCGTAAAAAAATTACGCACTGCCATTGAACAAGGAAAAAGCTGCTCCGTCATTGTCCGCAACTACCGTAAAGATGGCTCCTTGTTTTGGAACCAGCTCAGCATTTCTCCCGTTTATGACAGCAATGGCAAATTTACTCAATACATTGGCATTCTCACAGACATTACTAAAAGCAAGCAGGCAGAAACGGCACTGCTGGTATCCCAAGAGCGGCTGCAATATCTACTTTTCTCCAGCCCTGGTGTCATTTATACCTGCAAAACTTCTGAAGATTATGACGCTACCTTCATTAGTGAAAACGTCGTTGCCATGATAGGCTATGAAGCACGGGAATTTTTAAAAGATTCTAACTTTTGGCTAAGCCACATCCACCCAGAAGACATAGGACAGATTTTTGTTGAGCGGCTAAAGCTATTTCAGCAAGGACAACACAGCCATGAGTACCGCTTTTTGCACAAGGATGGTACTTATCGCTGGGTATACGATCAAGCAAAGGTCGTGCGGGATGATACTGGTAAAGAAGTGGAAATTGTGGGTTACTTGGCGGATATTACGAAACGCAAACAACTGGAACAGGAACTCAGAGGTGCGCTGGAGAAAGAAAAAGAACTTAACGAACTCAAATCTCGCTTTATCTCCATGACTTCCCATGAATCCCACATTCCGCACCCCAACTGTCACGATAGGGAAATTACTGAGAGAAAAAA
>CAXTSI010000579.1:0-5160 GCA_964246695.1 uncultured bacterium
AGCGATTAATTAGGCAATGGGTATGTTCCAGGGCACTCCCCCCTGAACGGTTACCGCAGCATAACTATTTAATGTGCCACTGCACCACCCAACTTCACCTTTTTACGGTAGGGTGCGTTAACGTAGACGCGGAGCGGCTTCCCGAAGGGTAGTGTAACGCACCTTCTTGCGGCGGTGCTTGGGAGCGCAAAGAGTTCTGTAATTGCTAAAAAATAACAAATAGTATGCGCTCATAGTGCACCAAAGCTGCAAATTAATATTTACTTTGTTATAAAAATATTACAGAAAAAACTTTTTCATTAGAGAATTCAGAGATGTTAACTGCCTAGCATCAGATGGTCTGGCTATAGGTTTAGAATTGAGACCATTGTGTTCAACGAAGACGATGTAGAAGTCGAGAGCATACTGCTACCACTGGCTATGTTTGAAGACCTTATGAAGGACAAAAAGTCAGATATAGGACTTACGCATTGACAGAAATAGTCTTGTATGCAGTGGTAACGGTTGGGCTGCGGAGCGTTTTCTTTCATTTGGGTAGACCACAAAATGAACGTAGGGGCGCGGAAACCGCGCCCTTACCATGTGTCAATTCTACGAGATGAAACGACCGAATTCCATTATACACATGATGCTCAATTTGTATAGTGTGTAAGTCCTAATTTAGTAAAAAATTTGGTACTTTTTTCTAAGAAATGCTAACCTTATATGGGAATAAAACCTTTTGCTGAGCTTAGCTACAGTGGTCAGGTAAAGCGACTGAAGCAGTTAGCTGAGTCTGCTTTGCTTAACTACAACTTTGGTAATATTCGCTTGGTATGTCTGGGGCATGGTGAGAATACTACGTTTAAGGTGGAGATATTTTCTGACCCATCAAGCCCAGCTTTCAAAAAAGCCGATGTTTGCTACGTCTTGCGGATTTATCGACCTGGCAAGCAGGATTTTGCTTCCATCTACTCAGAATTGCTGTGGTTGCGATCGCTACGAGAAGAAACTGACTTGTCAGTGTCTGAACCTGTAGCAGCTAGCGATGGTTCACTAATTGTTAAGGCAGAGGCAGCCGGAGTGCCAGAAGCACGGTATTGTGCTTTGTTTCGTTGGCTACCAGGGAAATTTTTAGCTGCTGGACTGAATGCAAAAGCAATTCAGCGTGTGGGCATATTTTTGGCACAGTTGCACCAATACAGTCAAAATTTTATACCACCAAAAGGTTTTGTGCGTTTTCAACTGAATGATGAGGACGGACTTTTCGGTTCTTTTCCACTAATTTTACCAGCTAAGAGCGAACTACTAGGTTCACAGAACAATCAAGCAGTGCTGCAAACTGCGGCAAAAAAAATTCGAGAGCAAATGCAATGCCTAAAACAGACACCTGAGTTCTTTGGTTTGATACATGGTGACCTGAATTTTAACAACTGCAAATTTCATCAAGGCGAAATTCAGGTATTCGACTTTGATGACTGTGGCTGGGGATATTATATCTATGATCTGGCGGTAACGCTTTATTACTTGCGCGATCGCTTTGATTTCCAATTTTTGCGAGAAGTCTTACTTGAGAGTTATCAACAAATCCGCTCACTACCCCAACTACATGTGTCTTGTTTGGACGCATTGATTGCTGCAAGACGCTTACATTTGTTACGGGATTTGCTTCAGCGTCAAGACAATCCAAAATTGCGGGAGTTAACACCTAAATATATAGAAAACTCTGTGGAGGAAATGAAAAAATTCCTGCACCCATGAGTTAACTATAGTCAGACTAAATCATTCATGAAAAATTTTAAGTAGTGTAGGGGAGCCACAAAGAGTGCGCGGTGAGACCAGTGCGCCTATGAGGGTTTCCCGACAGAGGCAACTGGCGATAGCGTTAGCCGGTACTCCGGCGTCAGCGTTAGCGACGTAAGCGTTGCGGTAGCGATAGCGAAGCGTTAGCGGGTACCCCCGCGTCGGCACGAGCGCTACTGAGCGTCACCCGGAGGGGTTCCCCGCGTCTTCGTGGAGTGGCGTTGGGCAGTGCCCACCAGATCAGCGCTGGAACAGCACCAGCAGGAAGCCATTGACTTAGTTATGGCTGGTGTGCGGACTTAGAGCATGGAAACGATAAAAAGAGACTGCTATCTGCGTAGATATGCGGTTGACCGTGAAATGATAAATAAGGATGATTAGTTAAGAGTGAGTATAAAAATAAGTGACAAATTTTAACGTTAGGAATGAGAAGATGCTGTGTCTATTAAAACATACTTACGCAAATTTCAATTCTATTACTTCATAGAAGCAGATTTTGTCAGTTTCGGCACGGATTTCTAGTCTGAGTGATACTAGTTTATAGGATAATTTGTCAGAATGAGTTTTAATATGCTTAATAAGTTTAAGCCACTGAACGAAGAAGAGGATGTGATTTTATTAGATAATACTATATTTGATGTCATTCAAATCAGAGATAAAATAATTCAAGATTTTGAACCTAGAGGAAATGATTTAAACTTTGTCAACAAAAATTCATTTATTAAAAAATATTTTAAACGCATAAACATTCAAGGTATTTTTAATCGAGTTGAATGGAAATTTGCCCAAAGAAAAGGAATAAAATGCGAACTATTAATGCCTGATAATAACAGTCAAAAAGGCATCCTTCAAATTCGAGTAATTTTAGAATTTTTAGCGTCAAAAAAACAAGTATCATCGATGCTTGATAGTCATAGTATATCGGATTCATCGCTTAGTAGAGATAGGAAAAGTGCAGAAAACTTTGAGGTAAAAGTTTTGCTAGATTTTTGTTATGACGAAATTAAAGAAAATCAAAACAAACAAAAAATTGTTGCGTGATACTATTTCACTTTAATAATGATACAGATACGTTGGTAGGGGCAAAGGCTTTGCCCATAGGTGTCAACTTAAGCTGTAACCCTTGTGCTCAGCTGGTGCCTAGTAACGCGCTATCGGGAGGCAGAGCCTCTGGTAAGGCATTCCCACGCAGAGCGTGGGAACGAGAAAACGAGCGTCGGTTGGTGCGCGTCAAGGGTTTGAATAATGATACAGATACGTTGGTAGGGGCAAAGGCTTTGCCTTTGCCCCTACGATAAATCTATAATGTATCAAGATTTTAGTGAATTGGTATGAATCAGGTTCGCTGCTGCGCCTGTGGTCCGGGAAAGCCCGCCCCACAGGCGCAGAACTTCTACCCCAACTGACTTAACCAAGTACCGATATCTACCGCTAACTTTTGCCCCAACTTCAACAACTGAGGACACCGAGTAGTATCTTTACCATTGGCAACTGCGGCAATACACTGTGGCAGAATTTGATTGTGCAGACAGATGAAGTATAGTTCTTGAGATCTGTCAAGGGAGATGCCAAGATTTAGCTGATACCCCACATCAATCAACCGCTCTAATTGTTGGATATCTGCATCAAAAGTACTATTGGGATCGTGCAATAATTGCCAGAGCGATCGCAAGATCAACTGCTCCAACATCACTTTACCTTCGGGAATATTCATCCGACAAAGTAGGTGCTTCGCTTCCGTGGCGATCGCCTCTAATTCAAATATATGCTTCCCATGTAATAGCGGATTGCTGATGTCTTGCTCCAGGGATCGCAAAGTCATCATACACCGATGTCCTAAGGCAATCTCTGCTGCCACCTGCAACTCTTGCGGCGCGGCTAGTTCATCCCGATGGAATGCCATCAAAATACCGTAGTTTTCCCGATATAGTTGTGTATAAAGCTGATTTAACCGTGTCAGTGTTTCTTGACTGAGCAGCCGCATGAGGCGATGGCGTTCCTCGGCAAATAGATTCTGCAAGCTGTACGCTTCTTCCCCAAACAACTGAGCCATCACCAAAATAGTGTGCGCCACACTAGCTTGTTGCAGCGCTCCAAACACCTGTTCTTTCAACTGAGTGTAAGTACGCCGTCCCTCGTCGAGTTTAATGCAACAGTGAAAATCCCAGCCGCCAAGATGGAGAACAGCAAACACCAAATGTTCGCTTTCCCAGGTAATATCTGACACTAGCTTCAAATTTCCCACCGCCAGAGTCAACGATCCCAACCTTTGCAGTTGATAATCTAGCTCGTAAGCGGTGTAGCAATAAACCTGCTTGTGGTAGGGAAGAGGACATTTGATCGCACCATTTTGTCCAGAGGTAGCCGATCGCGTTTCTGGTTTATGATTGGTAAACAGCGAAGTAATGGCGTAATGGGCTGCTACTTGCTTGAAACTAACTTGAGCAGTCAGCACCTGCTGACGATAGACTTCAGCACCGTGCTTGAAGATATCTATATTACTGGGAGCTAAAGCAAGGCGTTTGATGAAGCCGTGTTCTAACTGTACACCCGCCACATCCTCCGCCAGTTCCAAAGCACGGGCGGCGTAACGGAGAATCTGCGTCCCCTCTGGGCGGGAGATTTCTTCAAAAAACCACCCACAACTGGTGAACATCAGCAAAGCGTGACGCTGCATTTCCAACAGGCGCAGGGCGTCAACTTGTTCAATAGATGTAAGTTTGTGAGTTTGGTGGCTTTCGATGAAGCGACTAACATTTTCAGGGGAGCGATCGCGTATGACGTGGATATACTCATCTCGTGCTTGCCAGGGATCGCGGAAAAATTGTTTGCCATGTTCCTCATACACCTCTATTAGCTGATCCCGCAGCCAATTCAAGGCATCGCGCAAGGGGCGACGCCATTGCTGATGCCATCCTCCGCCACCACCGCAACCGCAGTCATCCTGCCATCTGTCTACACCGTGGGCACAACTCCATGCCGTTACTGACTTCAATTCAACTTCCCAGGTAGGAGGATTTAAGCTGAGGTAGTGGGCAAAGTTTGTCACTGTCCAACCCCGACTGGGAAACTCTTCTTTAAAGGCATAGGCTAAAGTTTTTTCAGTTCCACCTTTATGGTGTCCAAAGGTTTCTCCATCCGTCGCCACTGAAATCAATTGTGCGGGGCGATGATCCCCACGTACTGCAGCACCAATGCGTCCTGCTAAGTGACTGGAACTGTAAACGACATCACTGTAACCCATATCCCGCGAGATGGGACCATCGTAGAAAAAGATATCGATGTAAGGGGGGGAAGCGGGGGATGAGGAGGATGAGGAGGATAAGGAGGTTAAATTGACGGACTCATCTCCCCCTGCTCCCCCTGCTCCCCCTGCTT
>CAXTSI010000580.1:0-5157 GCA_964246695.1 uncultured bacterium
ACTCCCCACTCCCCACTCCCCTATCTAGAAACCTCTGCGTCCGTTAAAGTAGTCAAAGAAGGTGAGGAAACTCTCAAGGTTAAAGAAGGGTCGGGTAATATTACTAACAACATTAGTGATTTTACCGAGCAGGGTCCGATTTACAACGATAATATCGTTATCTTGAAGTGGTACGTTTTGAGACGCATCACCTGACAGAATTTTTTTGGCATTAATTTTTTGGATGACAGCTTTACCTCGTTCTGGATCAAAGCGAATCAGACCAACTTCCTTGAGTTTGGCAGAGTCAAGATTGATTCCTACCAAAGCATCTATGAAACTACTACCATTAGGCAGTGGAACTGTGACAATCCCTCCAGCGGAATAATTTAATATTCTAATTCTAATTTGTGGTACAGCTAAGGTTGAGCGAGCTACCAATTTGCGGTCATAAGTATCATCTGTGGAGATTTCACGACGCGGGACAATTATCGCATCACCATCTTGCAAGCGTAAATTGGGGACTGCACCACCATTTTGTAACGGTCCATACAAGTCAACAGCTTGTGAAACCACAGAACCATCAATTAACTTCCGACGCACTTGTACTTGCCGTAGATCTGCTATGTACGTAGTCCCGCCAGCCGAGAGCAGCGCATCACCGACACGGGGACTAAACGAGCCAATGGGATAAATCCCTGGTCGAAATACTTCTCCGCTAATGGTAACTTGAACTGGTCGCTGCCCTGCCAGTGATACTACGACTACATCTTGCGCTACCAAAATGGGTTTGAGGGACAAGCGAATTTTTTCTTGTGCTTCAAGCAATGTCAAACCCTGTACAGACAAGGTTCCCACTTCCGGCACTACAATAGTACCTTCAGGGCTAATTTGAGCCTGAAAACTCAACTGTGGACGCTGCCCTACCAGTGACAAAGTCACTATTGGATCAACCACAAAGCGATTTAAGCCGGAGCGGATTTTTTCTTGCGCTTGTTGCAAACTTAAACCTTTTAGCGACAATGTTCCCAGTAGTGGCACGACAATGTTACCTTCTGGGTTAATTTGGGCTTGAAAGCTTAAATCTGGAAAGCGCTGAACTGCAACGGAAATTGCATCTCCTTGTCCCAAGATGTATGGACCTGGAGGGCGCTGAACCGTAACGCCAATTGCATCTCCTGGTCCCAACAGGTAGCTGCTGAATTGCGGCAATATTTCGGAACTACTAGGTACATCAGTACCCGGTGGCGGTGCGGCAGGTAGTGCTGGTGATTGTCGAGGAGTAGTAGGCAAAAGCGATGGGGGTCGCTTTGGCAATTGTCGTTGGGGTTGTAAAGGCTGAGCAACAACGGGTTGGATAGCTGTTGCTACGAAAACGCTGACTTGAACACTGGCAACACACAAGGTGCTGAATGCACGCATACGACGCTCCTCGTTATAAACATTAGTGCTTTGACGCTGAACTAAGAATTTGGAGCGCCGAGTGCTTATTTTACTTTGGAAAGGTGCAAAATATACAAATTCCATTAAACTGACTTAATATACAGGTCAAATAGCGTACAACCGCTCCTGTCAAATATTTTTTGACACTCTCCGGGCTAAAGCCACGGAGATTCTGAAGACTTCTCAGCCAACATATCCCTATTGCTAGGGTTCCCCGGCTCACCACGTTTGCACAGAGTGCGTGGTGATTTTGTCCTAGGGCGTTTAGAACCCCGTGGTTCAGGTTCCGTCGAGTCCCGGCGTACCATACTGGCTATTTTAGACATAGCCAGTTCTTCTAAATTTTTCGCTGCATTAATATCAGCATGCGCCATATGACCACACGACAAACAGATAAATTTCTCTTTGTTGCGGTTGCCAGCGTCAATGTGATTACAAGCATTACACTTTTGACTTGTATGCTTTGGATTCACGAGTACAAAAACCTTTCCTGACTTCCCAGCCATGTACTCGATTTTTTGACTTAATTGATTCCAACTAGCATCTGAAATACTACGATTCAAACCTCTCTTTCTGCTCTGCCCATTGGGTAAAAATCTACCAGTCGTTTCATCAATTTTTACCCGACAACGCTTTAGCATTCCAGAAACATTTAAATCTTCTACGTCAATTGCGTCAACATTTTTAGAAGCAATTGTGTTTGCTACTTCCCATTGATATGCATGACGTTTATCAGCGATTTTTTTATGAAGTCTACCAACTATTAACGCCGATTTTTTCCGATTCTTGCTACCTTTAACTTTGCGGCTTACTCTACGCTGTCTAATCTTCAGAATGCGTTTAACTTTTTTGTTTGTTGCAAACTTAGGATTTTTAATCTGATGCCCATCAGACAGATGCACAAGCTTTGTGATTCCCATGTCACAGCCAATAACGGACTTAACGTCAGTTAAAGCTACAACAACGTAGTCAGGTATTGTTTTATCTTCAATCTTAACTGACACATACCAACCATCTTGACGCTTGCGAACGGTTACAGCTTTGATAGTAAAACCATTTGGGATTGGTCTAGAGTTATGAAATCTCATCCAGCCTATTTTAGGCAGATAGATTTTATTTCCTTGAACTTTTACCCCCATTGTGTAGGTAAAAGATGAGAAGTTAGAGCGATTCTTAAACTTTGGAAAGCCTCTACCTTCAAAAAAATTTTTGTAAGCAGCATCTAATCTTTTAACATTTTGCTGCAACACCGTAGAATCAATATCTCCAAACCACGGTCGAGCTTTCTTTAGCTCTGGCAACGCAGTTATTTGTATATCTCCAGCACTACGACGTGGGTTTTTTAACTTACCGTCCTTGTCAGTTTTAGCGTCTTTCCAGGGTTCACCAGTTGCACCATTCTTGCTAACAAAACAAGTAATTGGGCATGCTTCTGCTTTTGTGTCGCAAGTACAGTAATCACCTTGAATGAACTGCTGACTATACTGAGATATCCTGTCTCCTAGCGACCAATTATATTGACTTCTCAACATATTAACCCAATCATCCATTCGATTCGACTGAGTATCACTAGGGCGAAGTTTGTATACATAGTTTGTTAGCAAGTTTTATCACCTCCTTTGTTGTTTTATCTGTTATAACTATGCTCACAAATGGGAAATAAATAGGAAACAAAAATGAAGACTGAATATATCAAAATTAGAAATACTTCTCGCCGATTCAATAAGTTAAAGTTATTAGCCGAAGAAAGAGAAAAGTCAATGACACAACTAATAGAAGATTGCATTGATAGCCTACCTGCATCTAGAAAAGAAAACATGAAGGAGTCCTAAACGACTCAGCGCGAGCAATCATCCCTTGCCTAAGTGCGAAGTTTAGACCAAGAGCGCGTCCTACTTCTCAAGGGTTTTCGGCATCTTACTTATAAATAACTTGCCATTAATGTAGCTTGCACCGTTTGACCTAGAGACTGAGCGTCTTGCCAAGTTGTTTCCACTTGACCAAAAGACTCCATTGGAATGAGAATTGTCACAGCGACCCAAGCAGCGCGGTTCTTACGCCACTTTGCTAATTGATCTGCTAAGAACCACGGCAAAGGTGAGGAATTTCCGCCATTTTGCCAAGCATACCATTGTAAAACAGCAAAGGTTTGCTGTTTTGTGGAGGCACGAAAGAACTCAGCTTGTATCTTAGCTTCAGCATTTGACTTTGATGCCTGTGGCTGTTTGACAGTAAATTCAGCAGAGCGCTGTTGAGCTACATCCCACTGACCCCAACCCTTAATTTCCGTCCATTCCACTTCAGGTTGGTCTTTAGGACCGTTTTGTGGCAGTAAAAGCACGATCGCCTGGGTTTTAGCTCCTTGTTTGGCGATCGCCTGGTATGACCATTTGTGTCCGCCAATTGGTTCTTCCCGTTTTTCAGTAGTTTGCCAACCAGGAAGGGACAACCCTGTGTGGCGGATCTCTTTCAACTTCGTCAGGTTGATGACACGTGGTGGCTCTTCCCATTCCCAGTGTCCTACTAGGTATCCAGGAAGTGCTCCCACCGCCAGTAGTAGTAGTAGCAACAAAAGCACCACTACTTGAGACAACTGGCGTTCCTTGAGAAATTTGGAAAAGGAAATCATTTGTAATATCTGCAGTACTTAGTGAAAATTATACGTTCATAACTGACACGATGAGTGCAGTGATATCAACAGTTTTCCCTCACAAAAATTCGGCAATTGGCAACTGCATTATCACCTGTAGTTTTGAATTCCTTAATTTTCGCCGGATTGCTGAATTTCTACAGTATCTGCTGAGAAATAGCTATCAATCCAATTAAGAACAGGCACTAATGAAAGCAGCATCATAGCCGAGTAGATGTCGCCACCCCAACTTTCATGCAGCCAATGAAAAGCCCCATCTTGACCTGTGCCATGAAAGAAGGTCAGTAAAGTGTTGCGAATGATATTGGCGGTAATGCTAATTATGACTGTAATAAATAAAAACCAAATGGTTTTACGGCGCGAAGACAAAGCACCTGTCCAATAAAGTAGCATCAAGCCGACGTAGAGAGCCGTAAACATCATTTTCAACCCTGCACAATAAGGCGCAACTTCCACAATCCGTCCCCCAACATATAGATTTATCCCATCAACAATTACTTTCATCCCAAACTGACTTAGTATGAAACCAGCAGTGCCTGCAATGAAGCTTTGGAGGGGTAAGGTGTAGGGAGCGATGAGGTAGGGTATTGCCGTTGGAGTTGCCAAAAACACTAACAGCAGGGGGAAGCCTTGCAATCGGAAGCCAGGAATTCCCTTAAACCATAAGCACAACCCTGTCAGGATGGCAGGTAATGAAAGGTTAACCCATTCACTGACACCACTAAGATAAAAAACACCCCCCATTACCAGCAACAGAGCACCTAATGGGTGAGGAGTATCAGGGAGTCGCCGCCACTGTTTCCGGTTACTCCAACCTAGATAAGCGGCAAAAGGTAGACCAATAATACCGTGGCTAAAATATTCGTGTTCTGTACTGATAGTTTTTTTCAGCCAACCATCCCACCAGTACAGTAGGAGAGGAGCATAAAGCAGCACTAAAACACTTAAAATGGCTATGTTTAACAGTGGTGCTTTTGTATTTTTAAGCTGACGCTGGAGTAGCATGATTTTTTAGCAATTTAAATTGTTGATTGCTAGTTGCTAATTGCTAATTGCTAATTGCTAATTGCTAATTGCTAATTGCT
>CAXTSI010000581.1:0-5153 GCA_964246695.1 uncultured bacterium
GGGTAAGAGCCGACACGAGTGTTTCCCGATCTACGGGCGACTGGTGAGTCCAGGCAAGAGCAGCTTGTTTACCGCGCCCTGGTAACTGGTGAGACAGCTCTGAATTTTACCCGCATCCCTGAGTAAAGTTGTATTCAGGATTCAGGACTCTGGGGTACTGAATTTTGGGTTTGAGGTAAAGGCGTGTAATAGCTAGCAATCAAGGCAACCATTAGCCACCAGACGGTATTCACCTCAGGGCGAAACCAGACTGTATCAAAAAAGTTATCACCAAGCATACCAGCTAAAGCGGCGATCGCCCCAATTAACCAAAATCCCTCCACACTTCTCGATTGTCGCAATCGTCGTAGTTGTAATAAAGCTGTATTAAATATTACAATTAATAGCCAGATAAAACAGGCTAAACCAATCAATCCAGTTTCTACAGCTATCTCTAGAAAAATTGAATAGGCACTCAAAGCAGTAAATTTGGGGAGGACTTGGTAGTAGGGGTAGATTTTATTAAAAGCGTTGTGACCCGGTCCAATGCCAAGAAGCGGGTAATCACCAATCATTTTGAAGACAGCGGTCCAAACATTCCTGCGAAAATTATTACTGCTATCATTGCGGTCAGCAAAAATACTGAAAATACGTTCGCGCACAGGCTCGACAAATACCATCGCTACTAGCAATAACCCAGTTAAACTTCCCAAAAGAATCCACAGGAACCACTTGCGCCAAAAGTCCGGCATTTGCACACTCCACCAATAATATAGCAATCCCAGCATTGCCAAAACTGCAACAACCAGCCCAATCCAGCCACCACGACTAAAAGTCAGAATTAGACAAGAACCATTAACGATAAACATCGTCACAGCTAAGGCTTTCTTAAACCGACTTTGCCAGACAAAAATTGCGACTAAGCTTAAAACAACTGCTGCTAAGAGATAGCCAGCTAATAAGTTGGGATTGCGCAAATAACTGTAAACTCGGGTCATTTTTGACAAAGAAGATTCTTGATCAACCCAAGTTGCTAGCGCGGGAGATCCAAAAAACCATTGCCGTAAGCCATACACACTCACAATGAGTGAGATATGCAAGTAAAGGGTAATCAGCCAAGACCGGAGGCGAGGCGATCGAAGTACTCTAGCACAAACGGGAAACAGTAACAAATAAAGTGTTAACGTTCCCAAGTCGCTAAACGCCGCCTTCTTTACAGGTGATGCAGCGGTGGCTACTATGGCAACTGCCCAGTAAAGTAATACCAGCAGATGAATAGGCGTAACAGTAAAAGCATTTCCTGGTACTGCTTCATCTGATAAAGTCAACAGCAGCCAAAATGCCACACAAGCAGCCAGTAATAACCCTATTAGATTATTATTATTCGGCATAATACTCGGCACAAAAGGTGCAAGAGCATACACCAGACTGAGTAAGGCAACTGCTATTGTGTCTCCCCACTGGATTAAGTAAGAAGTCTGCCGCCAAGAGTGCAGCAGCCCTACCAAAGAACGGTGGAGGTAGCTGGTGCGAAGATATTCTTTGATCGGTAAATCAGATAAGGTGAATTGTTGCCAGACTAAATTCATCTTAGTTGTTAGTTGTTAGTTGTTAGTTGTTAGTTGTTGTAATAACTATATAACTACTATCCACTAACCAGTCTTAAAAAAAACTTCCAGTTCAAAGTTCAAGCTAATCGTTAAGCATCGCTAGCTGCTGCCACTGTCCCTAAATGCAGTGGCAAATTCACCACATAGCGGTATCCTGATTCTGGTGAACCTTGGATTGTAATTTGTCCCTGATGCAATTCTGCCAGTTGACAACTAAGCAGCAAACCCAAGCTTTCGCGAGAAAGATTACTACGAGACCCAGATAAATCTATGCTGGAACCAACGCCAAGGACACCTGAGTTAGAAACCCTTAAGTCTTTCGGCTTGTCCATCACTAATGGTAAGTCACCTGCTTGCTCTTGGTTCTCCTGATGAACATCGCAGGTAGGAATATCACTTGTAAACTCGACCAGGGGCACTGTATTTAGGCGAAAGTAAGGGTCAATCTCAGTTATCCCGTCTCCTAGCCAAGGATGCGATACCCAAACAGTAATGTTGAGCATATCGTCTTTGTATGAGACATGAATGCGAACAACGCTACCTGTCGCAGAAAGTTGAATCACGCTAAAAATCAGGTGATATAAGATTTGCCTGACCTTGTCTTTATCTAAAGTCCAAATGCGACTGCGTCCTGGTTCTATAGAAAGGCGAATATCTTGCTCACGGCGGTGAGCTGCTTCTTCTAAGGTATTTATAGCTTGTTGACACAGCATTTCAATATCTATAGGAGCTAGATTCAGCTTAGCTGTACTTTCATCTAAAACCCCTAGTTCGGAAATTTCGTTTACTAAGGAGAGTAAATACCGACCACTATGTTGGATAATTTCCAAATATTCTCTCTGCTTAATAGTCAAAGGTCCATAAATTTCACGTCCTAGGACACTAGCCATACCTAATACAGATGTTAAGGGCGTACGCAATTCCTGAGTTAACTGCTCCAAAAGTTCTAGTTTCAGTTGATTGGTAGGCACTGGGTCTTTTTGCACAGGTGGAGAGAAGTTCCTAGCATGGCTTTCGGTAAACGGAACTTCGGAGAGCATTCTGATTTCACTGGTACGGTTGTTCTCATGTGACCAGCTAGGAGTGTTGATGTTTGACATTGCTTCCAGAAGTCGGTTGCGTTCAAATTCACTCATGCTCCAACGAGCTATTATCTGTAAAAACTCAATGTCTCGAGTTTTAAAGTTATGTGGCATCAGATCCATCACCGCCAATGAACCTAAACATTGCCCTGAAGCATCGATTAGTGGTACTCCCAAGTAAGCGCGGATGCCATACTCCTGCACCAACTTGCTGGTGGCAAGATCCACGTCCGCAAGATTGTGAGTATCATTTATTACAACAACTTGTGAGCTTTCTACCACTTGAGTGCAAAAAGATTCCTGGCGTAACAGTTGACGGCTTTGTGCCAATTGATTCATGAGTCCTAGCCTGGATAAGCCCACTGCTGATTTAAACCAATGGCGTTCTTGATCCACAAACCCCAAGATGGAAATTGGTGCTTCCAAAAAGTGGGCAGCAGTTTGAGTCGCTTCTTCAAAGACCGGAATTGTTTCTGTTTGACGCAAACCTAATTCTGACAATGCTTTTAGGCGTTGTTGTTCTCTCGTTTCCTCAGAAGCCCAACCATCTTTGAGGGCTAATACTTTGTTTTCAGGCTCTATCATTACCACAGCTACCTTAATAATTGCTTGATACTGTAATTTATCTAACCGCTGTCTCTGGGTTATTTGCTATTCTTAAGCATTCCCCAATTTCGCATCAGACAAACAAGGTTAGAAGAAAAATTTTTTACATTGGGCATCAGTAGGGTTCTATTTTTACTCTTTATTGCATATCTTGTAACGCTTATTGACTAAACTAAGTGTCTGACTCTTGTTTGTCTAAAGTTCTTTGCCCAAAGTTTTTGGGTCTTCAGTAATAGCTAATTATGAATATTGCTTTAAATTTTTATACTAAGCAGCGTTAGTTTTATATCCGACCTGGGTAATATAACCCTAAGGATGGAATAGAGGAGGCTGACTATGCTGATTCACAAATATAGCGATCCTAAATGATTCGTGAAAGCCGAGAAACCCGGTTTCTTAAAGAAACCGGGTTTCTGATAAGCCTTAAGAGCCACAGAAATTTGATATTTTATTAGGTGAATTATTGATGTTTTTTTAGTTTGCTCAACATAGAAAGTTAGGAATTACTAAGATAAATTCAATATAAAAGTCAAAAATAATCCAAATTTCATCAAGTCTTTACAATGATTATTTGCCTAAACTTTAATGTTCTGTCAAAAATAGATCATACGTTTCGCTCATATTTTGATATCTAATTTTTGGGGTTGTCCTGTCAATGAATAACACGAGTATTAAAATTCCTTTTGTAGACCTTAAATTCCAGAACCTACGAATTCAAACTCAACTACAACATGCAATCCAAGCTGTATTGTCCAAGGGAGATTTTGTTTTAGGGCAGGCACTCCTCGATTTTGAGACAGCATTTGCGGCAGCATCTGGGACAGAATATGGTGTAGGTGTTGCCTCAGGAACAGATGCGATCGCCCTTGGCTTACAAGCATGTCATATTGGACCTGGGGATGAGGTGATTTTGCCAGCCAACACCTTTGTCGCAACGCTAATTGGGGTGCTACGTGCTGGAGCTTCACCGATTTTAGTAGATTGTGACGAACAAACAGCTTTAATTGATTTAGAAGCAGCAGCACGGGCAATTACGCCGAAAACTAAAGCAATTATCCCCGTGCATCTTTATGGTCAGATGGTATCGCCAAACCAACTGTTAGACTTTGCCGATACGTACAAAGTGCTGATCTTTGAAGATGCCGCACAAGCACACTTAGCCGAAAGAGACGGATACCTGGCTGGTTCAGTAGGGATAGCAGCAGCTTTTAGTTTCTACCCCAGCAAAAATTTGGGGGCATTTGGAGATGGGGGGATAGTGTTGACACGAGATCCAGATGTAGCAGAAAAAATGATACGCTTAAGAAATTACGGTGCATCTCAAAAGTATTTTCATGTTGAAGTTGGTACGAATAGCCGCCTGGATACATTGCAAGCAGCAGTGTTGCACCAAAAACTGCCATACCTGCCTGAATGGAATCAACAGCGTCTGAATATTGCCCAGCAGTACGATGCAGAACTAGCACCCCTAGCATCAAGCGGGATTATTCCCATGCAAAACCACAGCGAGGAGGGACATGTTTATCACCTTTATGTGATTAAAATGGATGACTCTTGTGCTATACAACGCCAGCAACTTCAAGAAAAACTGACTGATTCAGGAATTCAAACTGGTATTCACTACCCAATTCCCTGTCATCTCCAACCAGCATTCATTAACTTAGGTTATGAAGTCGGGGATTTTCCTCATGCCGAAAAGCTGGCAAAGCAAGTATTATCGTTACCGATGTACCCAGGTTTGAGAAATAGTCAAGTAAAAGAAGTTGTAGCGGCGATCGCATTAAGCGTCAGTACTGAACAAAAAAATTTGTTATTTATTTAATTTGTTAGTTGTTAGTTGTTAGTTGTTAGTTGTTAGTTGTTAGTTGTTAGTTGT
>CAXTSI010000582.1:0-3608 GCA_964246695.1 uncultured bacterium
CCCCTACTCCCCCTACTCCCCCTACTCCCTACTCCCAACTCCCTACTCCCTACTCCCTTTCTTGACTAAGTAAATTTTCAGCGCAAGCTATTTGTAATTGAATGAGTTCGCTAATTTGCTTGCTAAATTCATGTCTAGATTTTAAGAAAGCAGCGTGGGATTTAGTAAAGCTGGAACTGTTAGTACTCAGTTTTTGATAATGAGAGTAGATAAATTCAGGCAAACTGATTGCGTAAGGATATTTTTGAGTAGCATCAGGTAACTCATCTGATTGTAATTGTTCTTCAGGTTCAAAACTGTGTTCAAAGACATTTTTCATTTGGACTTCCTCTTGCTGAGTATTTGTTGGAGGAGTGTTATGGAAATTATTTGTGTTACCGCTAAAGATATCACTCAGTTCTTTAGGAGGATTGGTGAATTCAGGTGCGGATATTTGAGGCTGTTTTGCAGTCCGGTGAAGCTGTATGTTAGCTGAGAAGTTTTGGAAGAGTTTTCGGTTTTCTTCACTCAAGATTGTGGCAGCGATTGGATTTCCACCCAAGGTAACTGTTCTAGTCGTTAATTTACTTTGACTAGAGGTTTCTTTTGCTTGACTGTACAGTGGCGATAAGTCTAAAGAAACTCGATGGCTGAGAAGTTTTGCTAGTGCTTTGAGAATAGAAGCATGGTCATCTACACCTCTTCTATTCAGAGTGACGGTGACATGTTCTTTGCTTTCGAGGATTTTATCAACCCATCGAGAACAAACACCGCCTGCGCCTGCTTCGATGAATATTCTTGCTCCATCTTCGTAGACTCGGTTAACTAATCGCGGAAAATCAAGTTGTTCACACAGACCTTTAGCTATACTGTGAGCGATCGCCTGACTTTCAAGTGGAATCGGTCCATACTCAGATGCGGAATAAAGAACAATGTCCGGTATTTTTTCTTGGGTCGGTAAGGTATTAACTCTAGCGATTTCGGCATATTCCGATCGCATCGCCTCACAATGAATCACATGGTCGAAGGGAGCACGGAAAGAATTACAACCTAGAGTTTTAATGATTCTCTCACAACCTGCTGGCTCACCAGCAATGACAACTTCTTCTGGTGTATTGATCTGAGTTAAATAAACGCGGTTCTCATGTTTGAGGCACTCTCTGACTTGGGATGGAGTCGCTAGGAGAACATAGTTACTCCAAAAATTATTGTCTGGGAACTGTTTGACTGATGGTAATCCCCAATACTCACGTACAGCGCTTTTAGCAGCAGATAACCTATCTGCAAACAGAGGAGATGAATGCAAGGCGTTAATCCCTTGGCTAAAATTACTCCATACCCCAGCAGCAGACATCATGCTAGTTTCGCCCAAGCTATACCCAAAGACAAATTTTGGCTTGACTTGGAAATCATCACGGATAATCGTAGTGATGAATCTGGTGAATACCATGTCAGTATCAAAGGTTGCCAGGGAATCATCTAGCAATTGCTTTTCGAGAGTTTCCAGTTGCCTAGTTGACAATTTATTCAAGCTTCTGGGAAATACGAGTTTGGAAATGTCAGCGACAAGGGTGTGAAGACTTTTGATTGCGACATCATCGTGAATTTTGGGGAATAAGCGGAAGAGATTGCGAGAAATGCCAACATAAGCATTGATTGCAGCCGGATAAACGTAAGCGATCGCTTTCTTTTGACCCAGTGGTTTAGCTGTGAAATAACTGCCTAGCGGTGTTTGCCAATCTTCTCCGCGCTCAAAGGCATTATTGACTCCTTTGCGAGCAGATTCTATTTCTCTTGCTAATTCGTTTTTGTTGCGTCCCAGAATTGCTAAGGCGTAATTTGCATGACTACTTCCTGTAAAAGTAGCAAAAGTCTGTTTTGCAGCAGCGCCAAGAGAAGTAGAATTTTCGATACTTGCTTGGAGAGTGCTAATTTGCTCTAGTAAATCTGAGCGATCGCTAGCGGCAATTGGAAACAGATAAAAAGGCATTTGCTCCAAATACTTGCTGTCGCGCTGTTGCTGGTCGGGTTCTTCCGACAAGATTACATGGGCGTAAGTCCCATCTATTCCTATACCATTAATTGCAGCGACTCTCTTATTCGCCTCTTTACCTAAAAACCAAGGTCTTGATTCCGGAGCAACATAGAAGGGACTACCCTGCCACACCTCTGTATTTTTCACACCAGACCATTTAGGTGTTGCTGGAATATACCTATAATAAAGACACAAAGCAGTTTTAATCAGGCTGGCAATTCCCGACGCCACTTGCGTGTGACCAATATTGGCTTTCACACTGCCGATCGCACAGCTTAGACCATTTTTATCTGCTGGATAAGCCTGGAGTAAACCTTGGATTTCTGCTTCATCTTCTTGAGGAATGCCACTACCACAAACTTCCACATATTCAATGTCTGTAGGTTTGATACCTGCCATCTGGAAAGCTTGTTGGCACACCGAGTTGATGGCTGCCGCATCAGGCGTTGTCAGACGACTATGCAAATCACTGGATGTAGAATGCTGTTGTGCAAAACTAATTGCATCAATGACTGCGTAGATGCGATCGCTATCTTCTTTGGCAGTTTCGTGGCGTTTGAGGACTACTGCACCTGCACCCTCACCAACTATCCAACCATTCGCCTTCTGGTCATAACTCAGGGTGGCAACACCTGTATTCATTTTTGCCAATTGGTTTCGCAACAAGACATTTTCCACTCCACCAGCTAAATCAATCGCACCAACTAGGACTGCATCTGCTTCTCCAGTTGTCAGTAAATGTTGCGCTACTTCCAATACCTTGAAAGTGGAATTTTCTCCAGCGGCGATCGTGAATGAAGGAGCAGTAAAATCCCACAAAGCAGAAATACGACTCGCCATGATGTTGGCGATATAACTCACATACTCGCTGCTTTCTACTGGATTGTGAATACCGTCTTTGAGAATGGTTTCAAGTTGAGCGATCGCTTCTGCTGGCAACGAGATTTCTCCAGCACTCAAGCCTTGTTGAATCTGCCAAGACAGATTCCATCTTTGCTGTAGCTGGTGAACCGAAAACTCTGTTTCTGCAGCGACGATCACTGCTACATTTGCACCCTCTTTAATGCCCGCATCTTTCAAAGCGCGTTCTGCAACCTTGAGAAGTAACAGTTGTTGCGGGTTGAGTTTGTCAACTTCATTAGGAGGTATTTTACTAGATATAGTATCGATTTCAAAATCTTTAATGTATGCTCCTACTGGTGGTTTACCATCTGCCAACCCATACTGTTGGAGTAAGTTTTCTTGCTCTTCTATGCCGTACCATCTGTTAGGTGGAAGGGGTATAAAATGCTGTGTACCATCATAAATACTCCGTTCAAAAGCATCTAATCCATTGCAAGCACCGAAAAAGGCATCCATACCGACAATTGCCATTTTGGCAACGGATGTTGTAGCGGATGTAGCGGATGCTTGATCTCGTTGTCCCATAGTTAAATTATCCGTTACATCCGTTATCTCATCCGTTGCCAATGTTGTAGCGGATGTAGCGGATGCAAAATCCGTGAGTCCCACAGTTAAATTATCCGTTACATCCGTTACCTCATCCGTTGCCAATGTTGTAGCGGATGTAGCGGATGCAAAATCCGTGAGTCCC
>CAXTSI010000582.1:3708-5146 GCA_964246695.1 uncultured bacterium
ACAGTTAAATTATCCGTTACATCCGTTACCTCATCCGTTGCCAAAATCATATGGGCGTTGGTGCCACCAAGACCAAAAGCACTGATGGCTGCCCGGAGGACTGGTACTTTATTGGGCCATTTCGTAGTACTTCTAACAATTCTGTCAGGTGAAATGACATTGTTCTGGTCGCCTATGGGGTCAGTGATATTAATAGTCGCTGGGATGACACCTCTAGACATACTCAAAAGTACTTTAATCAAGCTTACTGCACCTGCGGCGGTAAGCAAATGACCGACATTGCTTTTGACAGAACCTACGAGTGGGGTTGCTTGATGTTTACCAAAGAAGGTTTCGACAGAGTTGTATTCGGTTGTGTCTCCCAACAATGTGCCAGTAGCATGACACTCGATGTAATCGATATTTTTCGGGCTGATTTGTGCTTCTTGGTAAGCGCGTTCAAAAGCTAGGATCTGCCCTTTAGAATTAGGGCTAAGTAAGTGTTTTCCCTTACCATCATTAGAAAGTCCGTTACCGCAGATGGTGGCATAAATGCGATCGCCATCTCGAATGGCATCACTGTATCGTTTCAGCACAAACATCCCAACTCCATCGGCGGTCATTAGCCCTCTAGATGACTTATCTAAAGGACGGCTGATATCATTGTCTTCTGGATACCCTTGAATACCAGAAAATAACATCCGTATAAACAGAGGGTCTGCACAACTGATTCCTCCCGCCAACATCAAATCAGCTTTATGCGTCCACAAATAATGAGATGCTAGCCTAATAGCATATTGTGGTGATGAACAAGCAGCATCCAGGCAAAAATGAATATTAGATAGAGAAAGGGCTTGGGCGATAATAGCTGCGGGAAAGCCCGATATCATCGCATTGTAAGTGGAGGCGTTCTGAGAAGCTGGCAAAGAAGCCAAGTGGAAGTCTTCATACTGCAAAAGTTCTCTGATAGCAGATGCCAGCACTTCCTGATAAAGAGGAGCAAATAATTGATTAGAGAATTTAGTAGGCAAAGAGAGAGTGCCTAATATCACTCCACATTTTGAGAGAACATTTTCTTTCCCCAAATAACCACTATGCTGCAAAGCTTGTTTAGCAACATCAAGTGACCATTTAAAGGTATTATCTAAGCTTTCTAGAAATTCTGCTGGCAGATTATATCCAGTTGCATCAAACTTAAAGTTACGGATGAATGCTCCCTTCAAGGAATAAACTTTGTCTGCTTTCCCTTTGGCTGAATCATAAAAAATTGTTGGGTCTACTCCCATTTCCTCGACACTCGCAGATACTGTCGAGTCTTTTTGTTGAATAAGATTCTGCCAAAATTCCTCAGGATTTTTGGCATCGGGAAAAAGGCAGGAGAATCCAATAATTGCTATTTTATCCACAGATGATTTCCTCGTTATAAATTGGGGAGTGGGGAGTAGGGAGTGGGGAGTGG
>CAXTSI010000583.1:0-5144 GCA_964246695.1 uncultured bacterium
CATCTCCCTCATCTCCCTCATCCCCCTTAACTGCAGATAGCTTTCCAGCCACAGACCTAACCCGAGGATGAAAACTATCAGTACATAACCAGCCAAAGTGTTAGCGTACATGAAGACGGAAGCCATGCGACCTGGAGGGTTTCCTCCAGGTGTAATCACACAACCAAAAACACTGAGAACACTTTCCCATTGTTTTGAGGTAGCCCATCCCAAAAATAACTGTCCTAAACCAATGACGATCGCTGGGACGGAAGTTATCACCAAAATCCAAGACAGTCGGCGCAATTGTGCCATTGTCTGAATCAGGTTGCTGTAGGCGGCGAAGACTAAAAAGTACGGTAAGAAATTAAATAAGCCTAACAGAGCTACCGTTTTGTCATATGCCAAGCCGGCGGAGATGATTAGCAGCAGGCTGAGTAGAGCAAATCCCCAGTTAATGGGGCGGCGGATAATTGTGCGGTATTGTCGCCGCCAAGTTACCAATACTGCTGAAATTAGACCCACAAGCCCTAACAAGGGACTCAATGGGAAGATAAGCATTCCCAGTTCAACAAGGTTACTTGGAAGTTGCAAGCTAGGATTGGGATGGCGAAAAGCAATTTTCAAGCGATCTCCCAACATTCAGCACGGGTGAGGCGAATTTGAGCTAACGTAAAGATCGTAGGTATAATCCGACCGTAGTTAGTGGCTATTGATCTCCACCCTAAATCTGCAAAAAACCAAGCCCACATCACTGGTCCTAAAAAGGCAAACACACTGCGAGTTACCCCATAACGAGCCGCCGACGAAGCCATACCCCGTCGTGCCATCTGCAACGCAACATAGCCTTGAAACTGTGTTGTAGCTGCTGCACCACCTTGGATTGCGGCTTCTTTAGCAACTTGATAGGTAGCAAAATGGATCGCAAATTGACGAGCGATTTGTTTGAGCAACAATGGCTGAAGAACAGAGGTGACAGCTAGAGCACTACCGCCTTTCAAAAGTAAGGCTAAGGGGTCACGCTGTAATGACAGTGGTAGCGGTTCTTTTAGTTCCGATTTGGCAAGCTGACGCTGTACCTGTAGGTTCAATTTTTGCTTATCCTTTTTTGGCAATTTTTTCCAGACCTGTCCCAGTAGATGCAAAAACACCTCTGCTTCTAGATCAACGGTGGAGAGATCGTCAGAATAGGGAATTTTGAGATAGTGACATACTTGAATTAGTGCTTGACGGTAAGTTACCTGATTTGTGCGTCCGCGCAATACCGTCACCCCATCTGCCGCTAAAAAGCGAAAGCGCTCCTCTAGTGAGTCTAGCCAAGCTTTGCGACCTTGGCTTTGAACTTCTATTGGTTCAGGTGTGTGAACATAGTCTATGGGATTGAACTTCCGACTAAACAGAATTGCCGTGAGATCTTGCAATTCGTCTTCGGTTGCTAGCTCCAGTCCTGCCCTTAGTTCATCCAATTTCCCTTCCTCCCTTCCATGCTGCTTTTTCTGTACCCTATTCTACTATTAGCGTTTAAGGGTCATTAGTAGTTATTTTGTACTTTCGTGATAAAAAATGACTATAAACTTAATGAGTAGTGACCAATAACCTAGGACTTACGCACTATACAAATTAAGCATCATGTGTATGACCCAATTCGGTAGTTTCAGACGGACGAGCTAGCACTTTCGGGTGCGATCGTCAATTTGGTGCATCGCTCTCAAACAGAATTGACCACATTGACCAGAAGCGGAAACCGCGCCCCTACGCTTATTGTGGTCTACGAATTGCCGTCAAAATCTAGACTACTACCTTTACTATTTCTGTCAATGCGTAAGTCCTACAACCAATAATTAATGACTAATGACTGATGTTGCAGTAATTGGTGTCGGGATGGCAGGTGCGCGTTTGCGCCCAGCAGTTGACCACAATCTGACCGTAGGGGCGCGGTTTCCGCGCCCAGATGATGTAGTCAATTCAATTGAAAACTGCTGTAAATGGCAATTGTTGGGTAACGCGCTTTGCTCTACCCTACCTAACCTGAACCGTATTGGTCTATTACTGATTTAACATTTTTACTCATAACACTGCACTACTGTTCAATTTTTTCTAGTGCATCAGGTTTGTGATCTGCTTGTTTTCCAAATTTGTCGCTTTTAACCAAGTACTCTGGATGATCTTTTGATGCGGCAATGTGATGTCCTTTGATATCTATGGGTGCGGGACGAATTTTTTTAATTTCTGCTCCCACTGACTTTAAGTCTGCGTGATATTTTTGCAATTCTTATAAAGGCTAGTCTGACAGAAGCTTCTGCTTCTTCAACATCTGCAATACTGGTGAGTTTTCTTTCTCTACTGATATCTTGCACCATTCTCAACAAGGTAAGAGAAACCGGTGAGTCCAGCGCTGTAGGCGGGTTTCCCGCCGTAGGCGACTGGCGAACCCGAAGGGGTTTATAGACGATAAATTAAGGGTTTCAGCTTTAAATATTTGCACTCTTACCCGGTTTCAGGCAGTGGTGCAAGATGTAAGTCTATCATCCCGTTGCTTTTGAGTCAGTTCACGTGCTTAACTACCTTTAACCTAACGTCAATATTCCTGCTTGAAAATTTACTGCTAGTGGTAACATCTTCAACCACTGTAAACCGAGTAGAGGTTCGCGAATTCCTGCCCCTGCTAAAATAGGGATAATGTACTCCTGCTCATTTAGTACAACTCTTCCTTCGTATATATCAAAAAACTCCTCACCCTGTACCATCTGCATAGCTCGTTCACTTTCAACCTTAGACCAACCTAAGCTTTGGACATCTTGGGTATCAAGTACCAGCCAACCAGTTGTAAACCCCGTATCTAATAAAGCTTCCACGGGATATTTTTCTTCATCAGTACCAATTAAATCAATTTCAAAAATTAGCTCCCCAATTTCACCGAACTTGCCTGAAATCATATTCTGCCGCAAGTTCCAGTTTCATTAAGACGCATAATGCCAACCATACCACTAGGGTACTTCTGACGAGCTTTTTGCATAGCTACTTCTTCATCCGGATCAATAAAATAGTCTCCACTGTTGGGTTCAATAATAATGAACCAGTTGTAATTGTCTTTTATAAGTTGAGGACTGACTTGTGCAAAAATCTCTCGATAACGTTCTACACGAGCATTTTTTTCCGCCTCCCGTCTTGCTAACTCCTCAGTAGGTATGGTGTATTCTGGGAATAGTCTACCTTGACGAAGACGAGTTTGTTTTGTATGTATCATAGCTTTGTTTATCTATTTAGGTGTTAGTCTGTTTTTTGATTCTATAAGAGTATTTGATATTTCCGTTAACCTTCTACTTATAATTAATTATATTGCATAATCTGGTATGAGCAATCGCTCCTCTTTCATTAGAAGTGCGATCGCTTTCTTATTGCTTTATCAAAGAACATCCCATAGCGCTGATATCCCCAAATGATTCTGAGGAATCCTCCATTTTCTATTATGGCTTGGGCAACTCGATTCATAGTGTCCTCATCCTTAAATATATGAACAGCACGTCCTATATTAAAAAAATCTTTGCATTTGGGGAGTGTGTGGCAGATGTTTGGCAACGTGTCCATATTCAAGGATGATTTGACGATTAATTCCGCTCATGAATTAATTGCCTTGGATGTCAGCCAGTCAGGTTCCTGTCTTATGCTACTTAAACCCCTACATTTGAGAGCAGCCTTGCTTTTCTAAGCAGAAATGTCAGTACCGTCTCTTCTTGAGAAATAATGTTGGCTGTAACTTCCATACCTGGTTGAATAGGATACTGCTTATCGGCCTTCTCTAAATAAAGTCTCTCAGGCTCAATTGTGACATCATAGTAAGGCGTGAATGAGGCTTTTTCATTACTTTCTGGTGTAATGGCATCAGCAGATATTGATCTGACAGCACCTTTGAGGATACCATAATCCGGGTAAGGATAGGCAGAAACTCGCATCTGTACTTTGCCTTGTTGACAATGTGACACTTTTTCAGCCTTACAGACTTGCACTTTGCTAATATCTTCAGCAGTTATACGGGCTTTGAGTTCTAGAGGGGTGTTACTGGGAGAAATTTGGGCTACATGTTCTCCCGGACTTACTACTTGCCCAGAGTTTCTTAATTCTAATTTCAGGATAGTACCTGTTTCTGGGCTGATAATTACAGTTTTTTGCAGATCCTGTTGGACTTGTTTGAGATCTTTTTCAGCGCTGCTGATTTGGGTTTGAATTTCAGTTTGACGTTGAAGCAAGTTTTCTCGTTCTTGATGAAATCTTGCTGAAGTTGCTCTAGCAATAGCACGTTCTTGGACAACTTTCTGCCTTGCCACTATGACTGCTGAAAGACTTGGATTAAGCGCAGCTAATGTCCGACGGTATTTTGCATTGGCAACCTCAACTGCTCTTTGGTGACTGTCAACAGCTTTTTTTTGCCCTTCAATGTTTGCTGTCTGTTGCTCAAGCGCTTGCTGTTGTTGCACAACTGTTAGTTCTGCTTCCTCAATTTGATTCTGGGGTAAGGCAGAGGCTACAGACTTGTATCTATCCCGCTTAGTGATTGCTACTTCTACAGCTGCTTCCGTTGACTTCTTGTTCGCCTCTGCTGACTTTAAGTCTGCGTGAGTTTTTTGCAACTCGTCTTGGGCTAGTCTGACAGAAGCTAATGCTTCTTCAACATCGGCAGTACTGGTAGCTTTTTTTTCTGTATAGTTCCTTTGCTCGCGACTCAGTTCAGCTTCAGCTGAAGCAATCAAGCCTTTGTGGGTTTCACTTTCAGCCGCTATCTGCCCGTCAAGTGCTTTAATTTGAGTATTAAGTTGCACTAACTGTTGCTTCGCTTGCAGAATCTTGCCGATGATTTGGCTTTTTTTGATTTGCAGTTGGAAGGGGTCAATGAGTGCGATCGTCTGACCCTTTTTCACCACCTGATTTTCTTTGACGAGAATGTTTGTTACCGTTCCCCCATTTGCTGCTTGGACTAACCGTATTTCCCCCACAGGACGAACGGTAGCAGGGGCGTCCACTGTGACATTGTATTTGATCACCGCAGCCAAATTTACAGCTGCGCCAACAGTTCCAATTAAAACAAACCCTCCCAACCTTGTCCAATTACTAATAACCCAAGTTGCTAGTTATAAATTCTGACAGGCATTTGTGCCAAAAAAGCAATA
>CAXTSI010000584.1:0-5119 GCA_964246695.1 uncultured bacterium
CCAACAACTAACAACTAACAACTAACAACTAACAACTAACAACTAACACCCAACAAATATTAAGCCGATGAATCTTCAAGATAAGCATATCCTAGTTGTCACTTCTGTGTATCCTATGACTATTGATGATAATCATGGTGCTTTCGTGCGGGAAGCGATTTTGCGTTTGCAACCGACCAAGGCTAAATTTACAGTATTTGCTCCGGCATACGAAGCTTGCCGAGGCTATGTATTAGACGGCGTTAAAGTTTATCGCTTTCGCTACTGCCCAAAACGCTTTGAAAATCTGGCACGGGATGGTGCTCCTACCAAGTTGCAAAGGCAGCCTCTTTATTTGCTAGCAGCAGCTTTATATATCTTTCTAGGTACATTGCAATTATTTTGGGTCTGCCGTAAAGAAAAACCAGACCTACTCCACATTAATTGGCCGTTCCCTCATGGACTGATGGCAATACCAGCAAGTATTTTACAAGGCATTCCCATGGTGTTTAGTTTCCACGGTGCTGAGTTGATGTTGAGTAACAAGTTCAGCTTTGTCGCAGATATCCTCCGCTGGTTATTACCCATCACCAAAGGTGTTACAGCCAATTCTTCTTTTACTTGCGGGCTGATTCGTAAACTTTACGATGGACCTGTTACCGTGATCCCCTATGGTTTGACTATCGAGGCTAAACCACCTCAAGAACGTTTACCAACAGAGGTACCTAGGCTCCTGTTCGTAGGAAGATTAGATGAGCGCAAAGGTTTGCGATATTTACTGGAGGCTTTACCTTTAGTTTTGGCTAAACAGCCTGTAAGCTTGGTAGTTGTGGGCAAGGGAATTCTCGAACAAGAAATTAAATCCCAGTGCCATACAATGAATTTAGACAATGTCGTAGAATTTTTGGGATTTGTTAGTAAAGAAGAACTAGCTCTTGAATATGCCGGATGCGACATCTTTGTATTGCCAGCTATTGTAGACAGCAAAGGTGACACTGAGGGTTTGGGAATTGTGATGATAGAAGCTTTAGCTCACCAAAAGCCTGTAATTGCCAGTGCTGTTGGCGGTATTGTTGATGTGATCCAATCTGGGATCACAGGATTGCTAATACCGGAAAAAGATCCAGAAGCTCTAGCACAAGCTATCCTAACCTTGTTAGCAGATCCAAATCGAGCGGCAGAAATGGGTCGAAAAGGTTTGCAGGATGTCCAAACCCGTTTTAGCTGGTCTCGGATTGTCCCACTGTGGCAAAATGTTTTTTCCGCAGCTATGTTCGGAGCCTCCTTGGATTCTCTCTCTACAACTCTTGCAGAAAAATGATTCAATTTCGCCCCGTTCTCTCCCGTGCAGTTCTGACTACTTTGGTAGTAGGTCCGTTAGGCATCATCGGGATTCTCTCTCTAACCGTGCTTTTGCCAGCTTTGAAGAATCCAGAGTCAAGATTCTACTCTTCAGGTTTTGGTTATCCAGCTTTACAACGTTTGACTGGTAACCCAATTAAAGTCGAGACTGTCTCAGTAGAGGCAAAAAGTTTAGAGGATAGTGTAGCCGCACCAGGCGAATCCGTCGCTCTACAGCAGGTAGGCGTCCTTTCTTTGGTATCGGGACCAGTCGAAAAAGTTTACGTTGTAGAAGGGCAGCGAGTGCGTCGAAACCAACCCCTGCTCCAGATACAGCAGACTCCCTTCAAAAATGCCGTCAGTACTGCCCGTAACAATATAGCTATTTCTGAAGCCACCTTACAGGGTTTACAAAAGTCCGCACGAGAACAATTGGTGCAACTAAAAGCCAATGTGGAAAACGCCCGGGAGCAGTTGGCTATTGCTGAAACTAAATTCAAACAGATTCGCTCCGTAGCAGAGGCAGGAGCGATTAGCAAACTACAGTTGTGGGACATCCAAACACTTTATGTTACTAGCAAAAACAACCTGATTACGCAAGAGCAAACTTTAGCTAGTACTCAGACCAATTTAAACCAACAGATTGAAAGTGCTCGTCTGACTCTCGAAAATAACAAAATAGCTTTGCAGAATGCTTTGAGAGACTTAAGCTATACGGTAATTTACGCTCTTTACGATGCTTTGGTCAGTCAGGTTAATATTCATAGTGGGGAAGTAGTGAATGCGCAAAGCTTTTCCAACAGCACACCTTTGTTCACGCTGACTCAGGATATTGTATTTAAGGCTTACATCGACCAAGCGCGGCTTAACGCTGTTAATATGGGCGACAAAGCTCTAGTTCGTTTTGTGGCATACCCCGGACGCACTTTTAAGGGGCGGGTGATCCGACTGAATCCCACAGTCGAAACCGAGGCAGCTAACCCGACTGTTGCAGTTAACCCCACTGTTAAAGTGAATGTCGATCGCCAGTATACATATTCTGTTTGGGTTGCTGTAGATGATCTTCAAATGCCACCTGGTTTGCAGGGCTATGTTGAGTTTAATCAAGGCAAGAAAAGCTTAGTGATCCCAGAAAATGCCGTTACCCATTTGTCTGCTGGTGAAGGTATGGTGATGGTTGCTCAAGCAGGCAAAGCTGTTGTCAAGAAAGTGAAGCTAGGGAGGACATTCGACAATCAGCGGGAAGTGCTAGCAGGTTTGAAGCCCCGTGAAGAAGTTGTTCTCTCTCCTAGAGCTTTAAATCCTGGCGATCGCCTCCATATCCAGTCTGCACAAAAGCAAATTGACCAGCGTGCAAACAGATAATCTACTATGAAAAAATTGCTTAGTTGGCAAAACTTGTTGAATCGAGAAAAGCTGACCCTTTTCATCGGGTCTCTAGTTTTAATTCTGGGAGCAATCTTTCCCTGGTATCAATTACCACCACAATCTTTAGAAACCTTTGGCACAAATCTTTTTTTAACACATATTTGCAGAGTCTTGGCAGCGATTTTTGCCATTATAGGTTTGGCTTTCACTTTTAAATTTACCGTCAACCGCGCTTTCCGCTTAAGTTTTTGGATTGGATTAATCGCCACATTACTTTTTCCTTATTTCATCGTCACTTGGTCTCCCACTGTTGCTTTCATAGCATCAAGTTACTACAACCAGGGGAACAACGTATCAAGTCATGTAGATAGAAATTTTTCGGAAGTTCAAGCAGCGTGGAAACAGAATATATCGTTAGATCAACCAGAAAACCCACCGACAATTTTTGAGATGTCGATTCCGGACAGCCGTTTTTTCCAAATGACATCATGGGATAAAGTTTTGCTGAATGGCTTTGGCTACAAAAATAGCTTTTTTGCCTTCATTGGTAAAGGTTGGAGTTTTAGTCTATTTGGGCTAGTTATTAGCTTGATGGGACTTTATTTGGGAGTTAAAAAACGCAGTCTTAATGTTTGTTTGCAGGATTTGAGTCAATTACTGCCGGGAACATCCTTATTGTTAATCGTCATTTGGATTTCCGTAATTGGTGTCAATATTGTTAATTATCAACTAAATACTCTGTTTGCTAAAGGTGAGTATCACCAAGTTGTAGCTACTAGCAAAACCTTAGCATTATGGTATCCGCCTTTGCAAGGGGATACGGCATTTTTAGAGCGGTTGGCAAGATCCGAGTTTTATGCCGATGAATCAGACCCAGCTTTGATTAACTTTGTCAAGGGATTAGAACACTACAAATTTGTTGATTTTCAGTCAGCAGAAAACTACTTCCAAAAGTCCTTAGATATCCAACCTAAGCGCTTTTTAGTCAGAGGATATCTGGCTTCAGCAATTCTTAATCAAGGGGTAAATTATCTCAACAACGCTAATAATAGGAAGCCCGGGGCTGCTGCTGACATTTTTGAAAAAGCATCGCGAATCTTTCCCGGTCATGTAGAGGCTCTTTATGACCTGATGTTGGCGAGAGTTGTCAACGGAGAATTTCAGAAATCAGCCGATGTTGCGAAACAAATCATAGATGGGCAAAAATACTTTCAAGAGCCGAGAATTGGTTTACTGGGACAAGCTTATCTACACTTAGCTTGGCTTGAATATAACAATGGCGATGTTAACAAAACCTGGGAACGGTATCGCCAATCTGTTGATAATAAGACTTGGAAATAATAAGCGTGAGGAAGGGAAATGAATATGAATACTCAAGATTATTCTTTAAAAGATTCTCTGCGTTTAAAAATTAGTGGAATTACTGAAAAATATTTAAAATTTCCGAGAAAAACCATAGGTTATATACTGTCTTATGTTATTTGTAAATCTTTAGATAATTTGCTGCGATCGCATGATAATAAGATAACCAAATGTGTCGGAGGGGTAAACTATCAACTTGATACCAGAGACCTGATAGATTTCCGGCTGTTTTATTTTGGATGTAACGAAAAACATTTAGTAAATTATTTGCAGGATAAAATCGGAGACAAACCTACTGTATTGTGGGATGTAGGTGCTAATCTGGGCTCGGTTTCTTTCCCTTTAATTCATGCATGTCCTAATTTGATAATTCATGGATTTGAACCATCGCCGCCTGTTTTTAATAGACTACAAAACAATGTAAAAATCAATAATTATCCTCACCTTCAAATTCATCAATGGGCGATTGGCAGTGAATGTGGTTCAGCCAGTTTTTTTGTCAGTTCAACTTCCGGTAATAGTGGTGTAGGTTCTTTAGCAATTACGCCTAATAGTTCCAGTATTCCAGTCCTAGTAGATTGTTATACGGGTGATTTTATTATTGAAAATAATTTAGTACCTGAACCATCATTTATCAAAATAGATGTTGAAGGCTTTGAATATGAGGTATTGTGTGGATTAAAGTCATTTTTGTCAACGAAAAAAGATTTGCAAATTGTTTTTGAACATGAGCCATATAGATTTAAGGAACGGGGAATGAATCCAAGCGAAATAGTTAGTTTTTTACAAAAATTAGGTTTTGAAATTTACCAAATTTTGCCGAAAAAGTCATTTTATGGTATATCAGAAAATTCTCTGAAAAAATTCCATGCTTCCATGTTGGAATATAAATGCGATTTTGTTGCTATGCGTCAAAATAATTCGTAATTCGTAATTCGTAATTATTACCTTATGCATAAATGCACTTGCTCGAATCTTGAAAAAGAGTGTTTTGCACTGCCTCGTTCCCAGGCTCTGCCTGGGAATGTCATCAAGTGGGCTGCTGCCTCCCGTCATCCAGGGAGGCAGC
>CAXTSI010000585.1:0-5114 GCA_964246695.1 uncultured bacterium
TAACCACTAACCACTAACTACTAACCACTAACCACTAACCACTAACCACTAACTAAACTGTAAAAATGTCTTCTTCTGCCCAAGCTGGTGCGGCATCTTTTGCTACAACAGTGAGGATGGCATAGTCTGTCTTCTTTATTCCTGGCGGTAATTCTTTCGGAACCCCCATTACAGTTTGCGTCTTAAATACGGTTCCGGGTTTGAGGTCAAAGAAGGGAAATTCTGGTTCGGTGCAACCTAAACAAGGCATTCCCGCACGTGTTTTGGAGGAAACGCGATTCCACAAAATGCGGTTGCAGGAAGAATGGGTCATCGGTCCACGACAGCCCAAATCGTAGAATAGGCATCCTTTACGCTGACCAAATTCAGCGGTTGATGCTTTGTAGGCAAAGTGGATGTTGCGAGTACAACCTGTTTGGGTAAAACTGTTGAAGAAAGTTTGCGGACGGTGTAGTTCGTCGAGAGTTATGTCACCGATTCGATTTGTGGCGATCGCAACTAATATTTGGGTAATCCAGTCGGGATGGGCTGGACATCCGGGAATGTTGATTACAGGTAATCTTGATTTAGCCCGAAAATCTTTCCCTAAAAAACCGCCTTCAAGACGTTTGAGAAATTGTAATCCTTGGGATTCACTAGGGTTAGGTGCTATTGCAGGAATTCCTCCCCATGTGGCGCAGTCTCCCACAGCCACGACAAAATTAGCAACTTTGGATAGGTCACTTAACCAGTCTTTCATAGGACGGTCAGCAAATCGGTTCCATTCACCGGTGCCATTGGGCGCGTTGATCACCGTACCTTCAAATACCAAGATGTCCAGAGGAATTTCGCCAGAAATGCAATCGTACAAAAGTTTTTGCAGGTTTACGCCCAGTTCTAGTCCCAGGGATGGATGCCAAAGTATCTTGATGCCAAAGTCGGCAATCAGATCGCAAACTGTCGGTTCTTCGGCGTTGAGAAATGACATGGTGTTACCTGAACAAGCACCACCGTGCAGCCATAGTAAGTTAGTCATCAGCTATCTTTTTGAGATTTTTACCATGCCTAATTCAGGTGACCGATTTTGGAGAGACTCACCTGTTTCTAAACATTTACTTTTTCATATTATGAAATTTTACTATTCATTATTTATGATTCACTAAAATTTAACTTTAAATTGTAATAAAAGTTGCATAAAAATATTATTAAAAGGTTAGTCAATAACAGATGTGTATATCAATAAGAGGATAATATATAAACCCTGCTCATCGTTGTGCATCTTGAATTTTACGGTAAAAATATCAGGAAATAATTATAATGGATATTAATATTGGGGATTTAACTCTAGTGTATTCCAACTAAAAAAGTACCCTGTGTTTCTTGTGGTGGCAGGCATAGAAAGCCTGCAAATTGGGCGGGCAAGGATGCCCAACGCCAGTCGCCTACGGAGGGAAACCCTCCTGCAGCGCAGGCTCCCCCACAACATTGGATCATTTATTTATTGGAATACTCCTATAATTTGATAAATAGAGTATTTCAATATAAAAACACATCAAATGTAGGGTGCGATCTTCCGAGAGTACGGCATCGAAACTGTCAATTGCGGTGCGTTACTAACACACCCTACCTTGAAGCTGATATCTTGCACCAGCATCAAAAACCGGGTTTCTTGCAAATATTGAAGTCTGAAACCCCTAACTGGTCGTTGAGAAACCCGGTTTTTTAGGTCTTATTGAGAATGGTGCAAGATCTGAGAATAATTACCAACACTAGAGGAAAACACCAAATGACAGATATTTTCACAAGCCCTACTCTAAGAAATTTACTCACAAGCTTAGCAGTTGGTGACATTAACCTAATAACAGGATTGGTGTGGTTATTAATAGCAACCGTATTATCTATGATTGGCGGCGCTATTGGCGGGATGTTGTTAGCTGGGAAAGATATTGGTTATCAATTCTCCGCAATACTTGGTGGATTATTTGCTCCTGCTGGTGTGATTCCAGCGATACTATTAGGACTATTTATGCTGAATTTGTTAACAAGTTACTAGGAGGAATCATGTTAGAAATAGGGTGGTTTTCTGCTAAGCTATTTTTCAAGGGAAAGTTACTACGCGAACCAAAGTATTTTCTGCGACAAACTGCGATTGGCACTGTTATAGGTTTGCTACTGCTGGTATCAATTGCATTAGTTAAATTCCCCTTATGGGTATCAGTAGTAATGTCTAGCTTAGTGACGGGCGCTATTATGCCATTTCTCCTTAAGGATTTTAAAATGAAATGAATTGTTGGTTGTTAGTGGTTAGTTGTTATTTGTTGGTTGCTAATTGCTAATTGTTAAAAGCCATTAGCAATTAGCAATTAGCAATTAGCAATTAGCCATTAGCAATTAACCACTATCTAATAACTAATGACAAACCTTGAGGAATTGGTGCAAGAAATAAGCAGATTTGAGGCAATTATATCTGAGTGGGATGAAAGCCAGCGCGGCGTAGTAGTGGGATTAAAAAGAGCAATTGAAGCCTTGCATAAAGAGGCATTAGTGCGTTTAATTAAAAGCGTCAAGCAAGAATCAATGCCAGCGTTACGTCATGCTGTTCAAGACGAAGTAGTGTACGGAGTAATGCTTTATCACGAACTAGTCAAACCACCAATACAGCTAGATAATGAACCGCAAAGACGCTAAGGACGCGAAGAGAAGATAGGAGAAGAGGAAAATTTTTTTCAATCCAAAATCTAAAATCCAAAATTGATTGATGGATACCCCAGTAAAAATAACTCCCACATCAACAGGAACTACCCAAAGATTACCTCTCACGCCTCAGGGTGCAGAAGTGATTTTAGGAAGGATTATTGAACCGGAAAAATTAGTGATTCCTGTAGCGCCAAGCAGGATAAATATGTTTGGTCCTCGTGGTGTATGTTTAATATCTGAAGGACCGTTGTGGGTGTCAGATACGGGACATCATCGTTTATTAGGATGGCGGAGTTTACCCAATAGAGATAGTCAACCTGCCGATTGGGTAATTGGACAACCTGATTTTAACCATGAGGGACAAAATGCCAAAGGTACACCCGGAAGGACAACTTTAAGTGTGCCGACAGGAATTTGTGCTTGTGGGGAAGGATTGGCGGTGGCAGATGCTTGGAATCACCGCGTTTTGATTTGGAAAAAGTTACCAGAAGATAGCAATGTTCCGGCAGATTTAGTGTTAGGTCAAGTTAATTTTACGAACATTGAACAGAACAGAGGAAACCGAGAAGCTGCAGCTAATACTTTAAACTGGTGTTATGGCGTTTTCTATCACCAAGGACAGCTATTTGTAACTGATACAGGAAATCGGCGGGTATTGATTTGGCATCAATTACCTGCAGAAAATGGTCAACCAGCAGATTTAGTGTTGGGACAACCGGATATGCGATCGCGCAATGAAAACAGCGGCGGTACTCCCTCAGCATCGAGTATGCGTTGGTGTCACGATATCACCTTTTGGGGAGAAAATCTGGTCGTCACTGATGCGGGTAATAACCGTGTGATGATTTGGTCCGGTATGCCAACAGAAAATAATGCACCTTGCGCAGTGGTGTTAGGACAAAAAAGTTTCGATTCCGTGGAAATGAATCAAGGAGTTTATTTTCCTAATGCTAGTAGTCTGAGTATGCCTTATGGTGTAGCTGCGAATGATGATTGGCTGGTAGTTGCAGATACTGCTAACTCTCGGTTGTTAGGTTGGAAGCCACAATCAATTTTATCTTTACATGGTGCTGTTGGTGGCGCGATCGCCGGACAAATAGATGTACAAAGTAAAGGTGAAAATCGTGATTTTGGACTGCCAACGCGAGACAGTCTGAATTGGTGTTATGGGATAAAAATATATGGTAAGACTGCGGTAATCGCTGACTCTGGAAACAACCGAATTTTGCTGTGGCAAATGACCGAATAATTCGTAATTCGTAATTCGTAATTAATAAATTAAGGTACAGGTTACCCTTAATTTATTAATGGAAAAAAACATTCTTTTTCAGAATTTAGGTTCCCCTGCATTTATGCATGGGATAATAATTACGAATTACTAATTATCAATTACGAGTAGGGAGATAGCGACTTGACCTAAGCAATTCAAAATTCAATTTAGGGTATAAAGAAAAATGAACCGCAGAGGCGCTGAGGACACAGAGAAGATAGAAGAAATCAGGGTTTACGGTACTGTTCAGGGGGTAGGATTTCGCCCTACTGTGTATCGTCTTGCAAAAGCGTGTGGGTTACGTGGAGAAGTTTGTAATGATGGTCAAGGTGTGTTAATTCGGGTATCTGGGAGTGAAGCATCTTTAGAAGAATTTGTCCAAAGATTGCAGCAAGAATGTCCACCGCTGGCAAGAATTAATCAACTGACGCGCCGTCGTTATGAAGGTGAATTTACCTTTAATGATTTTATCATTTCTAGCAGTGTTAGTAGTGCGGTAAAAACAGAAATTGCTCCCGATGCTGCCACTTGTCCACAATGTAAAGCAGAAACCTTCGACCCCTTTAGCCGCTGGTATCGTTATCCCTTTACCAATTGTACTCATTGTGGTCCCCGCCTGAGTATTATTCGTGCCATTCCATACGACCGACATCACACCAGCATGGCGGCTTTTGCGATGTGTTCAAATTGCGCACAGGAATACAAAGATGTAGAAAATCGCCGATTTCATGCCCAACCTATAGCTTGTCACATTTGCGGTCCCAAAGCGACTTTAGAACGTGCCGATGGTCAACCGATTACAGCTTCCATGTTCTCGATGATGGATGATGTCGATGCTGTCTGTACCTTGTTGCAAAAAGGCGAGATTGTTGCTATCAAGGGGTTGAGTGGAATTCATCTTGCTTGCGATGCGACACAAGAAACTGCTGTGCAAAAACTGCGTGACTCCAAAGGGCGCGATCGCAAACCCTTTGCTTTAATGGCGCGGGACATAGCAGTCATTGAGGAATACTGCACCCTCAGCGCCAAGGAAAAAGAACTACTGGAAAGTTCCGCTGCACCGATTGTTTTATTGGAGAAGAAGGGAGTAGGGAGTAGGGAGTGGGGAGTAGGGAACCTTGGGACAAGGGGACAAGGGGACAAGGGGACAAGGGGACAAGGAGAAAAC
>CAXTSI010000586.1:0-5104 GCA_964246695.1 uncultured bacterium
CCCCTCATCCTCCTCATCCCCCTCATCCTCCTCATCCTCCTCATCCCCCTCATCCCCCTCATCTCCCCTCACTTTCTCATCTAACAACCAACAATCAACAACTAACAACCAACAACCAACATCTCCCAATCACTTTCTCAATGGTTTGCAAGTGCTTGTAGTTGATGACGATACTGACACGCGAGATTATGTCTCTACAGTGCTGCAACAATGTGGAGCTAATGTGATATCTGTTGCTTCAGTACGCCTAGCACTTTTAGCCCTCGAACAATCACAGCCAGATGTATTAGTAAGTGATATTGGTATGCCTGAGGAGGACGGTTACACTCTGATTCGCAAACTCAGAAATCTTGCTCCAGACAAAGGAGGGCAGATACCAGCCATTGCGTTAACGGCGTATGTTAGAGAACATGATTGTACCAAGGCTTTAGAGTTAGGCTTTCACATGTATGTGTCTAAGCCAGTGGAACCAGCCGAATTAATTAATTCAGTGGCAAAACTAGTACCGCTACGCGGAATTAAAAATTAAAAATTAAAAATTAAAAAAGCTTGCGTTGCAGGCTTTCTCGCAATTCCGAATGGTAGCTTTATTTCCGCGCCCGCTGTACTAGTGCAACGCAATCATACTTTGGAAGAAGTGCAAAGATAATTCACGAACAGGCAATTCCAACTACGCTACTAGATCGGGAAATACCTCTTGCACAGCTGGATGAACCAAACGATGATTTTGCACGTTCACACCCTTGGCTAAAGCTGGGTTTTTTGCCAGTGCCTGCATACCCAGACTCGCTAACTGCATCACGTATGGTAATGTACTATTGTTGAGTGCCTGAGTTGAAGTCCAAGGTACTGCTCCTGGCATATTAGGAACGCCATAGTGTACTACATCCTCTTCAATGTATATTGGATGAGTATGAGATGTGGGGTGTACAGTCTCTATACAACCACCTTGGTCTACAGCTACATCCACAATTACAGAACCAGGATGCATTTGTTTTACCAAACTGCGCGGTACAAGGATAGGTGCTCTGCGCCCTGGTACCAAAACTGCACCAATAAGTAAGTCGGCAACTTTTACTGTGGTTTCAATATGAGCAGAGTTACTGTAAAGCAGTTCTACTCTAGAGCCAAAAAGGGTTTCTAAATAGGATAAGCGCTCGATGTTAAGATCTAAAATCTGGACTACAGCCCCCATCCCCACAGCTATTTTAGCGGCTTCTGTGCCTACGACTCCGCCACCTAAAATTACCACTTTGCCTGGTCTGACTCCAGGAACACCGCCCAAGAGGACTCCTCTACCGCCTTGCTGACGTTCTAGGAACCTTGCCCCGAATTGTACTGCTAAGCGACCGGCAATAATGCTCATAGGAGTAAGTAGAGGTAATTTGTTGCTACCTGGTTGTTCTACTGTTTCATAGGCGATCGCACAAGTACCACAATCAATTAAATGCTCGGTCAATTTCCGGTCAGCTGCTAAATGCAGATAAGTAAACAAGATCTGCCCTTTTTGTAAAAACTTATACTCAAAATCCAGCGGTTCTTTGACTTTGACGACTAGTTCCCGGTTCCACGCAGCTTCCGAGGTTAAGACAATCGAAGCACCAGCGCTGCTGTAGTCATCATCTGTAAATCCCGCACCAGTACCTGCTTGAGTTTCTACAAAAATGGTATGACCATTTTCCTGTAGCACTCTTACACTTGAAGGACTCAACCCAACTCGAAACTCCTGATCCTTCGTTTCCTTGGGAACTCCAATTTCCATTTACCGCCCCTAATTAATTTTTCTGTCTTGTTTAGTTTGTCAGTCTCATCCCGGGTTTTTTGAATCAGAGACTACGAATTTAACTGATTTTTCCCTGATACTACCTACTTTAATTCAAACTTTTGCCCTTGACGATTACCGTAATATTCTTAAAATATATTAAGAATCTTAAATGAATGTAATATAGTAGCAATCATGCTGAAGCGATCGAGCAGCGTTGCCACTCCCACATCATTTAAAATTTTATTTGCTAAAAAGAGGTTTTCCCCAATGATGACACAACCACAGCCAAGCGTTACCCCCAAGCTAGAGGAACCAAAATTCGGGTTTAATGAATATGCTGAGCGTTTGAACGGTCGAGCTGCTATGATTGGCTTCGTCTTCATAGTGGTGATTGAATACGTCACTAATAAAGGAGTGTTATCATGGCTTGGTCTGAGGTAAGGTTACAAGAGTACCTTTTCAGAGGCTATGGCGCTCATCTGCCGTCCTTGCTATCTAAAAGGCGCTAACATTATATACAATAAAGATAATTACTACGCTTTGTGGCGGTAGTAATCTCTTGCTATTCTAAAGAAAACTATAATAGTCTGAAGCTAAATACGAAAAGTGCCAATTACGGGTGAGGTATTCTCGGTAAATTTACACAAACGTGAAACCCTACGTAGTTCACTCGTAAGAAGAAAGGTTACACAAAAAGTGGACTAGGACAAACCAAGCTGTGATGAATATTGTATTGCCTCGTTTTTTAAAGTCAATCTACCGCAAAGAACCACTAATCAGTTTGTTGATTACGATGGGAGCGGTAGATGCTCTAATTGGTGGATTAGACGATAGCTGGTCATTATTTGCTTTTGGCTTGGCGACAGCAGGGGTAACGCTTGCTTATAGATGGTGGCGTATTCAGCAGCGTCGCCCCTTGCCTGAAGAACCTATCGTACAACATTACCTACCCTCCCGTTCGTCAAGTCCAAGTTTACCAATGCTAAGTATTTCTAAGAAAAAACCAACACAGTAAATATGGAATTGAGATTTTAGAGTTGAGATTCGGGAATTATCGGTGGAATTGCTTAATTTCTAAATTTAGGCTTGTAACGATCTCCCGTTAAGCCTTATGTTGGAATGAAGAAACTGCGTTCCGAAATTCAAAGTCGGTATCCAGAGAGCCAGTCCAAGCCAAAAAGTATGAATAATTTCCACAATAAATTCCTTAATATAAGATCAACTACTTCTATCCAGTCCAAAACTGTATCCACCGCAGTTTCTTTCGGAGAAAAACACTCGGACGTACTCGCTGATACACACGGAGACACGCAGACAAAACAGAAAATTATCTGCTCAGACTTCTCTTTATCTGCGGTTCAAAATCCAAAATCTAAGATCTTGCTCGCCAGAAATCTCTTAATGGTAATGAGCATAGTAGGTGCTGTGGCGATCGCTCCTTTGATCCAAATACCATCTGCCATCAGCGCTAATATCATCCAATTTACACCGAACGTCCAACCTTCTACTAAGGGTTTTTCTAATCCACAGTTAGTTTATATCCTCAGAGAGCATTCAGGTACGATTAAATCCCTAGCCTTTAGCCCAGATAGCAGAATTCTTGCTAGTGGTGGTGCTGACGACGAAGGCGTTATTCGCCTGTGGGATACACAAACTGGCAAAAGGCTTGGGATGATCAAAAGAGCACACGCAACAGCGATAGAATCTCTGGTGATTTCGCCGGATGGTCAAACCCTGATTAGCTGTAGTAATGACAATACGATTAACCTTTGGAATCTGAGAAATAATAAATTTACCCGCTCCTTTGTCGAGCATACGAGCAATGTGCTATCAATAGCTGTGAGTCCTGATAGTAAAGTGCTTGTCAGTGGTGCTTTGGACGGGATTCGCTTATGGGATTTGCTACAGCGGCGTCCACTTGCTACTCTGACACGTTTTGATAATTCAATTCATACCTTGGCAATTAGTCCTAATGGTCAAACATTAGCAAGTGGTGACAATAGCGGCGTTATTAAGTTGTGGGACTTAAAAGCCGGAAAATTAATTAGTACAGTTGCAGCACATTCTAATACTGTCAGCAGCTTAGCCTTTACTCCAGATGGGAAAACTTTAGTCAGTGGCAGCCGCGATCGCACAATTAAACTCTGGAATCTCAACACGGGAGAACTAGTTAACACCCTAATAGGACATAATAACTGGGTAAACGCAATTACCATCAACCCAGATGGACAAACTCTAGCCAGTGCTGGTAAAGATGGTATCAAGCTGTGGAATTTGACTACAGGTCAGTTAATAAATACACTTTACGGACATTCCGACTGGGTAAGTTCACTCGCCTTTAGTCCTGATGGAACAATGCTGGCTAGTGGTGGATACGACAGAAGAGTTGATATTTGGGTTAGTCAGTAATAATTGCTAATTGCTAATTGCTAATTGTTAATAGCTAATTGCTTTTTTACCATTAGCTATTAGCAGTCTTGTTCTAACGGAAACGCTAGGCGAACACAATAATTTCACGCTTTCCTCCACGGACTGCTATATATTTTTCACGCTCTTATTTAAGATTCCTATATTTAAATAAAAAAACCCCCATTGGGGGGACTTGCTAAGAGCAAGTCGAGTGAAAAACTAATACTTAAAGCAGATATATTAAGCCGAAAAGGATAATCCAAATGACATCAACAAAGTGCCAGTATATTTCGGCTGCTTCTATACCAAAGTGCTTTTCATTACTGTAATGACCCTTAACGCGCGATCGCCACAAAACAGCAAGAATTGCCACAACGCCGATAGTAACGTGGAGTCCGTGAAAGCCAGTCAAGACGTAAAATGCACTAGCAAATAAGTTGGTGGTAAGACCAAATTCTAAATGGGTGTATTCATAGACCTGTCCCATTAAGAAAATAATCCCCATTGCGGCAGTAATCGCAAACCACATTTGCATGCCCCGCAGATCGTTCTTTTTGATAGCGGTATCAGCATTGTGGATGACAAAACTGCTAGTAATCAGATTGATAGTGTTGATTCCTGGAAGCAGTAATTCCAGTTCTGGAGTTCCTTCTGGAGGCCAAGCAGGTAGTGTAGCACGGAAAGCCAAATAGGCTCCGAACAAACCTATAAAAATCATCCCTTCAGCAACTAGAAATATCAACAGCCCAAAAATCCTATGGTCTGGATGCTCTTCGTGATGACCTTCTGCTACAGTGGCAGCGTGGTGATGATTAAGGGTAGTCTTAGCTGGGTCAATTGTTTGACTTTGCATGAGTTTTCCATGTTTAGAGGACAAGTTGATTGCTAATTGCTAATTGCTAATTGCTAATTGCTAATTGCTAATTGCTA
>CAXTSI010000587.1:0-5097 GCA_964246695.1 uncultured bacterium
AGAGGCGCGAACGCGATTTTTAATTTTTAATTTTTAATTCCGCAAAGCGGTACTATTACTCTAAAATCTGCCCAAAGCGCGCCTGTACATTAACCTGGAGAAAGATATTTGAACTGTTGAAGTTTGCCAAAATTGAAGCGATAGCAACTGTTAAGCGAGGTGGAGCAATGAAAGATGGTAGCGTGAGAATTGTCTCTCTGATTCCGAGTGGAACGGAGATTCTAGCAGCTTTGGGTTTGTCAGACGCGATTGTTGGGCGATCGCACGAATGTGACTATCCTCCAGAAATCCAAGATCGCCCAATTTGCACTCAAGCACGCTTGAATACCAATGCTCCTAGCAGCGAAATTCACGATCGAGTCAACGACTTGTTACAATCCGCTCTCAGCATTTATCAAATCAATACGGATGTTTTAGAAAAATTGCAGCCCACCCACATTGTCACCCAAGACCAGTGTGATGTTTGTGCTGTCACCTTCACAGAAGTTGAAAAGGCAGTTGCTTCTCTCATCCATAGCTCCCCCCAGATTATCTCCTTACGACCTAATGTTTTTCAAGATGTCTGGGCTGATATTGAGCGAGTCGCTCATGCCTTGGGGGTAGACTCGCAACGGTTACTGGAAAATTTAGCAGCTCGCGTCAAAATTATCGAGCAAAAAACACAAGGACTATCCCAAACAGAAAATCTCCCAACCGTCGCCTGCGTCGAGTGGACTGACCCTTTAATGGTTGCTGCTAATTGGATTCCTGAGTTAGTCTCCTTGGCGGGAGGAAAGCCACTATTTGGGATCGCAGGAAAGCCTTCTGCTACTTTCAAATGGGAAGAACTGGTCACAGCCAATCCAGATGTAATTATCTTTATGCCCTGCGGCTTCGATTTAGATCGCACTCGCCAAGACGCCCAGTTGTTAACTCATCGTCCAGAGTGGGAACAACTGCATGCGAACCAAAGTGGCAGAGTTTACATTACTGATGGCAATGCCTACTTCAATCGCCCAGGTCCTAGACTGGTGGAGTCTTTAGAAATTTTGGCAGAAATTCAGCATCCAGAAATTTTCCAATATGGCTATAAGGGAAAGGCTTGGTCGGTCTTGTAAGAGGGGAAAATTAAAAATTAAAAATTAAAAATTAAAAATTTTTGAATTTTACATTTTTAATTTTTAATTCTTCTACTCCCCCATTAGGGACGAGGTGCTGTGTTGTTCAGCCATTCAATCAACGGTCTTAACGTTCCTGGTAGAGCTGCCTCACTTACTGTTACAGTGTGCGAACGATCTTTGTCTTCTACCGTTAGTGTGTATTGAAAGCGATCGGGCTGGGTGGATAAAGGCGCTGTTATATTTGCAGGTAAATTATAGAAATTTGCTGCTTCCAATAGTTGAGGTAGTTGATTGGCTTCATCTGTTGGCAAATTAGCTGTGTCAACGGTTGTTGTTCTGCTTATCCCTGCAAAGCCACCTGTGCGTTCAAATGAGATCCGCATTTTCCCCCAAAGTTTTGTCTCCCATGCCCCTTCTGTAAGAAATGTAAAGACTGGCAGGGGCAAATTATCACATTTTATATTAGCACTTAACTGCCCCAATTACAAGGAGTTCGTCTTACTGCCGAATCGGTGTAAGATTACGCATCTTCTTTACTTCTTTCTTGGCGTCCAAGGCATCTGCAGTCGCCAGGGCGCGGGAAACACTCATTCACTGCTGGCTGCTCCTCGTCATGCGCGCTGCCTCGTCTTGGCGGTTCATTAAATTAGGTATTCTTCAGGCGGTTCGGGAGTAATCCCCAACCAGAAAGCTCCCTGCCGCTTTCAAGACGATTTTTTGAATTGAAAATTCAAAATTTAAGAAATAATTTTGAATTGCGGGCATTGGGTATAGGTCAGCCCCTTCGGGTTCGTCAAAAGTCAAAAGTCAAAAGTCAAAAGTAAGAACCCCATAAATAAATTTAGGGGACTAATTGAGGACGTAGTATTTCTCGCACTACGTGTCTCGATCGGACATTTTTTTCGTTTTCCATAAATAAATTTAGGGGCTTGTACCTTTGATTTGCTTCGGTCAATACAGTTCAGTTAAGCACCAGATCAGAAACCCGGTTTCTCCTAGAAACCGGGTTTCTTTGCTTCCACCTATCCTTAACTGAACCGTATTGGGGTATAGGTGACCCTGTTTTTAAACATGGAAAACAAAAAAAGCGCAGCATCCTTGATTTAGGTTCCCCTAGATGGGCGTTCCGTTTAATTTTTAATTTTTAATTTTTAATTTTTAATTTGAGCGAAGCGATTGACGGCTACAGTTGTTAAGCTTTGTAAAGACAACGATCGCAGAGCATAATAATTTGTAATAAAACAGAAGCCGCCAACATAGTATAAAGATAATTTGAAAGGGAAAAATCATCCAACAGAGTTAACAAAGTGTTGAATTAATCAGGTTTTCCAGTTTCTCAGAATTAAATGAAGTTTTGTAAAAAAAGTTTTAATCTGGAAGCATGGAAAGCTTAGACTTATACCTAGATGTCTGTTGTAAACCTTTCCCAACTGCGCAAGCAGTGTGACATCAAAATAAACTGAACTATTCAGTTTAGAATCCAAATGATTCTTGGCCAAGCAAATTAGGAGATTGAAGCAATGGTTTTAGATGCATTTGCAAAAGTAGTTTCCCAGGCTGATACACGCGGTGAATATCTCAGCGAAGCACAGTTGGATGCCTTGAGCGAACTGGTAAAAGACGGCAATAAGCGTACAGATGCCGTTAACCGTATTACCAGCAACGCATCTTCTCTGGTTGCCAATGCGGCTCGTGAGTTGTTCGCTGAACAACCACAGTTGATCGCTCCTGGTGGTAATGCCTACACCAACCGTCGCGCTGCGGCTTGCTTACGCGATTTGGAAATCATCCTACGTTATGTCACCTATGCAATTTTTGCTGGTGATGCCAGTGTGCTGGATGACCGCTGCTTGAACGGTCTGCGTGAAACATACTTGGCGCTGGGAACTCCTGGTGGTTCTGTAGCACTAGCTGTTCAGAAAATGAAGGAAGCTGCGATCGCTATTGTCAATGACCCCAACAACATCACCAAAGGTGATTGCAGTGCTTTGACATCTGAAATCGCTAGCTACTTCGATCGTGCTGCTGCTGCAGTAGCATAATTACGAGCAACGCTGCTATTGACTGAACAATTTGTCCATTGGACAAAACAAAATTTCAACTAAAAAGTTTGTGAAAAGGGAGATACCAAAATGACAAAAACCCCTCTAACCGAAGCAGTTACATCTGCAGATTCTCAAGGCCGCTTTCTAAGCAGCACCGAACTTCAAACCGCCTTTGGTCGTTTCCGTCAAGCTCCAGCTGGCTTACAAGCAGCAAAAGCATTGACCGCTAATGCTCAACGTTTGGCAGAAGGTGCAGCTCAAGCGGTGTACAACAAGTACCCCTACACCACTCAACAGCAAGGTCCTAACTACGCTTCTACCAGTACTGGTAAAGCGAAGTGTGTACGTGATATCGGCTACTACTTGCGGATCGTTACGTACTCTTTAGTTGTAGGTGGTACAGGTCCGTTGGATGATTACCTCATCGCTGGCTTGTCTGAAATCAACCGTAGCTTTGAACTGTCTGCTAGCTGGTACATCGAAGCCCTCAAGCACATCAAAGCTAACCACGGTCTAAGTGGCGACCCAGCTGTTGAAGCTAATTCTTATCTCGACTACGCAATTAACGCTCTAAGCTAGAGTGTTTATTTAGCCTGGAGAGGAAATCAGCTCTTATGACAAGTGGGTACTAGGAGTTGTTTACCTCTCTGGGCAGTTTAATTTTCACTCTTCTTAATAAAAAAACAGAACACTTGGACGATCGCTTGGGAAGTGGCTAAAAACATCGCCTCATTATTCTACCCAGCCTCTACAAAAGCCTACGGAATCAGGTTGAAACAAAAGGCTTCCCCAAACTCAACCGTAGTGTGCCAAAGTACACCATTAGAATTGTTCGTACCCAGTCAGCAACATCACAGTTGTATAAACTGATAGTGGATAGTAGTTAGTGGATAGTAGTTAGTAGTTAGTAGTTAGTAGTTAGTAGTTAGTAAAACAACCAACAACCAACAACTAACAACTACCAACTAACAACTACCAACTAACAACCAACAACTAACAAGTATGTATTAAAGGAGAATTTAAAGATGGCTATTACAACAGCAGCATCTCGCTTAGGAACATCAGCTTTTAGTGAGACAGCCCCAGTGGAATTGCGCTCCTCCGCAACTAAAGAAGAAGTTGCTCTGGTGATTTGGTCAGTATATCGTCAGTTGCTAGGCAACGACTATTTGATGAAATCTGAGCGGCTGACAAGTGCTGAATCTCTCCTACGTGATGGGAAGCTGAGTGTACAAGATTTCGTGCGTCAAGTTGCTAAATCGGAACTGTACAAAACCAAGTTTTTCTACAACAATTTCCAAACCAGAGTCATTGAACTGAATTATAAGCACTTGTTGGGACGTGCTCCTTATGATGAGTCGGAAGTGGTCGATCACTTGGACTTGTACCAAAACAAGGGTTACGAAGCCGACATTGATTCATACATTGATTCGGCGGAGTATCAGGAAAACTTTGGTGAAAATATTGTGCCCTACTATCGAGGCTTTGAAACCCAAACAGGACAGAAAACTGTAGGATTTACCCGGTTCTTTAAGCTTTATCGGGGCTATGCCAATAGCGATCGCGCCCAACTTCAAGGCAATTACTCTCATCTTGCCGAGGAATTAGCTCGCAATACTGCTTCCACCATTGTTAGTCCAAGTGGTGCCAACAACGAGGGCTTTGCCTACCTTCCTTCTAGAAGAGGCGTTACCCCCAGCACTGGTTTCGGTGGCGGAGGAACATATGGCAAAGAAGACAGCAAGTTATACCGCGTCGAAGTAGCTGGCGGTGTTGGGCGTGGTTATCCTAAAGTACGCCGTGTTAACCAAGCTGTTGTCATCCCATACGAAGAACTATCGCCCTATCTACAAAGAGTTGTAAAGCAAGGTGGCAAAATCGCCAGCGTTACACCAATTTAGTTAGTGGTTAGTGGTTAGTGGTTAGTGGTTAGTGGTTAGTGGTTAGTGGTT
>CAXTSI010000588.1:0-5096 GCA_964246695.1 uncultured bacterium
CCCTACTCCTCATCCTCCTCATCCCCCCATCCCCCTTCCCTTTCTAAATCAACTTGACAGCACGTAGACCAAACAGTAAACCGACAGCAAGCGCGAAAAACAGTCCCAAGAAGGCGATATAAGCTACGACGGCAAACATTGTATATTTCTCCTAAAGATATCTAAAACCATTGAAACATTTAATAGGCTAGAATACAGCCCACAGGCGCTTGTTTGGAATTGGCAATGGCTTCTATTATTAACGTAAATCTACCGCAGCAGTCTTATGAGATTGCGATCGCACCTAGCAACTTAGATAAACTAGGTGAACAGATGGCTCTTTTGAAGCTGGGTAAGAAAGTGTTGCTGGTTTCTAACCAGACAATTTTTAAGCATTATGGGGAAAGGGCTAAAGCATCGCTGAAAGCTGCTGGGTTTGAAGTTGCGGAGGTTACCCTACCAATTGGTGAACGCTACAAAACCCTGAATTCCGTACAAAAAATCTACGATACCGCCTTGGAAAACCGCCTAGAACGCTCCTCAACTATGGTAGCTTTAGGGGGAGGTGTGATTGGTGATATGACTGGCTTTGCCTCTGCGACTTGGCTACGGGGAATTAACTTTGTACAAGTGCCTACCACACTCCTCGCGATGGTAGATGCAGCGATCGGTGGCAAAACAGGTGTGAATCATCCCCAAGGGAAAAACTTGATTGGGGCATTCCATCAGCCGCGATTGGTTTTAATTGATCCAGAGGTTTTGAAAACGCTGCCCATGCGTGAGTTTCGGGCGGGGATGGCAGAAGTGATTAAGTACGGCGTCATTTGGGATGCCCAGTTGTTTGCCGAGATGGAAGAAAGTAAACGCTTGGATCAACTCCGCTACTTAAAGCCTGAACTGTTGAGTAACATATTAACGCACTCTTGTCAAGCAAAAGCTGATGTAGTGGGCAAGGATGAGAAAGAAGCCGGACTTCGGGCGATTCTCAACTATGGACACACCATCGGTCATGCAGTGGAAAGCTTGACGGGTTATCGTGTAGTTAATCACGGCGAAGCTGTGGCTATTGGCATGGTAGCAGCAGGGCAGATTGCTGTGGAACTTGGACTTTGGCAAAAGGCAGAAACTGAACGTCAAGACGCCTTAATTGAGAAAACGGGTTTACCTACTAAGTTACCGAACGGGGTGGATATTGAAGCGATTATTGAGGCGTTGCAAACCGATAAAAAAGTTAAAGATGGTAAAGTGCGATTTGTTTTGCCTACGCAGATTGGTGCAGTGACAGTTACTGACCAAGTACCATCGGATATTATACGGCAGGTGTTGGGGAGGATGCAAGGTTAGCGAACGCACTCGTTTGTAGTGGCGCCTAGAGCGCTACTACGAGCCTATGAATAAAGTTACGGACTATCTAAAGACACTAGGCAGCAAACTGGGAGCCATCAAGACTGCATAACCAATAAATCCAAATAGCAATGTAATCAAAGCAGTGATGACATAGCTGATGCACATTAGTAAACCATCAGATTCTATGGTGGCAACTGCCAAAAGTAAGATTCCTACGGTGGGGATGGGATTTGTCAGGGGAACTGGTAAAATTAGCAACACTGCTAACCAAGAGATACAAAGCCCATTGAATCGCCAAATAGAAGGATGCTCGGCTATTTTCGCCCACCGGGGACGAACAACTTTCTCTAATACCTTGGTAACTTTTTGCAGGTTTTGCAAAATTATCTGGGCAAAACGACGGGGAAATGTGTACTCGGCAATTTTTTTAGGTAGCCAAGGCGATCGCCTTCCCAAAACCATCTGCACTGACAACAGCAAGCAGACAAGACCAAATGGACCGGTTAACCCAGGTGGTATGGGAAATAAAAAGGGCAAAACCAATAATGCAATTACCAAGCTAAAACCCCGTTCTGAAGTTTCTGCCAAAATATTTTTAAGAGTCAGCGGTTGTTCTGCTAACTGTTCCAGCAGGGACTTAATCTCACGAGAAAATTTCAGATCCATTGGACGTCACGTGGCGAGAGTTGCCATAATCGCAGAAATGCGTTCATACCACCGATGATACCAAAACAGCTAAAGCCTGAGGGATAACGCGCCAACAGCGAATTGCTTCGGTTAGAAGTTTTTTTTGCTTAGACCACGTTTAACGTCGGGAATTCAACCCAAAAATTACGAATTACGAATTACGCTCTTTTTAGCAAGGTATTCATTGCTGGGCAGAACGTCGCTCAGTTTCTTGTTTAATCGCTTTCAGCGAATTTGCCAATGAATTTTTGTAGATGTTAAACGCGAGGTTTCGCGGCACAGAAGAACCAGGATCGAAGGTGACATCTTGAGTAATCAACACCTGATTGGACGAAATCAGATCCAGTGTCCATAAGCCATTAAGCGACTTAATATCACCTGACCTTAACTGGAAATTAATTTGACTGGGATAGTGCTCGGATGAGGCAATAACTAACCGACTTTTTTTAGTAAATAGGAAAACTTTGACGACATTGATTTGCTCAAATATAGTCTGGTCACCGTTGTTCTGAAGAATTTGGCTGGAGACTATGCCTGGGATAAAATTTTTGAAGTGGTCGTAATCTGTTAAAACATTCCAGGCAGTGTTGAGCGGGGCAGTAACGAGAACTCGCCCTGTGTAATGTCCTTTTTCGCCAGTGAGGACAATGCGTCCAGCTTTTAAGGTCGTCTGTTCTTGTCCCGGTAATTGGGTGAGGGAAGCGTTGGATTGAGGCATGGCGTTGGCAGTTAAGGGAACAAATAGGCTGAGGGCAATGGCTGACGCATAACTGATAAAGAGTCGATGATTTTTCGGAAAATAACCAAGCATCAATTTTTTCATTCTGTTTAGAGTGATTTACGATCGTTATAAAGTTAATGCTTTGTAAATACTGGAACTGTCCAGTTAGAGCCATCCTAAATTCTTGAGTATTGTTGCTGTTGCAAACGCAACCCAGAAAATTACAGGTAGAATCAATAATGCTGTGAGCGTCGAGATCGACCACACCAAAGAATTATCATTCTCGCAATACTTTTTCTCAATCCTGCGAGGTATTGACAAACGAACATTTTTTATAACCTATCACAGATGGATGCACCCTATTACTGCCCTCAGCTTCTGGCTGGGGGTTTTTTCATAACAATTTTAGAGGCTATAGATTTTAGATTCTTCAAACTAAGCTACTGTTTAAATATCAAATTCGCATCCACCGCTCTTAGAGATTAAGTTATAAGTTATGATTTGTAACTCTTTACTATATCGTTTTGCTCGTTACTTTTCATATGCTTTGTTATCAGGTCTAGCTTTATTAGCTATTTGTGCATTGATACCTAGAAAATGGAGTTATTACCCAAAAACTGACTGTGATTTGAAAATTTGTATTGCTAACACAGGCATTCATTCCAATATTATAGTACCAACAGAAAATAATGTTTTTGATTGGCACAAATATTTATCTATAGATGCAATCGGTATAGATGCGGCAAAAGATTACAATTATTTAAGTTTCGGTTGGGGCGATCGCGACTTTTACATGTTAACTTACATCTTGCACCACTGCCAGAAACCGGGTTTGTTGCGAATCAGTAAAGCTGAAATTCTTACTTTTTCGTTCACAAACCCGGTTTCTCTCACCTTGTTGAGAATGGTGCAAGATCTCAGTTAACCCCTTCTTGGGCTAATGTAAGATTTTCTACTACTTTTAAGGCTTTATTTTTTCCTAATAATCCGTCTGTTTTATATATTCAAGGTTATGAACAAATACCAGATAATTTAGACGTAAAATGTGTAAAACTTAGTAAAATTGATTATTTGCACTTAATAGAATTTATCCTAGCTACTTTTCAAGTGGATGCAAAAGGTAGGATGATTCGTATAGGCAACGGTCACACGGCTAACGGTGGTTTTTATGCAGCATTTGGTAGTTACTCGATATTAAGAGATTGTAATTCCTGGACAGCAGAAGGCTTGAGAAAAGCGGATGTAAATACTCCGCTTTGGGATGGACTTTCATCTGCAATTATGTGGCAGTTGAGGAGTGGATGTGAAGAGTAGGAATTGTTATTGGTTAGTTGTTAGTTGTTGGTTGTTAGTTGTTGGTTGCTAATTGCTAATTGCTAATTGCTAATTGCTAATTGCTAATTGTCAATTTTTACCAGTCTTCCATTAGCTATTAGCTATTAGCCATTAGCTACTAACCACTAACCACTAACCACTAACTATTTCCCAGATGTTGTGCTAACCTACGTCATCATGGGCAAAGCGGTTGAAGAGGAAGTCTAGGGCGTAGTTACGCAGTTGATAGTATTGCGGATCTTCCATGATTCGGGCGCGATCGCGAGGACGGGAGAAAGGAATTTCCATAACTTCGCCAATCTTAGCATGGGGACCGTTAGTCATCATCACCAATTTATCTGCCAAAAACAGTGCTTCATCGATGTCGTGGGTAATCATCAACACGGTGCAGCGGTTCTGGTTCCAGATTTTCAGCAGTTCTTCCTGCAACTCTTCCTTAGTAATAGCATCCAGCGCTCCGAAAGGTTCATCTAAAATCAAAACTTTGGGACGAATTGCCAAAGCACGGGCGATGGAAACCCGCTGTCTCATACCACCAGACAATTGAGTTGGCTTTTTGTCTGCGGCTTCCGCTAGTCCCACCATTGCCAGATGGTCCCGCACGATCGCCCTTTTCTCAGCGTTTGGCTTATCCGGATAAACAGCGTTAACAGCCAGATAGATATTTTCAAAAGCAGTTCGCCAAGGTAGAAGGGCATAGTTTTGAAACACCACCATTCGGTCTGGTCCTGGCTTGGTAATTGGCTTTCCTTCCAGCAATACTTGTCCAGAGGTGGGAAAATTGAAACCTGAAACCATGTTCAGCAGAGTCGATTTACCACAACCAGAGTGACCGATGACGCAGATAAACTCACCTTGATTAACGGTGAGGTTAACACCATCAAGTACGGTAAAAGGTCCTTTCTTTGTCGGATAGACTTTGGTAACGTTCTTAATGTCGAGGAACGGTTCACGAAGGTACTGTGTAGTTGTCATTTGTTAGTTGTTAGTTGTTAGTTGTTAGTTGTTAGTTGTTAGTTGTTAGTTG
>CAXTSI010000589.1:0-5096 GCA_964246695.1 uncultured bacterium
TTACTTTTGACTTTTGACTTTTGACTTTTGACTTGGAGCGAAGCGACTTGACTCCAGTCATTAGCAAACCTTCATCCTTACTTGGCAGCATTAGAGTTGAAAAGGTAGACAGTTTTAATCTGTTTAAATTTGATGATCAACTCCAGGTGCGGATGGAAGACCTTCTAGAACGCAAAAAAGCTGATTTGCTGACATCAGAAGAAGTGATGGAACTAGAGGCAATTGGAGAGTTAGACCGAATTTTCACGCACGTCAACGCTATGCTGGTTGCTCAGGGATGACCATTGCTGACGCTACCCGAAAATTCGTCAGACGACGGGCAAACTATAGGGGACGTGATGTAACAAGAGAGTCGCACCTTGATGCAATGGCACATGAACTAGGAGTGACAAAACGTAATCTGAAACATCGTTTAAAAGATGTTGGCTGGATTTACATTCCTGATGGTTCTAAAACAATTTATTTAGGTAAAGCTGCACCAAATAAACAGAAACGGGTCGGGTAGAGAGTGGTCGCCTAAACCAGAAAGTGTTTACCACAGCAAGATGCTGAGATTTTGAAGGATAATTAAATAGTGCTATAGCAATTCGCACAATGGTTTACCAAGATAATACGGTAAGTGTGCAAGCAGGTGCGGGTTTAGTTGCCGATTCCGAGCCAGAGAGAGAATATGAAGAAATGTGATACCAAAGTCTTTAGGTGGTTCTGACGACAATACCGTTCAGTTAAGGCGTTGATCCCCCCAACCACCTTAAAAAGGGGGGCTTGTTCCCCCCAAGCGATCGCTTACTCTTTAAAAGCAGCCACCAGCTTAAATGAACGCGCCCTAATTCCATAGGACTTAGAACTCGCTTGCGTGGGACTTATTCTCATAATTAGCGTCTTCAGTACCAAGCAGCTTGTCCCAAAACGTGAAGTACAATCCGTAGTGTACCGTATATTTACAATGATGTATTGAATGATGCATAGAACCGATGAACCACCTTCCAAGCCACTGGGGGGTAGATGACCTCGGAAATACCTCAAATCCAAGATGAGTCAACACTGCCCATACTGTCATGGTCATAAGTACAACAACCAAGGTGATGAAATGGATCGGAACGATGAAGATTACACCTACAAAGAAAAGTGCTTGTAAGATTGTCTCCGGCAGGTCAAACGCGAAGGAAGTCCAAGGTGTTGGCTCTCCTGAACTGTGGTGTCCATGATGCATCCATCTAAAAATTATAGGGTGGTGAAACATCCGATGGATAAAGTAAAAGTACGTATCCTGAAGAATGAGCATCGCAACAAAGCTAACTCCTAAATACCAAAATCCATACTTATACAGGTCAGTGTAGATGAGTGTTACTTCTAAACCGTAATTTGTTATGAGCGCTGCACAAAGAGCAAAAACCGCTGCCGAGAGAACAGATAGTTCGATATCCTTTTGAAGGGAAGAACCCTTCAGCGGCTTCAAACGCAAACTCCGGTTGGCGAGAGGCATCTTCAGAACTGAATAGAAAAGCAAGTATGCTCCTCCAGCAATCAGAAAGTAACGGACAAGAATAATACTGAAGAAGAAAAACCAAGAGAACCAGAATGAGTGGTTAGTCAATTTAGATTTTCCTCCTTTGAGTCAAGATAATATCTTAAGTAAGTAAGTGTAAATAATTAAACTGAAAGTAACTAAAGAATAAAGGTCTAATTCTTAAACTCAGCTAACTTTACTCTTGTAAATTTCACCAATAATTTCTCCCTGTTATGGTTCCACTACTGACGAATTAACTTATCAATATTATATATACTACATGAGTTTGAAACCGATGCTCTTGTGGATACAGGCGCAACATACTTGGTGATTCCAGCAAAGCTAGTACCGCTGAGCGGAATTAAAAATTAAAAATTAAAAATTAAAAATTAAAAAGCTTGACATACAAGGGTTTTGGCTGTTTGAGGTAGCGTTATTTCCGCCGTCATGTACTAGTGCAGCAATTAGGCTTACGGATTCGGGGTCAACAAAAAGCCAAGTATGCTAATGGAGGTGAAGAAATGCTAAGAGTAACTGAAGCGCTGCTCATGAAATGTGTTGGTTGCCAGACGTCTGAAGATGCTTTGGTAATAAGTGATACAGTGCTAATTGGTAAATTTGTATTAGAGAAGTTGGATTTGCTAGTTGATTGTCAAAACCACCAGAGAATGCTGGTGGGGATGCGTTGGGTTGAATGCATAGAAAGAGAAATCAGTTTTCATGCACCATTATCATTTATGGAGAAGGAATTTGATTTTTTACGAGACACGTAGTGAGTCACTTTCCTTATCTGCTAGGTAAGCTACAAAGTCAGCCACGACTTGTAGACGTTCTAAGGATAGCTGTTTCAGGTACTGGTTAATTTGCTCTTGGATTTCAATCGATTTAGCTATGGCGATCGCTTCAATGTTTTCTTCAGTCTCGTTCTGAATTGGGTTCATTGTGTTTTCCATGTTGCCTCTTCGCTCAGGTCGATGTTATACAAGTCAATATTTCCTTTTGAGTTGCTCAAGAGGCGTGATACGACATATGCGAAATGTCAATATTTCCTCTGGCAAAGGATTCAACAAACCCAGGATTTTCCTGAAGTTCCTGAGTTGCTTCTTCACTTTCCTTATCTGCTAGGTAAGCTACAAATTCAGCGACGACTTGCAGACGTTCCAAGGATAATTGTTTCAGGTGCTGGTTGATTTGCTGTTGGATTTTACAGCAGTTTTCAATTGAATTGACCACATTATAAGGGCGCGGAAACCGCGCCCCTACGGTTATATTGTGGTTTACCCGACTGATATTCGCTGTAATCGCTCTGGCTGTGGCGATCGCTTCGGTATTTTCTTCAGTCTCAGTCTCAATCGTGTTCGTTTACGGGCGCGTCCTTGGCGTCTTGAGCAACGGTGAAGGTGCGGGATATAGCGGATGCTCAATATCGTCGTTCCACCGATGTCATAATCCGTTACATCCGTTCCTATCCGTTGCTCGTCTTGGCGGTTCCGTAGTTGGTATTCTTTGGGCGGGACAGGAGTAACCGAACCGTATTGTCTCAAATCTTACCTTTCAATTCCGTCTGCTTATCGTTCCGCGACCGACGCTTAGAGCGATATTAAATAGTGGGAGAATGATGCAGTGCGATCGCGAGGGAAAAACGTATGGGATTGAGGCTTGAGCAAGTTGTTCCTTGGGGACGTTCTCTCCAGGAATACATTCAGATGTTTGACCTGACTGCTGATGACCTACAACGCAAAATTCTTGATTGTGCAGGTGGTCCTGCTAGTTTCAATGCTGAAATGACGCAGCTTGGGCATAGGGTCATTTCTTGTGACCCAATCTACGAGTTTTCAGCAAGTGAGATTGAAAGGCAGATGGAGGAAACCTTTCAGGTAGTTTTAAAGGGTGTAGAAGCTAATCGGCAAAAGTTTGTTTGGACGACGATGCAGTCTCCTGAAAATTTGTGTCAGGTTCGCATGGCAACAATGCGCTCCTTTTTAGCAGACTTTACCCAAGGACTACAAGAAGGGCGTTACCTTATAGAGGAACTGCCAAACTTGTCATTTGAACGAGGACAGTTTGACTTGGCGTTATGTTCTCACTTGTTATTTACCTACTCAGACAAGCTTACAATGGAATTTCATCTAGCGGCGATCGTACAGATGTGCCGGGTTGCAACAGAAGTTCGCATCTTTCCCTTGTTGGTGAACATGACCGGAGAAACTTCACCTTTGTTGCAACCTGTAATGCGGGAATTAGAAGCCCAAGGTTACTTAGTAGAGATTAAACAAGTTCCCTATGAGTTTCAGAAAGGTGGAAATCAACTTTTGCGGGTAATTGGGGTAGTTTAAATGTAGCGCACCTGATTTTGCATCTCATCAGCTGTAATGTGATTTAAAATAATCAGGAGTCGCGGCACGATTTGTTGAGGTGGACGGCGGACTGTAAAGATAATTCCGTAGTGCATCTGACCTGTGGCAAAACATGCTTTTGCCAGTGCTTCAAAACCAACTCGATTATGAGTCAGTAATGTTTTGCGTTGACTAACTGCGTCTGCAAGTAGCTCAACATCACTTTTTTGCAGTTTACCTGCCTCGCGTGCATTAGTTACCTCAAAACCCCGTGCTTTTAAAAGGTCAGCTGTTAGCACATTGACATCCTCATCTAAATAGAGGCTGATGAACAAACGGGTCATAAACTTTTAAGCAGTGGATCGAGCAATTCATCAGGAAACCGATTTCGCTCTATGTAGATGTTAATTTCACTCTGGTGGTCGCTGTAGTAGCTGAGGGCATTAAACACCTGTGCCAAGGTAAGATGGGGCATACCTATAGGAATCTCCTCAGGAGCAACTCCCATCCGCCATGTTTCGACAATTGCCCTGACAGGTGTGTGGGTTCCTTTGATAATCGGCTCACCGTTCAGAATATCATCATCTTTGACAATATAGTGGTGTTCTGTGGCTTGAAGCATATCTGGTAATTGCTAATGGCTAATTGCTAATTGCTAATGGCTAATTGTTACCATTAGCCGTTAGCAGCCCTAACTATATAACTAGCAACGTGGGTTAAATAGGTGGGTGTAATAAACATAACTATTAAATTGGGTAAGGGCAAGGGTAAAGGGAAGTTTTCTTACCCGTACCATTACAAAACTTTACATACTTCAGTTTAAGTAGGTCGAAAAAATAAATCATCTTTGGTTCGTAGTTGCGCAGTAAGCGCCAACTCCAGTGGTCGCCGCTGCGCGAACGGCATCCCCAAAGGGGTAGGCGCGCTAAAGCGCAACTACAAGCCTTTTAAGTCATTTTACAAAACTTTACATATTTGGTATACTGCTGACCTACTTAATTGTTTTTCAAGCAAGCATTAAATTTGAAACCCTATTTTCAGATTAGTCCGCCTTCGCGGACTTTGTTTGTGTAGCCAAGCCAACGCGCATGTTGTCGGTTTTCCCGACCTAGGCGACTGGCGCGCGACTTCTAGTCGTCGGGGTTTGATAATGATATAAGATCGATAACTAAGTCATTTTTTGAGAAAGAATCAAAGTATCCCCTCAATAATTCGGGGTAGGCAATTATTCTGGATGCCATGACCAACCG
>CAXTSI010000590.1:0-5080 GCA_964246695.1 uncultured bacterium
ATTAGCAATTAGCAATTAGCAATTAGCAATTAGCAATGAACAATTAGCAATTAGCTTTTTCCCCATTCTTCCTAATGTTTATTTATGCCCACCTACTTACTATTGCCCAAAATGCCGCTCAAGCTTAAATACAGTTTACTTTGCTTACTAGTTGTAGGTACTGCCACGCTGACCACAACTTACTGGCATTTGGGTATGGCCGGGATCACGACATTTTTATTGGCTTACTTCTCGAAAGGCATGAGGCGCCATCGCTCTTATAGCAGTCCTAAATGATTCGCGTTCCTTGGAGAAACCCGGTTTCTTAAAGAAACCGGGTTTCTGAGGGCTGGCAAAGAAAGCAACTTAGATAGGATTGCTATAGCTAAGTAATTTATCAGGAATTAAAAACAAGTAAGGAGGATGAGGAACCCAATGTCTAATGAAGCGCATGAATCTGAAGTCATCACTCGTTTAGCTGCAATGGAAGCGCAGCTTCAACAATTCAATCAGCTTTTATCCGGTCTGACTGAGCGAGTTGCCAGGTCAGAGGAGAATTTCATAGTGGTTGCAGATGTTTACAAGTACAAAAAGCTGCGAGATTTGTTGGCGGCTGGAGACTTGCGAGAAGCGGATTGGGAAACTATTCGGGTCATTCAAGCGATCGCTGGAGAGCCAAATGTGGAATCTATCACCCCTGATGACATGAGGGGGTTTCCCTGTGATGAACTTCGCGTGATTGACAACCTCTGGACAACTTATAGCAAGGGTCGCTTTGGCTTCAGCGTCCAGATGCAGATTTATCAAAGTGTCGGTGGTTCTCTCGAAACTACCATCTCTCAAGATACTAAAGCTATTGAGCATCTCGGAGAGCGCATAGGCTGGCGCGTAGACGGCAAATGGATCAAGTGTGATGACCTGGACTACACTCTTGCGGCGCCCATAGGCTGTCATCCTTCGCGTTGGTGGAATTCCCCTTTTGGTTCAAAAATGACGAACTATTTCTTCAATCGGCTGCTCACGTGTGGTCTTTAGGTCGGCAAAACGGTGTTCACTAGCGGGGTACTGTTTGCGCCCACAGCAACAACATCTTCTCAATTAACCATCTTGTCGAATTTGTGGATCATCGCTACGATTAACCGCGATAATCGTCTCTGATTAGTTTTTGTAAGTCGGCTTTACTCTCTGCCAACTCATAGCTTTTGATGCCGTATGCTTTGAGATTTTTGTCTAGTTGGTTTTCCAGTTCGTTGCGATCGACAATCATGATTACAGTGCGATCGCCGCTAAGATTGCGGAGTTGGGCGGCAACAGTAATCATGGTAAGAGTTTTTCCACTGCCTTTTTTACTTCCGATCCACTGCCCGATCTAGTCAAGTTGGGATGACCTGGATCTATATGTTCTAACCCAACGTAAGCTATATCTGGGTGATCTGTAGGTTGCACAGATTCTTTGCGTAAAATGCATACTTCCCCAAAAGAAACCTCTTTCCAATGAGAAGGTATTTTAACCCTTTTTTGTCACTCTCGGCGGAGTATAATTAAGGGCGATCGCGAAAACCGAAGCAGAGAGTATGGTTGAACCTCGTCCGCCAGCACCGACAGTAAAATTTGTAGATGAGTACTGTCAGTTGTATCAAAAGCTGTTTCCATTCGTGAGGAGTTTTGAAGCTTTTAAGTACCTACACATGGGTATGATATCCGACATAAAACGTAAAACGTTACCGTCAATAGCGAAAATTGTAGGATTAGATAATCATCAACCCTTACACCATTTTTTAACAGAATCACCCTGGAGTGTAGAAGAATTAAAGAGACAAAGATTAGAATTAATATTATATATACTTCAAGGTCGCCCAATAGTACTGATTATTGATGAGACAGGGGATAAGAAAAAAGGGAATACAACTGATTATGTCAAACGACAGTACATTGGAAATTTAGGTAAAACAGACAATGGTATTGTTGCGGTTACAGCATATGGTGTTTTGTCTGGAATGACGTAACATTAATATTTAAAGTATATAAACCGAGAGAAAGGCTACAACTAGGGGATAAATATTTAACCAAACCTGAAATCGCTGCGATGATGATAAAAGAATTGCGGTCTATGGGGTTTAGATTTAATCTAGTCCTAGCAGATAGTTTATAGGTCGAAAGTGGTAAAAATTTTATTCAAATACTCAATGAATTCAATCTTAATTTTATAGTTGCGCGACGGTAAGACCATAATGCGTGGGCAGTTAAAGACTCTAAAGTGAAGTATTCAGAGTGGCAAAGAATAAGCGCGAGTTTTCTCAGATTTAAGTTCAGAAAACAGATATATTAGAGAGATAATCTGTGGCGATAATCCAGAAATTAGGTATTGGCAAATCACAACGGATATTGAAAATCTTCCAAAAAACACTACTTGGTACGTAATGAGTAAATTTCCCGAAATTACGCGCCCGAGAAGTTGGGAATTTTTACGGTTTAAGAACTTGGGTCGAATATGGTTTAAAGCAGAGTAAAAATGAATTAGGGTGGGCAGATTTTCGCCTAACTAATTATCCACAAATAGAAAAATGGTGGGAAATTGTTTTTAGTGCCTATCTTTTGGTTAGCCTTCATTCCGAGCAACTGCTTAAATTACCACCACAATTCCGTTTCTAATTTTTCATCACATCCTTGGTGGGATCAAGGAAATGGTTGGAATAGTATTCTTAATAACCTCCGCTTAATACTTCAACCGTTTGTGCTATTTAACTTGATTAAACCTTGGCTAAAGGTCTTTACAGTCCCTAAGCTATCTGAGGGATTTTTTAAACTTCAAATGCTTGTCAATAATCTAACTCGTTCAATTTTTCCAAATTTCAACATCCCTTATTTTTATTTTTCTTCTGCCTAGAGTGACAAAAGAGGGTTAATCTCATTCATCCCTACCCTCTCTCCTCATATGCCATCAGTAATAATCACATCAATCATCTCATTCTTATTCCTCCGATAAATCCGAAAGTCACTATCTAACGTCAACACACAACTTCCTGCAATCAACTCACTCATTCTTACCAAACAAGCATCAGTTAACGACATCGGAACATTTTGATACCGCTTCATCAATTCCCTAACCGTTCCTATTTCATCACTGAGTTGAAAAGGAATTTGAATATTACCGCTACTGACTAACCCTAAAACAGCATCTTCACCCCTATATACATCTTGTAGAAGAAAACAAGTCTCTGTTATCACTGCTTCACAAGTTAGCAAGGGAGGATGAATCATTTTCCATTGATTTAAAGCCCACTGGTGAAAGTTTTCCCGCTTATTAACAAATGCCACCAACGGACTTGTATCTAGTATTATCTTGTGTTTCACTTCCAGCCCATACCTTTTAAATATTTCTTATTTGTTGAAAGGTCGCCAGGTCCACCATCTACACAGCCAGCGAATTCTTTTGCTGCTTCATAGGCTGAAATTTCTTCTTTCTCTTCCTCCTGGAGATCCTGCTTTTGTGCTTTAAATTGTAAAAATTCAATAAAATTTAATAACTCCTGCTGTTGTTGCTCAGTTAAGCCTTTGATTTGCGCTAAAATCGTTTGTTCTCGATCAATTGCTTGAGTCATTGCTGTATCCTCCTTCATCAATCCATCCAAAATTAGTTTACTGAAAAAACCAATAACTTAGTATTTTAAAAACTAAGAGGTCATTCATAAAGTAAACATTAAATTTTAGTAGGTGCGCTATGAGCGCATTTTATGTGTTATCTTTTACTATTTACGGAGACGTTACGCGAACAGGACTGGACTCACCAGTCGCCGCACTCTTCGGGCTAATTCGACCTAGGCGCTGGCTCGTCGCGGGTGCGGCTTTTAAATTCTTAATGTACTGCACCCAACTGAAAACCGCTATAGGAAACCCGTATAAGCGCACTGGCTCCTCCGCAGGGGACTGCGATAGCGTCAGCGTTGCGATCGAACGGTACAAGGAGCGTCAGCGGTAGCGTCAGCGTTGCGATCTTCGACGTTCGCGCAGCGGCGAGGAATTGGGAGAAGGAGCCGAAGAACGAGCGTTACCCGAAGGACCGTTCGCCCCTACCCGTGTACCTCATTGAATCGCAAACCGCTATAAAATTTGTCTATTCTGCCATAAATATTTTTTAGAAGCTCAATGAATAAGTATGATTGGATTCAAATATGAAAACTTTACAAATCAAATAAAAGTTTGAAGGTAATTTTATAATTGATTTTAAAATAATAATTATTATAAGAAATTAAACTCGTTAGCAAAAAAGTTCAGCAAAGGAAACTTATTTTGATTCACTAAAAAATAATTAAGAATCGGTCTTAATTGTTTTCCTAACTCTCATACTTAAAAATAAACAAAGTCAGTACGTGTAAATAGACCTACACGCTAAGATTTACGTGAACTGAAATGCCTTATTTTAAGTATGACAGATGCTGCTTTGTTTTCTATATGGCAAGACAAAGTTTAGGAATAAGTATCAAGAATGAAAGTAGCTTTCGCGTACTAGATAATTCGCCTCTTTCTACAGATTTAAACGACGAATAAAAATAGTTAGGCAACACTTTTCAGCCTAATTATTCAGTTTAAAACATCAGGAAGATTAAGTGCATGAACACAACAAGTGAAGAGTCAGATCTTAAGCAAAATATTCGGTTACTCAGATCTTGCACCAACCCCTGGCGAATAGAATTCGCGGCTATACAAACCAAGTCCCTTCGGGTTTGTAGTCCCTTACGGAGGGTTTCTCTCCTTCTCCTGACGGAGACGCTTCTCTTCGAGACGCTTCTCTTCGAGACGCTTCGCGAACGCGAACGCGAACGCGAACAGGGCTGTCTCACCGCCTACGCGGACCCACGGAAAATCAAGGGTTTGAAACCCGCGAAGGCGGGTTTTGTCTGTGTAGCCGCGAATTCCATTCGCCAGGTGCAAAATATTCGGTTAGAAACCTTAATCGACGCCTTAATTAGTCAAATGCTAGAGGAGTCGAATCGAGGCAAAACAGGTTACTCAAAGTATCTCTGCATACATCATATATTTGAAGCTCTCTTAGAGGGTGTTTATAAATAAAAAATAAAGAGTACCGCAGTCATTCCTCAGC
>CAXTSI010000591.1:0-5076 GCA_964246695.1 uncultured bacterium
CCTTGGACATTTCATAGCGATCGCCCTAATTCATATTTCTATTCTGCAACGCCCTGAATTGAACCCTGGATTTGGTTAATGACCCGAACGACAACAATTTCTGTGAGTTCTTCAGCGAAATTTGCTACAATTCCCAGATGAACTTGCTGCCTTAGAGATTGGAAATTTAATAACTGGGCATGGTCGAGGCGAATTAATACAGGTATGATTCGTAACCACCGCCAAAACGGTACTAGTAAAAATAGGTCGTACCAGCGCCAGAAAATTGCATTTAACCAGCTAAAACCGGGATGACGACGTTTAACATAGAAGCTACGCGCCAGCAACTCTATACCAAATAAAATTACAAAAGGTAAATCAATAATCCAAAACTTCTCAACAAACTCACCATCCTCCCCGATATGGCGGTAGTAGTTAGAGGCAATTAAAGGCGCGATGTTTTTGTCAAAGAAATTAATTTCGTGGTTCCAACCCTTTTGCGATAAATACGCCTGACTCCAAAAAGTGGCAAAGGCTTGTTTTGCAGATTCTTGGTGGATGCGATCGCGCATTTGATTTTTGATTTTTTCCATAGTGCCACTCTTACCCACCTCCGCAAACGGATTGGTATCAATCATTTCGCTGCTTAAACGGCGCAATTCTTCCAGCTTTGTTTCTACAGACAGCGATTGTAACCCTGTTTGACTAACTTGTTGAGTGAGTGTCTTCACTGTTGCCAGATAGTATGCTGTTTCTCGATGGGGTTCAATCCCTTTGATTTTGTCATATACCTGGGTAATTTGCGGCATCTTTCGTAAGTATAAATTCCGCCAATGAATGTAACTTAAATCAAATAAAACTAATCCTAAGTTTACTGTGGCAATAATTGCCATCAATTGTTCAAACCATAAGTTATGCCGCTTTGGTGAATTTGCGCTCATTCCCTGACCGTAGATAATGTGGTTTGAGATTTTCCGGTTCCATATTCGTTGCCCAAGATAAATAACTCTAATGACAGATGAAAAAAATTACTTTATATACATTAATCAATTAAACCATAACACTCAAAATCGTCAAAAATCTTTAATTATCGGGAAAAAAGAGGTTAAAGAAACTTAAAATGCAACTGTTAATGTTAATATCCTGCTGATTTGACTAAAAGGAGTTTAAACCATGTGGTGTGGGTTTGGAAAATCTACTGTTACCGTTGCTGCTGCCTGTCTTGTAACAGCTAGCATGGTCATGTCTGACACAGCTTTAGCTGTCCGGTATACACCAAAGCAATTTCGTGCCGTGTTGCATGGACTGGGGTATAAGGTCAATGTGTCAAATGGACCCTTGACAGATGCCGAAACAAAAGCAGCAATCAAGCAATTTCAAAAGGGGTATAAAATACAACCTGCTGATGGAGTAGCAGGACCAAAGACCGAGGATTTTGCGGCGAGCATAGTTCAAATTTTACAGGCAAACTTGAATTTGGTACTTAAACCCAATCCTCCCCTAGCCCGTAATCAATATTATGGTCCCAAGACAGAAGCTGTAGTAAAGCAGTATCAGAAAAAAAATCAACTGCAAGAAACTGGAATTGCTGACTTAGCATTACGGCAGAAACTCGACCAAGAGGCGGAGAATAGCATCAAAAATCCAGCTTCAACGCCAACAACGAAGCCATCAACAAAACCAACAGCTTCACCTGAGGCTACACCAACATCAACAGCTTCACCTGAGGCTACACCAACATCAACAGCTTCACCTGAGGCTACATCTACACCAGAGGCGTCACCTACAGCGACGCCTACACCTACATCTACACCAAGGACTAAACCCACATCTAGACCTAGAACTAAATCATGAGGAATTAATTGCCTCAAATCCTCTGGCTTGGTTCTTCTAACGGTCTCCCTTTGGGGATCGGTAGAATTGGGCGACGGTCATCGTAAGGCATGGGGATGTACTGCACGGTGGGGCGTCCACCTTGTGGTTGTGGGTATAAATCCATGAGGTCATAAATAACACGGGGCAGTCCAACTGTTATGGGCAGCCCCAATTCTGTTGCTTCCTCGACAGTGATCGGGTAGTCGTGGGTTACACGCCCAGTTGTGATAAAGTCAATGATTTTTTCAATGTTTTCCGGCTGAACTTTCTGCTTAGGGATACTATCTTTGAGCAGAGTCCGCACAAAGCGTTGCACTTGATCAATGGCTTTGCGTGATAGGTCTGCCATAATCAAGGTTTGGTCATCAATTTCACTGATGGGCTTATCTTGAACAACTTTGAGGAGACTCGCTGCTGGGAAGTTACCAAGTTGGGGATCAACAGGTCCGAGAACAGCGTTAGCATCCATAACGATCTCATCAGCAGCAAGGGCAAGCATTGTACCGCCACTCATGGCATAGTGTGGTACAAAAACAGTAACTTTTGCCTGATGGCGAATTAATGCTCTAGCGATTTGTTCGGTTGCTAAGACCAAACCACCAGGAGTATGCAAAATTAAGTCAATGGGAACATCTGACGGCGTGAGGCGAATTGCCCGCAGAATCTGTTCCGAGTCTTCAATAGTGATGTAGCGCGATATGGGAATTCCTAGTAAACTAATAGACTCTTGACGGTGAATGAGCAAAATCACCCGACTTTTGCGTTGCTGCTGGAATTCTTGTAGCGAGCGAAAGCGACGAAACTCTATCTGACGTTTCTGCCACAGGGGTTGCAGGGAAGAAAGCAGGAGAAAAATCCAGAATATATCACCAATACCGAAGCCCATAAAATTGATTTTCAAAACTCATGGTCGTAATTATTTTGACAATATTTGGAAAATTACAAGTCTATCTAGGGAGTTAGAAGAATTCAACCGCAGAGAACGCAGTGGGGGACAAATCAATTAAAAATTAAAAATTAAAAATTTTGCATTTTTAATTTTTAATTTTTAATTCTTCATCACCCCCGTCGCCAAATCTTGATGGTGTCATCATCACTACCACTGACTAGGGTTTGCCCATCTGGACTGAAGGCAACGGATCTGACGTAGTTGGAATGATCGCTAAGAGTGCAGATTTCTTTACCTGTGTTGATTTCCCAGATTTTGATAGTTTTGTCCCAACTGCCACTAGCCACGATCCCTCTCAGTCCTCCTTGCTCAAGGGATCTTGGGGGAATTGGGCTGAAGGCAACAGAGCAAACCGTGTCAGAATGACCAGTGAAAGAGCGAATTTCTCGACCAGTACTCACTTGCCACAGTTTAATCGTTTTGTCACTACTGCCACTAGCAAGAATCTGCCCATCAGGGCTAAAGGCGACGGAATTAACAAAGAAGGAATGACCTGTGAGAGTGCGAATTCTGGTGCCTGTACTTACCTGCCACAATTTAATACTGTAATCAGCACTGCCACTAGCAAGAATCTCCCCATCCGGGCTGAAGGCTACTGACAACACTGAGTCGGAATGACCAGTGAGAGTGCAAATTTCTTTGCCTGTACTTAACAGCCACAGCTTGAGTGTGCAATCAGCACTGCCACTAGCCAAAATAGAACTAAGCCCGATGGGCAGTCCCCTGCCATCCCCTTGATAAGAGGCGTTTGGAGGTATCGGACTAAAAGCGACAGAATTAACCCAGTTGGAATGACCAATAAGAGTGTGAATTTTTCTGCCTGTACTCAAGTGCCACAGCTTGATCGTGTCATCCCAACTGCCACTAGCGATCATCTGCATATCGGGGCTAAAGGCAACAGTCTCAACCATGCTGGAATGACCAGAAAACCAACGACCAAGTTGACGCAGTAGTTTTCCGGTACCCAATTGCCACAATTTGATAGTGTTATCGTTACTGCCACTAGCGATCAGTTGCCCATTTGGGCTAATGGCGACGGCATGAACCATGCTCGAATGCCCTTTAAGGGTGTGTACGCATTCCCACCTCTGTTGAACCGCTACAATCGGTGTTGGGGTTTTTGGCTGTTGAACCGCTACAATCGGTGTCGGGGTTTTTGGCTCCGGTGTTGTGACTAGTGTGGGTGGTATTGACTCTAAAGCGTTCTCCACACCTAATAAATCCAACCACTGCTGTACGGACTGGGGACGATAATTTGCCTGTAGCGCCATCCCCCGCATAATTGCCTGATTTACTCTGTCGCTAACGTTGGGATTGAAGTGTTGCGGTGGTTGTAGTTCCATATTGTGTTGTCTGTCTTCCGCACTCTTTGGTAAAACTGCGGTCAGCAAACTATATAAGGTAGCGGCTAGAGCGTAAACATCAATGAATTCTCCCCGTGGTGCTTCCAATTCATATTGTTCAGGAGGGGCAAACCCAGGAGTGCGATACACTGTATGCTTTTGGACAACATTGGGTATAAATTCTCTAGCAATACCAAAGTCAATAAGTACTGCTTCCAATTTGCCTTTGCGAAGCATGATGTTGTTCGGCTTTATATCCCGATGCAGCAAGCCTTTACGGTGAATTACCGTCAAAGCGTCACCAATTTGCCGGATGTAAAGCAGCGCTTCTGCTTCCGATAGCATCCCCACCCGCCGGAGGCGCTTGCCTATGTCTTCGCCTTCGATGTACTCCATCACTATGCAAGGCAAATCCCCCTCATCGAAGATAGTTTCTATCTGCACTATATGGGGGTGGCGACACACTGCAAGCCGAACGGCTTCATCCCGGAAGTCTTGCTTTAATTTGGTTTGGTGCGCTTTCCAGGCTGGGTTATTTAGGATTTCTTCTTTGAGGGTTTTAATTACCCGCAGTTCACCCCGTTGATTTCTAGCAAGATAGGTGATTCCAATTCCGCCTTCACCTAGTTTTCTTTCAAGAATGTAGCGACCCCCAAATAATCGGTGTCCAGGATTCCAAACCATTAGTAAAAATCGCCAAGTGCTGCTATCTATTTTTGCACGCGATCAAAATAGCGGGTTGGGAGGGGCTATTCATTTTGGATGAACTTCCCTGTGGTTCCACGGGGAGGCGGCAACGGCTAACTCTTGGCTAAATTGCTTAAAATAGGGGAGTAGTAAGTAACTCGGCGTAAATAAACACAACTATCTCTTAAGGCTGTTAGTAGTTAGTTGTTAGTCGTTAGTAGGCGAACAGCCTCTTAACAGAAC
>CAXTSI010000592.1:0-5056 GCA_964246695.1 uncultured bacterium
AACCGAGGATGGGCGGGGGTAACCGAGGATGGGCGGGGATACCCCGCCCCTACGGCGATGGGATTGATTTCATGGACAAACTGATTCGCTTCAATTTCTCGTTAATCTCTAGCACTCGCACTTTCACAACTTGTCCGACTTTGACGACTTTCTTTGGATCATCTATGAATCTGTCAGCAAGTTGAGAGATATGCACCAAACCATCCTGATGCACACCAATATCGACGAAAGCGCCAAAGTTGGCGACATTTGTGACGACACCTTCTAGTTCCATCCCTGGATTGAGGTCAAAGATTTCTTTAATTTCCTCTTTGAAGGTGGCATACTTAAATTCATCTCGTGGATCTCTTCCTGGCTTTTCTAGTTCGTTAAGGATGTCACGTAAGGTGGGTTCGCCGACAGTATCAGTGACGTATTTCTTGAGGCTGGTTTTCTTCAGCTTTTCTGCAATCTGGGTAATTTGAGTTAATGGTACGCTGAAGTCGGAGGCGATCGCCTCCACCACTGCGTAACTCTCTGGATGTACAGCGGTATTATCCAGTGGGTTATTACTACCACGAATGCGTAAGAAACCCGCCGCCTGTTCAAACGCTTTTGGTCCTAACTTCGGAACTTTCCGCAGTTCCCGACGATTTTTAAAAGCACCTTGCTGATTGCGATAGGCGACAATATTGTTAGCAACTGTTGGCGTAATCCCAGAAACAAAGGTCAGAAGTTCTTTTGAGGCAGTGTTTAAGTCTACGCCAACGAAGTTCACGCAGCTTTCTACAGTTTCATCCAACTTCTTTTTCAACAACTTCTGATCTACGTCGTGTTGATATTGTCCCACACCAATCGACTTCGGATCGATTTTCACCAGTTCCGCCAGTGGATCTTGTAAGCGGCGACCAATGCTAATGGCACCACGAACGGTAATATCTAAATCAGGAAACTCTTCAAGAGCAACAACGCTAGCAGAATATATAGAAGCACCCGACTCATTCACCATCACTTTAATTGGTTTACGTTCGATTGTTTCCAGCACTTGTGTGACAAACTCATCTGTCTCGCGGGAAGCTGTACCGTTACCAATAGCAATTAACTCAATTTTGTACTTCTCAATTAGATTTTCCAGAGTTTGCGCAGCTTTTCGACGTTGTTCAGCAGCAGTATCTAAAAGTTTTTCCTCTGCCTTCCCCCCTTTTAGGGGGGAATGAGGGGGGTGGGGAAATATCGCTTGATATTCCAAAAACTTCCCCGTTTGGTCGAGTACTGCAACTTTACAACCAGTGCGAAAGCCGGGGTCGATCGCCAGGGTTGGTTTCATCCCCGCAGGCGCAGACAGCAGCAAATCCCGCAAATTAGCTTCAAATGTCTTGATGGATTCGATATCTGCGTAGGTTTTCTTTTCTGAAATGACTTCAGCAATCAGGGAAGCTTTCATCAAGCGGTTAAATGCATCCTTGACCATTGCTTGATAAAAATCGCGCATGACTTGGGCTTTCGTCTTTATTTCCTTAGACTCTAGATAAGAAAGTACAACATCTTCATTAAAGGAAATTTCATAGCTTAACACTCCTTCAGCTTCACCCCTACACAACGCCAACAAATTATGAGGTGCAATATTTTTTACCGGCATCTGATAGTTGCGATACATCTCAAACTTGGTTGTACCTTCCGGATAATCATCTTTGATTCGGGAGACAAACACCCCTGACTCTATGAGGTATTCACGTAGATATGTCCGCGACTCGGCTTTTTCTGCCACCTCTTCAGCTAGGATATCAGCAGCACCTTTAAGCGCATCCGCTGCTGTTTTAACTCCCAAATCCTCGGAAATATACGAAGCCGCTTCCAGATCCAGTAACACCGATGCAGTATTCTTTACGTTCAGCGACTTGATCAACTCCGCCAACGGTTCCAATCCTTTTTCTCTGGCGATGGTGGCGCGGGTACGTCGCTTGGGACGGAAGGGTAGATATAAGTCTTCAAGTTCGGTTTTTTGTAAACAGGGTTCGATTTTCGCGAGTAGCTCTGGGGTAAGTTTATCTTGTTGTGCGATCGCACTCAAAATCACCGATTTCCTTGCTTCCAGTTCTGTGAGATAAGTATACCTGTCAGCTAGGTCGCGCAGCTGGACTTCATTCATCTCGTCGGTGCGCTCTTTACGGTAACGTGCAATAAAGGGAATTGTTGCACCCTCCGCTAGAAGTAAGAGCGCATTTTGCACCTGATCGGGTTTGAGGTTTAGTTCAGTTGCTAGGATTTGGGGAATGTTCAACATCGGGTGTGTAAGTTGAAAACGCTACTTCTCAAGGTAAGCTCATGGGCAAACAAGATTGCTTATTTTAACAGAAGTCAGGAGTCAGAATACAGCTATAGTCTAGGCTCCTTGCTCCCAAACGCCACATTACTCTGAATACGTTTGCTTGAGTTTCAAGAGTACTCTTCCTTTGAGTGTTAAGCTAGTTTAACAAACATATTTTGAAATTTTAAATTTAGACGCTGTTGTTATCGGTAGCGTGTTATGAATAAATCTTATAGGCTGTAGAATAAATTATATTTGTTACCAACAATAGCCTGAATATGCTTACATAAGCGCTTCTGCTTCTAGTTCAGAGGTCAAAAAATATGACTTTGTTTTTCCTGATTTCACTTTTTACTGGTTTGATTGCTGATTACAGCTTTAAAAAATGTAACGATGAAATTGATGCGCACGCTCTTAACAGTATAAGAGTGCGCGCATCGCAACTAGGAACCTATTTTTTATTTATAAGTAATTAAGCGGATATGATATCATATCAAGTCCAGTTAATCACTTATCATTTAGGTCTGACCTCGACAGCGCCTTTGACGCAAGTCAAAGTCGCCTCTCCCCTAATAGGGGAGGGCGTTGGGGGAGAGGTGGCTGATTATAAGTATTCAAGCAAACTTGATATCTGGGGTAGAAATCGATTCAGCAAATTTTTACAACAATTTCATCAACATACAAGTTGTCATGTAATGTGTAAATACTAAAGCACTAGGGCGGACATGACTAATTCAGGCTTAAAAGAGCTTAATAGGAGACATATGAGTGTAAATATGCAGTCACTATGGCAACGACTTGAAGCACAACTTGTGCGTCATGAACCAACTAAATGTGTTACTGCTTCCCGAGTAGCATCTGAAATGGAGATTTTTGAGATGGAAAGCGAACTCGGAGTCTCGCTTCCTGATGAATTAAAAATATTTTATCAAAAATTCAGTCACGATTGGGCTTGGCGGCTTGGCAGTTGGGTAATTCAACCTCTACCTGACCTAGGATTTTTAACAGACTACATGTCAGGAAAAATGGTTTTTGACTATGTATTTGTAGATAAAGAGCAAGACTGGAATCCAAAATGGATTGACTTTGCTGAGGATTTAGATGGAAAGAAGTTTATGTGTTTGAATTTAGATACCGATACCTATGTAGAAGCTTCAGAGAGTTTATTCAGCAAGGTAGGGGAAGTTTTTGAGTTTGATATGGAAGAGGGCTATGTTTTAGTCGAAGGAGTTAGTTTTAGAGATTGGTTAGAAGATTTACTCACTGACCTTGAATCTAAAGATAGAACTGATGATATCCAAAGTAAAGAATAAATTGTTAGATTTTATCAGCAAATATTCCGCTCATAAGCGTGCGATCGCTTCCCGGTTGGGTAATTGGGAAAAAGGGAAAAGTTTAATTCTCATTACCCATTACCAATTACCAATTACCAACCTAGGCGATAGTATAAGTATTCAAGCGGACACCGTATCACTTATCTTTTTCTACTGGAACTAACATGTAAGCTGTTTGGTCCTTAGGTTGGTCAGCACTCTGATTACCAGATTCCTCGTCATCCGCCGCTGTAGTCTTGGTTACGTCCACTGTCCCTTTGACAGTGTCGTTAACACTTGCAGCTGTACCTTTGACAGCATCTACTGTACCTTGGACAGTGTCATTAACGCTGACGGCGGAACCTTTAACAGCATCTACTGTATTTTTGACAGTGTCGTTAACACCCACAGCCGAACTCTTAACCGCATCCCCTACGTCTTTTACGGTGTCGTTAACACCCTCAGCTACAGTCTTGATTGCTTCCCCTACATCTTTTACAGTTTGGTTAACACCATCAGCAGCACCTTTGACTGCATTTCCTAAGCCTTTTACAGTTTGGTTAACTCTTTGGGTTGTACCCTTAATAGTTAAAGCTACAGCTATTGCGCCCAAGGTAGCACCAATCAGTGCTCCGAGTGCTACTTTAGCTAGATCGTTATTCTTGCCTTTATCTGCTGTATAAGGCTCAGTTTGATCGGTATAGAGATCAATACTGCCCTGAGGCTTATCCAAAAGCTGCTGGTTCTCATTCATACTAATCTTCTCCTTTTTCTTAAAACTGAGTGATGAATCGCCAGCACCGTAGTTCGGTTAGCCCGACAAATACGGACTGGCGTTCCTTCGTTTTACTTAGCACTCAATAATCATTGCTAAACACTATTGGGTGAAGTTCTCACCAACAAAGTCTGAATTCGGAATCTCAGGTATCTGTTCCTAAGAGTCAGTCAAGCCGAGCAATTTCTTGTGCAAGCAAGTCGTCCTCTTCAAAAGAAGCTACTGGTATTCCTTCCTTGGTGGTTTCGTCTTTTTGTTCAGGAGATGAAACGTAAACTGTCGGTGTACGGTCTTGGTTGTATCTGTACTGCTGGTTGTCTGCAACCAACCGATCTTGATATTGATAACCTTGGCTTCCAGATGTCTTAGCATCTTGAACAGTATCTTTTACTGTGTCCGCTGCACCTTGTACAGCTTGGTTAACACCATGGGCTGTATCCTTTACTGCGTCCACGGCACCTGCTGTAGTTTGCTTAGCTGCGTCAGCAACATTTCCTGCTGCGTCCTTAGCTAAGTCCGCTGTACCTTGTACAACTTGACCAACACCCTGGGCTGTATTCTGGACTGCAGTAGCAGCACCTGCTGCAGTTTGCTTAGCTGCGTCAGCAACATTTCCTGCTGCATCTTTGGCTAAGTCCGTTGCACCTTTTACAACTTGACCAACACCCTCGGCTGTATTCT
>CAXTSI010000593.1:0-4413 GCA_964246695.1 uncultured bacterium
ACTAACCACTAACAACTAACCACTAACCACTAACCACTAACCACTAACCACTAACAATTATGCTTACAAGCGTTGACCGTTTATTATTCTTGCGGCAAGTGCCAATTTTTAAAGAATTACGGGATGATTTTATCGTCCGACTGGCTTCTGTAATGGATGAATTGTCAATTCCTGCTCATTACACCATTTTTCAAGCAGGGGATGAAGGGCGATCGCTTTACATTGTTATCTCGGGTCGAGTCAAAATTCATATCGGCAATCAAGAACTGGCAGTGTTTCCCAAAGGACAATCTTTTGGGGAGATGGCAGTATTTGATGCCCAACCGCGATCGGCTTCAGCAACGACTTTGGAACCTTGTGAATGTTTAGAACTCACACAAGAGCAACTTTACGAAGCAATTGAAGAAACTCCCGAAATCGCCGTGAATATTATTGGTGTTCTCTCCCGTCGAATTCGCGAACTCAACGAGAAAATTAATGCACTGCACCCCCAACCATGACTCAATAATTCGTAATTCGTAATTCGTAATTCGTAATTCCTAATTCGCCCCTGGTAGAATAATATACAATATAATATCTATGAAAACCTTAATTTCCTGCATTATTCTGTTTGGACTTGGTTTAACCATATTAGTTAGCGATCGCAGTATTGCCAATACTAAAGTACCGTTAGGATGTGAGTAGATTTAAGCTTCAATGTTTTACAGACATTTATTTAATTGCACAAAGATAAAAAGCGATGGAAACTGAGAAAAACCTGCCAATTGAGCATCAAAATATACCAACAGAACACCGTGGGCTGCATGAATTTTTGTACAGTTCTGACGACGAACACACTGCTATTGAAGTAACTTTAACGCCTGATTCGGCAAACAATGCTGTGGAAGTCCTACCATTGGAGACTTGGTGTGCGGCTGACCAGAATGCGAAAATTGCAGGTGTTTACGCGGTTTTGGATACAGAAGGCTGCACGCAGTACATTGGCTATTCCCGGAATGTGTTGCTTTCCCTGAAGGATCATAAGAGGCAAAATGGTGAGCAAAAGTGTGCTTTCGTGCGCGTACAGACATTCAAGTTCCCGAAGCGCCAAGATATGGAAGATTTGCGTTCTGCGTGGATCGCATCCTTAGAGAGTGTTCCACCCGGTAATGCGTCTCTTGGCGAAATGTGGGCAAGATCGGTAGGCGAAGTTGCCCGTGTGATGTCAGAGGCGGAACGTAAAGCCTACGAGGAAAAAAAGCTGAAATTGCGTCAAGCGATGGCTGACACAAACCTTTCTAAAGAGTCAGAAATAACTGATGCGAGTAATCCTTTTCGTCGCTATCAATTAGAAGCTGCTGTGGAGAACGATAACTGGAGTACAATTATCGACGCACAGACGCAGGAAACCAAGTCTTAATCAATTCAAAATTTTCAGAAGGTGGCTGAAAATTTATGGAAGACTTAAAATCACAGATTCAACACGAATCGAAGTTAGCTGCATCATGTGCGCGTCAAGCTCAAACCGCATTTGCTGCAAACAACCTTGCTCATGGTGGGGAATTAATGCGGCAAGCACATGAAGCTGGTCGGAGATGTCAACAACTTATCCAGCAATACCAATCACTATCAAGCACAGCAAAAAGTAGTTAATAATCAGGACAGCACCCAATACTGCTCGGTTAAGAATAGTTGAGTTGCCAGAAACCCGGTTTCTTTAAGAAACCGGGTTTCTAATTTTTGCTTATCCGAGCAGTATTGGGACAGCACCTACATTGATAGATGTATCGTATCAACCGTCTGCACCAACACCTGAGTTTCCCCCACACCGATCGCAAGTCCTACCAAGTGAATGTCCAAGGAACTAAAAACTTGCTGAACGCTGCCAATAGATTCTTCACGAAGTTGCTGCGAACTGAGGGGATCGAACTTGGCGATCGCAGTATTCCAAGGCGTTTGGCATAACTTATGATGACGATTAGCAATTAGCAATTAGCCATTAGCCGCCTCAACCAATGTTGATTTATCCCCACCTACTTAGCGCGGTCAACCCAAATGTCGATCGCTGCTAGAAGCAAGCGTGATTAACTCTTCGACATTGCGTAGTATTGTATTGCAAATTGCATCCAAAGGGAGGTCATTTGGATCGTGTCCAAAAGGTTCTTCAATTTCCGAGCCAATTTCTTCAATACTTAATAAAGTGAAACTCACTAAAGCCATTATTATACCAGTCCACCAAGTAAAATCATCAACTATATCAAGAGGTAATATCAAGCAATAAAGTAATACCAATAGTCTGAGTATAAGGGTATATATTAAGGGTAATGGTGTTTTCAAAATGCGTTCACAACCACCTAGAATATTTACCAATTCATCCACCAACTTATGTAAGGTAGTCAGCTGATAGATATTTAAACAATTACGGTCATGCTGCGACTGCAGATAATTACCGATCCAAAAAGCAATTTGTAGTGAGGGATGATTCGTATCTTTGAGCTTTAAATACTCCGTTGAGGAGATTAATGATGCTAACTCATCGTTCACAGCCTCCGTCCTTAAATGTAACTTCATGGCGATCGCAAAAGCAACTAATAGCCGTAGTGTTGCTTCTTTTTCTACTCGATCTTGCGGTGACTGCTCTTTAACTACTATCCAAATATCACGAGCCAAGTTACGGACCGTATTGACTAAAGAACCCCAAAGTTTCCGTCCTTCCCAAAATCGCTCATGAGCTGTATTCGTTCGGAAAACCAGTAACAAACTTAAGCCAATATTGAAACTCAAAACGGCATTTATCGTAGCAGTATTCTTATCTGGGAATGCTATGTGTAATCCAAAATGATTAAGTAATGATACTAAAAAACCATAGAAACCATAAAACATTACCGAAGGAAGAATGACTGGAAGAACTGATTTTTCAAGTCGGAGAGTAACTTGAAACCAGTTCAGTCTTTCGCCAGTGTATATGTGATACTTTCCTGTATACGAATTCTTTACCCTACCTATTAACTCTTTACACCGTTTCAGGTTCTTATTAAAATATGCGCGTCTCATATGTTCAAACTCCAAATGACATGAAAGAGAACTCAGCCTGGATTATTTAGACCGCTGCATGTTGTCTAAAACTCATATTACTTATAGCAGTATAATTCAGAATTTTGATAATTTTACTGCCTATTGCAGTCTAACACCAGAAAACTCTTTACCATAGTCAAAGCCGCCACACTTCCTTCGCCTCATACCTCACTGTTGATAGAGGTAGTTTGCATTCCACTTCCTTAAGGTAATAAGCAATACTGTAAAAGCTTTTTAATCACAAAACACCTATGAGCAGACTAGGCGATTTACCAGACAATACGACCGCTACCCCCCATAAATCTGAAGCTAAACAAGTGGCAGCAAAAGCGACAACCGAGGTGGCATCGGAAATGACACCTGAAAAAATTGTAGTAGATGAGCCGCCACCAAAACCAGACTATCCTCGTTATCGAGTGCGACCGGAACAGCCAATTGTTTTAGCTGCTCTTGATCCAAATACTTCTGAGGATTACGGAAAAAAGAAACACGTTGAAGATGAACTTGAGCATCAGCGCCAGCGCCTTCAGAATTTACAAGAACGCTTATATGCCGAAAACAAACGCAGCTTACTGATTGTGCTGCAAGCAATGGATACAGGCGGCAAAGATGGCACAATCAAACACGTTTTTGGCGGCATCAACCCCCAAGGTTGCCAAGTGTGGTCATTCAAAAAGCCGAGTGATGAGGAGTCAAGTCACGACTTTCTCTGGCGTTACCACTTGCGGACACCGCAGCGGGGGATGATCTCTATCTTCAACCGCTCCCACTACGAAGATGTGTTGATTGTCAGGGTGAAGGAGTTAGTACCCCAAGAGGTTTGGCAAAAGCGCTATCATCTGATTAATGAGTTCGAGCATATGCTCACTCTAAACAATATCAGGGTAATTAAGTTTTTTCTCCACATTTCTAAAGACGAACAAAAACGACGCTTGGAAAGTCGGCTAGAAGACCCAGATAAGCATTGGAAGTTTTCTAGCAGCGACATAAAAGAGCGCCAGTTTTGGGATGACTACCAAGCAGCCTTTGAGGACGCAATTAATAATTGCTCGACTGCTTATGCCCCTTGGTATGTAGTGCCTGCCAACAAGAAGTGGTATCGTAATCTAGTCGTCGCCCGTACAATTGCGGATACAATTGAGGCAATGAACCCGCAATACCCTCCAACAGAGGTGGGCTTAGAAAATATTGCGATCCCTTAAACGGTGGATCGGACAGTCCCCAATAACGTTCCGTTAAGGATTCTTTTCTCGTTCCTACGCTCTGCGTGGGAATGCATTCTTGTGGGCTGCTGCCTCCCCCCGCAAAGGCGGGCGCCGCCCCAAAGCCCCTCGGTTACACCCAGCCCCCCCCACCACA
>CAXTSI010000593.1:4423-5040 GCA_964246695.1 uncultured bacterium
CCGCCTGGGTTGTTTTTTCTTTTTTGGGGCGGTCCCCCCCCCCCCCTAACGCTCCCCCCCCCCCCACAAGACCTGCGTTACCACGCAGCAGCCCAAACAAGAAAAAAGGCTTGTAGTTGCGCTGTCTTCGCGCTCATCGCAACTACTAACCCATGGTAATTTATTGGTGCCAACCTACTTAATCAAGCAGCGCCGGGAGTGAAATTAACTTAAATGATAGCGAAGTTGCTCTAATTGAGGATAGTGCTATCAACACCAACCAAGGTAGCCGGAGTGTTATCACCTGTAAGACCGAGGATATCGTTGTTATTGTTGATGTTAGCCCCGACTCCTACCGTCAAGCCTGTGTCGCGCACGAAGATCTGGGGGAAGCTGTTAGTGTCCCCCACTACCAGGTTGTTGGCAGTAGACTGAAACGCCACAAAGCTCCCATCGCCGGAAATGTCGGCGTTGGAGGAGTTAGCATTCGCCCGGGAGCCATCGTCGTTGACGGAGGCGAGAGTGATGGTACCAGTCAGGAGGTCGCGCACGAAGATCTGGGTGAAGTTGTTGGTGTTCCCCGCTACCAGGTTGCTAGCACTAGAATCAAACGTCACAAAGCGCCCATCGGCGGAAAT
>CAXTSI010000594.1:0-5028 GCA_964246695.1 uncultured bacterium
GAATGCATTCCCACGCTCTGCGTGGGAACGAGAAAACGAGCGTCGGTTGGTGCGCGTCAAGGATTTGACCTTAAGTTGACACCAATGGCAGGATGCCCACCCCACAATATTGGATGGATAATTTATTTTTTGGTATTCCCTAAGACCTAAAAAACCGGGTTGATCAAGGACAAATAAAGGGCTTCAGCCTTCAATATTTGCACTCGTTCTCGGTTTTTGATGCTGGTGCAAGATATCAGCTACCCTTTGATGCTTCATCATCTCTACAAACGGCATAAAACACCTTTGACACCACCCATCCACCCACAAAGCCCGACTTTTAAACCTTGATCCACAATTTGGACATTCTCGGTAAATCTATGATTCATCAGCGGGTAGCGGCGAGCGAAAGCAATGGGTAAAAAAAGCAACGGGTGTGGAAACAACCCGTTGCGATCGCCCTATATATCTTTCTAATTCAGGAATTATTCGTTTGTTGACGAGGTGGCGAGGAAGTTCGGCAGAGGATCGCCACCGTTACGACCGACAGCTGGGATTTCTAGCAGCTCATCCGTCGCTTGCTGGACGCCGTCCTTTGTTTGGACATTGGGATCGTTGGTGACGGAGTTCTCGTCTCCTGGATGTCCGTTAGGAACGAACAGTTGCGGGTGGTCGAAGGGTGCTTTTTGATAGCGGACTCGCTCATCAGTCAGCCCTTTCAAAAAGGCAACCACCGCCTGTTTTGCCTCTGGTGTTAGGTTCAGTACTGGCAAACCCCCAAAGTCGCCGCCCCGACTGTAAAAATCAACCACTTGCTCTAAGGTCAACTGACCACCATTGTGGAAGTAGGGAGCAGTGAGTTCCACATTGCGGAGTCCGGGTGTCTTGAAAGCTCCGTCCGCAGTCACGCGTTCGCTAAGCCTAAGCGATGGATTGAGGTTAGGGGGGTCTTCACCGAGGAGCTGGTTAAATATCCCTTGCTGAGCCAACCGTGCCTCGGAGAGCGGATTGCCTTGACCATTACCAAACAAACCGTCATTATCACCCAAACCGAGGTCGTCCTGAGAGGGTCTGACACCAATGCTGAAGAAGCCAGTGTCTTGGGCGAGTTTCTGACCAAAAGCCGAACGGTTGATTCGTCCGCTTTTAGCTACATTGCTCACTGAAGCGGTAGTCAATTCCGATCCCGCGTGGCAGCCAATGCACCCGTTGTTCTGGAAAATCTTCCACCCCTGCTGCTGCTGGTCAGTCAGGGCGTTAGTGTTTCCAGCTAAGAACTGGTCAAATGGTGTATCAGCAGACACCAGTGTTGACTCATACGCCTGAACTGCCAGCCCAAAGTAGAGCGAGAAGTTGTACTCAGCGAGCGTGTATTCGTTGGTGGTCAAGGGGCGATTCGGCTTGCGGATGAAGGTTCGATTGCCAGTTTGTGGATCGACTTGGATGATTATATTTGATCGCCACCACTCCGGCTTGAAGGCGTCCTGGATCAGCGCTTCATATGTCTTATTAAGACCTTTTTCAGGGAAATTGCTGAAATTATTCAGGACGCTGTCATCATTAGCCACAATTTGCTTGGCAAGGGGCTTCAAGGAAAGTAGCTTTTTACCGAGCTTCCTACCGAACCTTGTCAAAGGCTTGCTATCTGACACTGGCGATCGCCTTGATTGGTTAGTATTTGTTGATAGCTGCGTTTCAGGTTTATTGTTAACAGGCCGACTTTGTGCGTTCGACACTCCGGGATCGGTTTGTGCGGACGGCTCAACCCTAAACGGTGCGAAGATACCGGGGTTTTCTGCCGACGTCTCCACGGCATTGAGCGGCGGTCCCACTGCCTGTGAAGCCAGAGACGAATTATTGAGACTGACTTGCACATCTTTCAATTGCCTTGGGCTGGTTGCTTTTAAAACAAAAGCATTCTTGTCTCTCAACCCAAAGGGATTCACCCCGTTGAAGGTGTTCTGAGCGCGTCCGTCCCAGAAGTTACGAAAGTTGAACACCGCGTTGATCACCGTTGGTGTATTGCGGTTCGTCACCTGGCGTACATTTGTGCCATCCACATTGAAGATATTAGCGTTCAAAGGCGTCACGTTGTCTTTGTCACTGCCTGGAACGACGTCAACAAATTGTGAGCTGAAGACCCCCTGCGAACTCGTGACGTTATTACTGTCAGAGACAACGTCGGAGGATCTGTCATTCGGGTCTGCCAACTTATGGAATGGGTAATCTGCTGCTGTCAGCTGGTAGTTCGGACCGCCTCCCGTAGTGAAAGTCAAAGTCGGATCATTTGCACTTGGGCTGATCTGGTTCTTAGATCTGCTGTCAGAACCAGCATGAAAGTGACAACTGGCGCAAGACTGGATGCCATCAGTGCCAAGCTGCATATCCCAGAAAAGAGACTTTCCTAGGGCGATCGCTGCTACCTTGTCCTTGATGAAGTCCCCAAGATTATCTGGTTCCGGAACCTTTACTGACGAGAGCGGAGGCGGCGCACTGACCTGCGCTGATACACTATGTCCGGCTATGATTGTAGCCGTCAGGAGCGCGGCGATCGCCACGTTCTTTTTTATGCTCCCAGACAATGCGGATGCGATCGCGGTGAGTCCGCTTACCATCCTTGCTGTCAAAATGGCAATCATTTGTCTTACTTGTAGAAGCCTTGATAACATATGGATAAAGGGGGCTGTATAAGGTCACCCTGTAATTCCTATAGAGTTAGAGACAATTTATCGGACATAGCCACTCAGTCACGACAAAACCTCCCACATATTCAATGAGCGCTAGGAGAGGAGAACCACTCATCCCTACAGAAAATTTCTTCTTTGGGATTGAGCCGAAATCCAACACTGCTGGCGAATGAGTGGTGTTGGTGTACGGGAGCAACCAGGTAAAGTGGTTGCAAAACTACACCAATAAGTCTAAAACACTACGTATTATCCACTATACTGAGAGTAAATATATTATTCAAGTGTTTAAGACTTTTTTATACAACATAACTAAAAAAATTATCTCCCCTTTTTCTAAAGCTTTCTGACTTCAGGGAGTATACCAATCCTACATTTGGTTATGCCGAAAAAAACAAGGTAAAATCCGCTTTGCATCTACTTTTGAAGCTATTTAATTATAGTCTCAAGCTCTGAAATTTTTCTCTAGCCCCCTGTGTTTATTCTATATATCACGCTTCGGCGTAGTCCGCGGTTGCGCGAGGCTCATATCTTGCACCTGTACGGGTAAACAACTAATACCCAAATGGGTGTGTAAGAAAACAGGTGCAAGATATGTGTTAATTCGCTTGCTCTAACTGTTGCTGGAGTTCTTCTGGTGTTTGCGGCATCCAGTTATTACCCCGCAACCGACGCAGCATTTCTATTGCTTCAGAACGTGACTGTCCGGTGTTTTGCTCATACCGCTCCCAGAAGCTATTCCACCAACCAGGAGGCTCCACTTTAGAACCATCGTACTCTGTTGGTCGCCCCGTATCACCACTTACCACCAAACTACCTACATAATCCGCCTCTTCGTAAACCCGCGCAATTTGCTGCTTGATCTGTAGCATGTCTTTCTCTGACACTACACCGTTACTGGTAGCCTTGTAAAACTGCACTGTCACCCGAATGGGAAAATTTGGATCTCGCTCAATCTCCAAGTTATCAATTTCAGTAAAAGGTCCTTCCACTTGCCCAGAACCGATTACGGCTGCCTCCACGTTGCTAGATTTTGCAATTGATGCAGTCTCATTAAAAGCCGCAGAATTTCCGAAAGATAAAGATATCGGGTTGCTCCGCAGGGGCTGCTTTTGCTTTAGGGGAACCTGGATCAGCAACACCATATTTAACCCCTCTTCTCCTGCTGCTTCTGCTGTTGAAGTAGGTTGATCGGTTTGGTTCGCTTGAAAATCACTCAGTCTTTGACCTGTAAGACTAGCACGTTCGCCATTTCTATTAAAGAACAAGCGTTGCCCCCAGGTGCGCCCTGCGTCAAAAGCATCTCGCTTATTGTCTATAATTGTGACGCTCGTTCCTTCCCGTGTTGCCAGAATGGTTAAAACGGCAGGATTGCCTGAATAAGACTGGTAATTAAACAGCACAGGATTGAACTCGGCTTTTCCTCCTTGAGGAATCGGTAGAAAGCAGGCTTGAGCGCTTACCAAGGCATGAGTATCGCGTTCTGCTAACAACGATGTTCTGTCCCCTTTCCAGGAGTTAGGGTTGTTGAGATAGTTGCGGATGTTGCCGAGAAACTCTTGGAGAGAGACACGCTCTAAGTTTTTGCCCTTCTCGTTGCCTACTAGTAGGAAGAATCGATCCAGAGGAATGTCGGCAGATAGATCCGAAAAGTTAGGATAACGAATCACCGGCATCAGGTTCAACTCGTACCTCGCGGTTTTGGGGTTGAACTGCTGTACCTGAATCGACATATCACTGATGTTAGGACCGACTGCCGATCCTTTGTATCTTCCAGTATCCTCCCAAGTAATACTCAGAATATTTAGTCCCATCAGCCGTGCCAGTTGTTGAGCAGCAGGATCTCGCACCATGCCTACCGTTTGATTAATCACATCTTGGTAAGCTTGGTAGGATGCCAGCGCATCTGAGTTGGATTCAGAAGGCGAGTTAGTTGCTTGGGCTAGCTGAAAGGAAGTAGGAACTGTTACTGGAACGGCAAGGGTTGCTTTTGATAGAAGTGTCGCTAGTGGTAGCCAAAGCAGTCCACCAAGCATCCAATATAGTTTCTGCATACAATACCTCAGTCTATCAGGTTTCGTCTACAAACTGTAAAAGCGATAGAATTGATCTGTTAATTAATTATCACTCAAGATAAGAGATGCATTTTTCCGCAAACTGTTCATTGCCGAGCGTAATTATTTTATTTACACAATAGACATCGACCGAATTTAATTATTCGTTGTCTGAAACCCTTGTCCTGACGTAGCACTGCTACGTCAGGACAATTATTTTCGGAGATGTCCAATTAACTTTGCAGAAATGCCCTAGTAACTGGAGTTTAGACTAAAAGCGATATGAGAGAAGGCAAACCGAATGGAATTAG
>CAXTSI010000595.1:0-5002 GCA_964246695.1 uncultured bacterium
CCCCCTACTCCCCCTACTCCCCCTACTCCACTGTGAGAGAACAACACCTGACGAGGCTGCTGGGGATTTCGGACACCTTCACGCCATCGTTGTTCCCACCAGTAGACGCGCTTCAGGTCATACTCTCCGTTAGGCATTTTCTGGAAATATTTGACCGTGAGGGGGTAATAGGAAGCAAGTGCCTCAAAAATTGATTGCCCAGATAAATTAATCGCTGGTGGTTCGGGGTAATGATGGGGAAAGTAGTGACGGATTTCAGTCGTCAGGCGGAGGAGAATTTGCTGCTCCCAAGGATTGGGTTGATCTGCCCAACGAAACGCTTTGAGATAGGTGGTTCGCTGCACCGACCAGACGAATATAGAAATTTCATCTCTTAAATTTTCCGAAATACTTTCTTCACCAGTTGTATTTTTAATTACTCTAAGGCGAATGCCTACCGGAGTGAGAAATTTTTCCCCAATTCCTGGTTCAAAATCTATTTGCAACCAGTTGCGTACAGCGGCTGTATCCAGAGTTGGTATTTCTAAGTAAAGTATTTCTTTCATTTTTTTCTGAAATCTCCAATAAATCTACGCATTAAGACGGATGTAAGAAAGGCATAAAGTGAGGTAAACTCCGCCCTATTACTCGGCAGAATATTCAGTAAAAAAGTTTAAGAGTTGGTCGGATTTATCGTTCATTCTGTGTTTCTGTAAACGCACGCCATGAATTATCCCATCCCAGACAGCCCCCAAGAAATCGTTGATCTAAGACAAAAGCCTGTTGATGAAGAAATGGTTGCTGCTGCGATCGCAGGAGTAATTAAAATTGTCCGCGCTCAGGGTCAATCATTGGAAGAATTAACTGCCCAAGTGCTAGCAGATGACAGCCTGCTGGATAAACAACAACGACGCTGGCTCAGCCAAGTGGTTGCTCAAGCTTGGGAAAGCTTCTCTTAGAACAGTTTAGTAGCTAATGGCTAAGGTCAGACTGGTAACTATTGACCTAACGGGAGCGCCCTTCGCGTGACGCTCGTTCCTAGGAACGCGAAGCGCGTTCGCGATCTTCGACAGAGGAGCGCGATTCGTCTCCCCGAGTGAGAACCCAACGCTTACGATTATCGCAGATCCGATTGGGAGTAAAACCCTCATAGGCGTACGCTCACTCACAATTAGCAATTAGCAATTAGCAATTAGCAATTAACAACTAACAACTAACACACAGTCAGGTTTTTACCCAAATTGCCAATCACCTTTATGGTATGGGAGTGTCAATTATTGTCTGGGATTGGCAACTGGGTTGGTAAAAGGCAAAAAAATTATGAATTTAGAGTCTGTAAAGCATAATCTGGATTGTGCTTGTAGCCATCAAACCAGTTTTCAGCATCGTATATAATATCATGTCCGTATAAACAGTTACGATATCCATCCCTCGCCCCCGTCCCCTCTCCCATGCTTGGGAGAGGGGTGCCCAGAGGGCGGGGTGAGGGTTCATATAATAAGTTATTAACCGGACATGATATAACATGACGCCCTTGACTGCAAAGATAATCAATGGTATCATATATTATTGCCAAATTTTAAGCAAAAGTAGTTTTGAAACCTTGTGTTACATGTAAATCCCAGGACTTGCCAAAAATTGTTAACCAGCGTGTGCCAGCAGCAAGAATTGCTTGTAGCGCCGATTCATTTGCGGCAGATGTGTTGGGGCGTCGAGTCGAACAAAAAGCCACAAGCTGTGCTTGTTTGAGAGGTTTATGTTAAATCTCCGTCATAGTAGGGAATGAGAGACAATCAAAGCAACTCAAGAAAACATCGCGTGGCAATCCACTGTTGCTCTCATGGTTTGGTGAGCGACTACTAAATCGAGGATTTGGTCATCGCCGTTGTCCTTGCTCAGCAAAACCATATATTATATAGTGTTTGTGTATTTTTATTTATGAGAAAGAAATTGGGAAAAGAAAATTCAATTGCTTTTGTCGCGATATTTAATGGCTGAGGTATGCGGGATATTAAAGACAATAAAGTGTAATCGCGGAGCCAATCAGCGGCAAATATTGCTACAAAATAGTGTAGACCTCTACAATAGCGGTGCTAAGGTAATAAACTGTTGGAGAATTAGTGGCTGTGGTGTTGATGCAGTTCAAGTAAAAGGCAGTCGTAGCGCCTTCTTGAACAGTTTTGCAGTATGGCGTCTGCACTTGTGTCGCCTAGACACTTCAACCCTCTGGAGTGTACGCGGTTTGTCGCTACCGCCCCATTCTCCTACAATAAACCTACATTTAGCCTGTCAAACTAAGGTTTTAGCCGATGTGAAAGTTATAGAATTTTTCTTCTAAGGAAGGTTCTCAAATAGTTTGGATAGTAAAGGGTTAAAAAGGAGAAAAACAAAATGGGCAGATGGACACCACTGATTCTTATGGCTGGAGGCTTAGCGATTTTACTAGGGACATTGCTGGGCATCAGCTTTCCTATGGGCGGACAACAAAATACTGCCCAGGCACCTCAGACTGAGAGCAAAAAATCTAGAGTCCTCCCAGCTAATATTAATGTAAATAGCACGAATAGTGGAAATGCTCCTACCACTACCACTACCAATAAAAACAATGTTGCCCAAAATAGCAACACCAATGAATCAGTACTCAGTGAGAACAATCAAAGCCCAAGCGCAACAACTGACTCTCAAACAAATGATGCAAATCAGAGCAAGGGACCAGTTCAAGCCTTGTGGTAGTGGTTGCTCCTTCATTAGTTAGGAGTTAATAGTGATAAGTGACTAATGACTAATGACTAATGACTAATGACTAATGACGTTTTAATTATTGGTGGCGGCGTTATTGGCTTGGCGATCGCCATTGAACTAAAATTACGCGGGGCAAGTGTCACCGTGGTAAGCCGTAGCTTTCGCGCCGCCGCTACCCACGCTGCTGCAGGGATGTTAGCACCAAATGCTGAAAAAATTTCTGCAGGGGCTATGTACGATCTGTGTCAGCGCTCTCTGTTTTTATATCACGATTGGACTCAAAAATTAGAAGAATTCACAGGCTTAAACAGTAATTTCTGGTTTTGCGGCGTCTTAGCACCAGTCTACGCAACGGATGTTGTAGCGGATGTAACGGATGATTTTACTGCATCCGCTACATCCGTTACAACATCCGTTGCCTCCCCTTCCTACTGGTTAGACCGAGAAGCTATTCATCAACATCAGCCAGGTCTGTCCGCAGAAGTGGCTGGTGGTTGGTGGTATCCTGAAGACGCACAAGTAGACAATCGCACACTCGCACAAGCACTGTTGACAGCGGCCGGAACCCTTGGTGTTGAACTCAAAGAAGGCATTACAGTAGAGGGAATTGGGCAGCAACAGCGACAAGTTACTGGCGTACAAACAAACACTGGAGTCATTCGCGCCGAACATTATGTTTTAGCAGCAGGTGCTTGGTCGAGTAAATTGTTACCGCTACCCTTGCGTCCGCTAAAAGGGCAAATGCTGAGTGTACGATTGCCGGAATCTGAGCCGGAATTGCCGTTAACGCGGATTTTGTATGGGCAGGATATTTACATTGTACCGAGACGAGATCGGCAAATTATCATTGGGGCGACTAGCGAAGATGTGGGCTTTACTCCCCACAACACACCCCAAGGCATTCAAACCTTACTACAAAGAGCTATTCGACTATATCCTCAATTACAACATTATCCCATCCAGGAATTATGGTGGGGATTTCGTCCTGCCACTCCCGATGAATTACCCATCCTTGGCTTTAGTGAGAGCAAAAATTTAACATTTGCTACTGGTCATTACCGCAATGGTATTCTCTTAGCACCCATAACAGCAAAATTGATTGCCGATTTAATCTGGGAGCAAAAGTGTGACCCCTTACTAAATCAATTCAACTATTCGCGCTTCCACTCACAGTCATCTACCGCTACCCCAATGCTCATTCACTCTCCACGAACGACTCCCTGTAAGGGCGAGGTAACCTCGCCCCTACCTATTGCCGACTCCTGTAAGGGCGAGGTAACCTCGCCCCTACCTATTGCCGACTCCTGTAAGGGCGAGGTAACCTCGCCCCTACCTATTGCCGACTCCCCACTCACTATCGCAGGCATTACCTTTACTAGCCGCTTAATGACAGGTACTGGCAAGTATCGTAGTATTGAGGAAATGCAGCAAAGCGTCGTTGCTAGCGGTTGTCAAATTGTGACTGTGGCAGTGCGACGGGTACAAACCAAAGCCCCTGGACACGAAGGTTTAGCCGAAGCACTCGATTGGACAAAAATTTGGATGTTGCCTAATACTGCAGGTTGTCAAACAGCAGAAGAGGCAATTCGTGTGGCACGTTTAGGTCGGGAAATGGCTAAACTGTTAGGACAGGAAGATAATAACTTCGTCAAGTTAGAAGTGATTCCCGATCTCAAGTATCTACTACCAGACCCCATTGGCACTCTGCAAGCAGCAGAACAACTAGTGAAAGAAGGTTTTGCCGTGTTGCCCTACATCAACGCGGACCCCATGTTAGCAAAGCGTTTGGAAGAAGTCGGCTGTGCTACGGTCATGCCTTTGGCTTCTCCTATTGGTTCTGGGCAGGGGTTGCAAACAACAGCCAATATTCAGATCATTATTGAAAATGCTAGGGTACCAGTAGTGGTAGACGCCGGCATTGGATCGCCATCTGAGGCGGCGCAAGCAATGGAGATGGGCGCAGATGCTTTATTAATTAACAGCGCGATCGCCCTAGCACAAAAGCCGAATGCAATGGCAAGGGCGATGAATCTCGCCACACTTGCTGGTCGTCTGGCATACCTTGCTGGCAGAATGCCTATCAAAACCTATGCCAGTGCTAGTTCACCTCTAACTGGGACGATTACTAATTAGGGAGTTGTTAGTGGTTAGTTGTTAGTTGTTAGTTGTTATTTGTTAATTGTTAGTTGTTAATTGCTAAGTGTCATGTGTCAAAAATACTACTAAACACTAACCACTAACCACTAACCACTAACCACTAACCACTAACCACTAACCACTA
>CAXTSI010000596.1:0-4974 GCA_964246695.1 uncultured bacterium
AATGGGTAATGGGTAATGGGTAATGGGTAATGGGTAATGGGTAATGGGTAATGGCTTTCTCCTTTTTCCCAATTACCGATTACCAATTACCAATGCCCAATTTTTCATTTTCTTTGATGTGAGTTTAGCTTTCACGCTGAACTGGCAAAGGTGCGGGTTTTACCGCTACTTGTACTGTTTGCCCATTGCGTTGCAATTGTAGTTGTAAAGGGACTCCTATTTTACTGCTTTCTACTAGCTTTTGGAGATCTTCAATGGTAGTGACAGGCTGATTATTAATGCTTTGAATCACGTCACCTGCGCGTAGTCCAGCATCTGCTGCTGGCGAACGAGGGACAATACCAATCAACAAAATTCCTTTATCTAGTGCCAGATTAACTCCAAGTTTACTATTGACTCTTTGTTTAATATCTGGCGTGAGTGTCACCATCTGAACACCTAAATAAGGATGCTCAACCTTGCCTTGAGCAATTAATTGTTGACTAATCCGCTGCGCAGTATTAATGGGAATGGCAAATCCTAGCCCTTGCGCGCCTCGGATGATGGCGGTGTTCATGCCAATCACCTCACCACGAGCATTTAGTAGTGGTCCGCCAGAGTTACCAGGGTTAATTGCCGCATCGGTTTGAATGTAATCAACGCGCTTGTCACTCGCACCAATGTCGCTGCTAGAACGACCTGTGGCGCTGATAATCCCAGAGGTGACGGTATTGTCTAAACCTAAAGGATTACCGATCGCAATGACCGGTTCTCCTGGTTGCAAGACTTCAGAATTGCCTTCAGCAACGATTGGCAAGTTATTGGCATTAATTTTAATCACAGCAACATCCGTTACCGGGTCTTCACCCTGCACACGTCCGTCAAAAGTCCGACCATCTTTCAGTTTCACTGTAACAGTGTCAGCACCGTTGACCACGTGGGAGTTAGTTAAAATCTGACCATTAGCGTTGATAATAAACCCAGAGCCACTACCCCGCTCTATTTGCGGTCTAGGTGATGGGACTCGATCGCCGAAAAACCGCCGGAAAAGAGGATCGTTATACTCGTTTGGGACTTGAGACGTTATGGTTCTGGTGGAATCAATGCGAACAACGGCAGGTCCTACCTTTTGCACCACTGCGACGACAAAGTACGGATCTTTATTGGACGATGAGATAATTGGGGGTGGGACGGTTGCGGGATTTGTCTGGGTTGTGTTTTGGGCTTGATTCTGAGATTGAACATTTGTTCTTTGGGTTTCTAGCAGATTGGTAGGTATAGAGCAACCTCCAAGAGACACAACTGTAATTCCACCTATTAGTATGGACAAAATACTGTCAATGGTACGTCTGTGGGGTGGGAGCGAGTGAGTGGCTCCCCAGCCTCCCTTGGCTCCCCTGTTAGTACCTACCCTGAGATGGATTTTGGCAACAAGTCCAGTGTATTTTAGCTCAATGTCATGTTCTTTTTTCTTCATGTGTCTTTGCTTGGTGCGTGTGAATCAGTGGGTGGTAGGATATTGCCTACTGGGAGGAGTCCAAGAATAATTACAACTTAAAAGCTTGTTTCCGGTCTAAAGTATAGTCTGCTAAATTGGGGAACGCTTGTATCTTTATCTTCTATTGTGACGATTGCTAGCATTGGTGGTAAAACATGGAAATTGCCATAGAAAGTCTGTGGACTCAGGTACTGGAGCGCTTGCAACTGCAGCTATCCCGTCCCACGTTTGAAACTTGGATCAAAACTGCCAATGCAGAGCGATTGGAAAATAATTGCCTGGTCATTCGTACTCCTAATCCCTTTGCTCGTAATTGGTTACAGAAGTATTACATAAAGACTATTGCTAATGTAGTGCAAGATATTCTTGGTTATCCAGTAGAAATTTATATAACTGTTGCTAAAGGTGATGAATCTCATTTAAGCGAACGCTCGCATTCTTGGGGATTACCGGAGGGAACCAGTGTGACTGAAATTGTTCCCCAAAACAAACAAAGAACTACTGATTTAAACCTGAAGTATGTATTTTCCAGATTTGTGGTTGGTGCCAACAGTCGTATGGCTCATGCTGCGGCGTTAGCAGTTGCTGAATCCCCTGGAAGGGAGTTTAATCCGTTGTTTTTATGCGGTGGTGTGGGCTTGGGTAAGACGCACCTGATGCAGGCGATCGGTCACTATCGCTGGGAAATTTGTCCTGATTCTAGAATATTTTACGTCTCTACTGAGCAGTTTACGAATGATTTAATTACTGCGATTCGCAAGGACAGTATGCAAAGTTTCCGGGATCACTACCGTGCTGCTGATGTCATTTTGGTAGATGACATTCAGTTTCTCGAGGGCAAGGAGTACACCCAAGAAGAATTTTTTCATACTTTTAATACTTTACATGAAGCTGGCAAGCAGGTCGTTATCGCTTCCGACCGTCCGCCCAACCAAATTCCTCGGCTACAAGAACGCCTGTGTTCTCGTTTTTCTATGGGATTAATTGCTGATATCCAACCACCAGATTTGGAAACTAGAATGGCGATTTTACAAAAAAAAGCCGAGTACGAAAACATTCGTCTGCCAAGAGATGTCATAGAGTATATTGCTTCTAACTACACCTCTAATATTCGAGAATTAGAGGGAGCTTTAATTCGGGCAGTTGCCTATATCTCCATTTGGGGTTTGCCTATGACGGTAGAAAATATAGCACCAGTTTTAGAACCACCAACTGAGAAGGTAGAAGCAACCCCAGAGGTAATTTTGACGATTATAGCCGATACATTTGATCTCTCAATCGAAGACCTCAAAAGCAATTCGCGCCGACGAGAAATCAGCTTTGCACGTCAAATCGGAATGTATTTGATGCGACAGCACACAGATTTAAGTTTACCTAGAATCGGAGAAGAATTCGGTGGAAAAGACCACACTACTGTGATGTACAGTTGTGAAAAAATTACCCAACTGCGAGAAACCGATCGGGGTCTGGTACAAACACTGCGTCAACTGAGCGATCGCATCAATATGACCAGCCGTCCCAAAAAATTATATTGACCAACTGTTTTCCACAGGTAGCATCACCATCACTTAACTTAAAGGACTGACAGCTATTCATTAACGTTAAGTAGAGTATAAAAATTAATTAAGATAAAGTTAGTTTGTGGAAAAGATGCTGACCTTTTGTGGAAAACTCCGAAAACTTCTGTGGAAAAGATGATCTCAGAGAGGGAAAATTTTTATTAAGTATAACTACTCTGTGGAAAAGCTCCTAGTTTTTCCACAGCTTTTCCACAGGCTCTTACTTACAGAACTGTCAGTAAAACAGATTCCTCTCTAGGTTTTCCACAATTTCCACACCCAACACACAAGCTGAATCCAACCATGAAATTAGTTTGCACCCAAAGCGATCTTAGTACTAACCTCTCACTCACAAGCCGTGCTGTACCTTCACGCCCGACTCATCCAGTACTTGCCAATGTGCTGCTACAAGCAGATGCAGAAACTAACCGGGTCAGCTTAACAGCCTTTGATCTCAGCTTGGGTATCCGCACTAGCTTTAGCGCTGAAGTTGAGCAGGGGGGAGCAATTGCCATTCCTGCTAAGCTGCTTAATGATATCACCTCTCGTCTTTGTGAGGGAGAAATTACCTTAGAAGATGAATCGGCATCTGTAAGTACCCCAGGTAGCGAAGGTTTAATTGTCACACTCACACCCAAAAGTGGGCGTTATCAAGTACGAGCAATGGGAGCCGAAGATTTTCCGGAACTACCTGTGATCGAAAATGTAGAGACGCGAAATTTCGCGTCTCTACAAGCTACTGCATTAATTGAGGGACTGCGGGGTTCATTATTTGCTACGAGTGCTGATGAAACCAAGCAGGTACTTACTGGAGTACATTTAACAGTTAAACAAGACACTCTAGAATTTGCCGCTACTGATGGTCATCGCTTAGCCGTGGTGGAAACTACGAACGAGAGTTTAGACGCAAAAGATCTAGAGACGGAATTCGCGTCTCTTGAAGTGACAATACCAGCTAGAGCCTTACGCGAATTAGAGCGGATGGTGGCTCACGGAATACAGGATCAACCTGTCGCCTTGTATTTTGATCAAGGCCAAGTTATGTTTGAATTGGCCGATCAACGGTTAACTAGCCGCACTTTAGAAGGACAGTATCCGGCTTACCGTCTACTCATACCCCGTCAATTTGAACGAGAATTAACTCTAGATCGGCGACAACTCTTAAGCACCTTGGAGCGGATTGCTGTATTAGCCGATCAAAAGAATAATATTGTGAAAGTTAGCCTAGATAGCGTTGCTCAAGAAATCACCTTGTCTTGTGAAGCTCAAGATGTAGGCAACGCTACTGAGTCAATGTCAGCACAAATATCTGGAGAAAACATAGACATAGCTTTTAATATCAAATATCTAATGGAAGGCTTAAAAGCTTTGCCTGCTTCAGAAATTCTCATGCAGTTAAATCAAGCCTTAACCCCGGTAATTTTCACGCCTCTAGGTGGTGTGAAAATGACCTATTTAGCCATGCCCGTGCAACTGCGAAGTTAGTAGGTTTGGTCTGCTAATAGTTAATAGCTCATTGCCAGATGACAATTAGCCATTAGCAATTAGCCATTAGCAATTAGCAATTAGCAATTAGCAATTAGCAATTTGTGATTTGTGTCGTTGGAATTTCAATCCAGAATTCCGTGCCTAACCCTGGCTGCGAATCACATTTTAAGACACCACCGTGTTGATTTACGATAATTTGGTAACTAATTGAAAGTCCCAAGCCAGTGCCCCTACCTACTGGTTTAGTTGTAAAAAACGGATCGAACACTCTGCTAATAACATCTTTCGGTATGCCGCCACCATTATCGGCAATGCGAATCAACACCCGGTTGCTGTCAAGGACTTCGGTACGAATCCGAATTTGGGGCGTCGTCCGTGTGTAGGGGCGGGGTTTCCCCGCCCTTACAGGAGTAGGGGGAGATGAGGGAGATGAGGGAGTAGGGGGAGATG
>CAXTSI010000597.1:0-4967 GCA_964246695.1 uncultured bacterium
TAATTCCATTCGGTTTGCCTTCTCTCATATCGCTTTTAGTCTAAACTCCAGTTCCCAGCGATTCTCACTCTCTATTAACTTTGCAGGTAACGGTTGAACATCAAAGCGACCGTATTCACGCAGTACGTGGGCGATCGCCTGTGCATCGGTAACAGCCTTTGGCAGGTTTGGACTTAATTTGTCATACTTAGCGATGCCAATCACCAAGGCATATCGAGCCATACTGTACAGCAAGGCATAGGGAGCATTCTAGAGTATTGTAACTAACATAAAATCTGCAAATTACTTGAGGGGATATTGATGTCAGAAATACAACGTCTAATTGTCAAAGAAGGCGATCAAGAGTACGAACTCTACGTAGAATCAAAAACAGCCCCCGAAGTTCCCGAACAAGAGGAACCCGGATACCGCGATCTTTTACCCACGATTAACATTCAGGAGTTTCACGCAAAACTTCGTGGTTATACTAAATTGGCTCTTGGGGCGTTCAAATATTTACCTGAAGCTGAAGAAGTAACAGTTAAATTTGGCATCAAGCTAGGTGGCAAAGTTGGCATTCTCAGATCTTGCACCAACCCCTGGCGAATAGAATTCGCACGCCAGTCGCCTAGGTCGGGAAAGCCGTCATTCGCGCTGGCTTGGCTATACAAACTAAGTCCCTTCGGGTTCGCAGATCCTGCAGGAGGGTTTCCCTCCTTCTCCCAAGGGGAGACGCTGACGCTCCTTCGTCGAAGATCGCAACGCTTACGCGAACAGGGCTGTCTCACCGCCTACGCGGACTTACGGAAAATCAAGGGTTTGAAACCCGCGTACTGCTTCGCAGAAGCCGTTCGCGTTCGCGAAGCGTCTCGAAGAGAAGCGTCTCCCCTTGGGAGAAGGCTAGGCGGGTTTTGTCTGTGTAGCCGCACCTGTGTCGCCAGGTGCAAGATGTCAGCATTCCCATTCTGGCTGAAGGTTCTACTGAAGGCAATTTTGAAGTTGAGGTGAAGTGTAAGTTTCCTGATCGAGATCAAAATTCCCGCACTAGTTAAGTAGATATTAAATTTCGCGCCAAGACGGGCAACGGATTCGGCAACGGATTCGGCAACGGATGTAACGGATAAGTTAACTGTGGGATGACGAGATAACGCATCCGTTACATCCGCTACAACATCCGTTGCCACCTTTGCGTGAGATGATCTTTAACTGGACTAAACACCGTAAAATCAGGGCATGACTAACCAGCAATCTTACTCTAAAATCCCCCCCTGCAGTTGGAGTCGTCCCATCGGTTTAGGTTGGGACAAACCCTACACTGTGCGTTACGCCAGCAACATCGATGATGGTCCTTGGCATGGAATGCCTTTAGGTGGATTTGGTGCAGGTTGTATCGGTCGTTCCTCGCGGGGAGATTTTAACCTCTGGCACATTGACGGCGGTGAACACACCTTCAAAAGCATCTCCACCTGTCAATTCAGTGTGTTTGAGTCAGATGGCACATCCTCCCAAGCTTATGCTTTGTGTACACAAGCGCCTGAAGACAGGAGTCTGGAAGCGTGGCAATGGTATCCATCCCCCTCATCCCCACTCCTATACGGGCGGGGGAACCCCGCCCCTACGCACTCGACAGGGACGTATCACGCTTTATACCCACGCAGTTGGTTTGTCTATGAAGGGGTATTTCAAGCACAGTTAACTTGTGAGCAGTTCTCCCCTATTTGGGCTGACAATTACCAAGAAACTAGCTACCCAGTAGCTGTGTTTCTCTGGACTGCTCACAATCCCACGGATGCTTCGTTGACTCTCAGCATCATGCTTACCTGGCAAAATATGGTAGGCTGGTTTACGAACGCATTTAAATCTCCCCAAGTGGAGGTGCGGGATGATGGTAGCCCAGTGTACGAGTACCAACCGCGCTGGGGTGAAAGTAAAAATAATTTTAACACACTAGTTGAAAATTTTGAAGATATTGGCTGTGTCTTAGGTCGGATTGATATCGATGAACCTTTGCCGGAAGGCGAGGGACAGTGGTGCATTGCTACCAAGAAAAATCCCAAGGTAGAAGTATTTTATCACACCAGATGGAATCCAAGTGGATCGGGTGCAGATACATGGGAAAACTTTGGTAAAGACGGTTCTTTGCCCAATTGTGTAGATGAAACACCAGCAGTGGAAGGTGAACAAATAGGAGCAGCGATCGCCCTCCGTTTTACTCTACAACCAGGAGAAACCCTGGAAATTCCCTTTGTCCTCAGTTGGGATTTCCCTGTGACAGAATTTGCCGCCGGAATTAACTACTACCGTAGATATACCGACTTTTTTGGTAGTAGTGGCTTGAATGCTTGGGCGATCGCATCCACTGCCCTGAGAGAATATCATAATACATGGCTTTCTCAAATCCAATCTTGGCAACAACCCATTCTTGACCGTCAAGACTTGCCATCTTGGTTCAAAATGGCTCTGTTTAATGAGCTTTACGACCTCACCTGCGGGGGTACACTGTGGAGTGCGGCTTCTGTTCGTGACCCTATCGGTCAGTTTGCTGTACTCGAATGCTTGGATTACCGCTGGTATGAAAGCTTAGATGTGCGATTATACGGTTCTTTTGCTTTATTGATGCTATTTCCAGAACTGGAAAAGTCGGTAATTCGTGCTTTTGCACGGGCAATACCCACCAGTGACCATACTCCCCGTGTGATTGGTTACTATTACATTAGCGGCGCCCAAAGTCCAACCGCTGTCCGCAAAGCCGCAGGCGCAACACCCCATGACTTGGGCGCACCAAATGAACACGTCTGGGAGAAAACTAACTACACCAGCTATCAAGACTGCAATTTGTGGAAGGATCTAGGCTGTGACTTTGTGTTGCAAGTTTACCGAGACTTTCTGCTGACGGGTGCAACGGATGTGGAATTCCTGGCTGACTGCTGGGATGCTATTGTTCAAACGCTGAACTACCTCAAGACTTTTGACAAAGATGGGGATGGTATTCCGGAAAATTCCGGTGCGCCTGACCAAACTTTTGATGATTGGCGGTTGTGTGGCGTGAGTGCTTATTGTGGTGGTTTGTGGTTGGCGGCTTTGGAGGCGGCGATCGCGATTTGTGAGGTTTTTTTAATGAACCGCAGAGGCGCCAAGAACGCCAAGAAAAACCTTGGCGACCTTGGCGTTTTGGCGGTTCAAAAATCTATCTATGAAAGTTGGTTGGAACAATCTCGACCTGTTTACCAAGAAAAACTGTGGAATGGGCAATACTACCGACTTGACAGTGAGAGTGGATCTGATGTGGTGATGGCAGACCAGTTGTGCGGACAATTTTATGCTGGTCTACTGGGATTGCGGGATATTGTACCACAAGAGTGTGCGCTGATCGCGATCAAAACTGTTTATGATGCTTGCTTCCTAAAGTTTCACAATGGTACGTTCGGTGCGGCTAACGGTGTTCGTGCTGATGGTTCGCCGGAAAACCCAAAAGCTACCCATCCCTTAGAAGTTTGGACGGGGATAAACTTTGGGATAGCAGCTTTTCTTGTGCAAATGGGAATGAAGGATGAAGGATTTAGGCTGACACAAGCTGTGGTGCAGCAAATTTACGACAATGGGTTACAATTCCGCACACCCGAAGGTATCACCGCATCTGGTACTTTCCGCGCCAGTACTTACCTAAGAGCGATGGCAATTTGGACAGTTTATTTAGTTACTAGTAAATAGGGGGTTACGCACCTGATTGCTGTAGTCACTAGGGGCTGTGTACCCTATTGCTTTAGTCCGCGAGGACTGACATATAATATGTTTTCCAGTCGGTTGTTACAGACTTAGACTGTGGTTCCAGAAATAAATTTTGGGACAAGCTATGCAATAAATCATACAACCCTTAGTTTTCAAGGCTTAGGGGTAGGGGTTTGTTTTTTGAAAAATTCAAATAATAGCTGTAGCTACAAAAACAATCATTAATAAGTGTATGTTCACGATTAACAATTTTCTAGCTAAAAAAATGATTTCTCTGGAACTGTCAGAGTTTTATCAAAAAAATATCTTTAAAGTTGTGACCTTGTCGGGTTTAAGCCACAGATTCAGGTTTTTAGACTGCAAGTGTACGTTTCAAAAAAGTTAACAAGCTTACCCAAACATCAAAGATGAAACGATGAACTTCTTCTCGTCGTTAAAAGGTCAGGGAGAGCGTAATCCTACCAGCAATCAGCAGTCTCCCACTGCAGATGCGGCTAGCCTCAACCTTTTGAGGCTAGCTGCAGAAGATACGAGTCTAGCATCAGATTTAAGCCAAATTTGTGTTGTTCGTGAGTTTCAACTGGGTGACAATCTGACTAGCTACAGTCCAGATAGGGAAACAGAAGCAGACCGCAATTTTCTTTATTTAGTTTGCCAAGGTCGAGTGCGACTGCTTGGGTTTGATGCAACTCAAGGAAAGTTCGTGTCAACTCAATTGCTTTTGGAACAGCAAACCTTTGGGGCAGACCATTTTTTCTGCAATCAACCTTTACCTTACGAGGCGATCGCTGCTAGTGCTGGTTTTGTTGCTCAAATTCGCCTTTCTGATTTGATGCCGTGGCTTTCTCGGATACCGAAACTAGATGATTACTTACAACGGATGGCTTACAAGCGACAAGCGCTAATTTTCTTCAAGACTACCACTGAGTTACGCTCACAAAAAGCTCATACTCTGCGCCAACTTTTACCGTACCTGGTACAAACCAAAATAAGTGCTGGATCATCCTTGGCGGAAGCAACACCCCCCCATCAGGGTCGCTATTGGCTTGCAAGTGGAGAAATCGGCATCTCAACAGCAGACAAACGGGCGCCGCTTATCGGCGGAAGCTGGGGATACCCTGAGATCGCGCTACCGCTTTGGAACGCTCAAACTGAGCTGTTAGTCTACCACCTGTCTATAGAACATTGGGAGTTAGCAACGGCGATCGCACCTGAGCTATTTCCCCAGGGGGAGCAGGGGGAGCAGGGGGAGATGAGGG
>CAXTSI010000598.1:0-4963 GCA_964246695.1 uncultured bacterium
CAACAACTAACAACTAACAACTAACAACTAACAACCAACAACCAACAACCAACAATGACTACTAATAAAGCTTTTTTCCAACCCTTAGATCGTGTTGCGATCGCACTCATGCTCATCCTCAGTCTGCTGATTGGGCTGTTAATATTAGTAGGTGATGTAGTTAAGCCTAGCGTTCGGCATTTTAGCTGGCAAAACCAACAAATCGGAGCAGACGATACATCCTTAACTCTCACCTTTAGTCGTCCAATGAACGAAAAAAGCGTAGAGGATAACTGGAAAATCGATCCGCCTCTAGCGGGTAAAGTAAGTTGGGCAGGGCGGCGAATGGTTTATACGCTTTTAACACCAGCACCCTACGGAACAAAATATCAAGTAAAGTTGCAGAATGCTAAAGATAAATTTTCCGAAAAAGAAGGAAAATCTAGAGTCATACAACCATTTACAGGGAGCTTCAGTACACGCGATCGCGTCATCCTTTATATAGGATCTGAAAAAGAAGACCTAGGACGGTTAATTCTCTACAATTTAACCCAAGAGCAAAAAAAAGTACTGACCCCAACAGACTTGGTAGTTTTAGACTTTAAGCCATTTCCAAATGGAGAGAAAATTTTATTTTCAGGACGTACAAAAGAAAGCCAAGATCTACTGTCGGCTAAGTTGTACACAGTGACAACAGGCATTCCTACACCATTAGGAAAACAAGCAGAAGCAGCAGGTAGAGTTGACATAATTTTAGATAATAAAGAATATCAAAACCTGAAATTTGACTTATCACCTGATGGGCAGACTATTGTAGTTCAACGCGGTAACAAAGCTAATCCTGGCGACTTTGCGCTGTGGTTTATGCCAGCAAGCCCCAGTAGTTCTGGAGAAAAAAAGGAACCATTACGCTTGCAAAGCCAACCAGGAGGAGATTTTACGATCACTCCAGACAGTAAAGCCGTAGCAGTTGCCCAAGGGCAAGGAGCAGCAATTTTACCCTTACAAACGGATGCTAATAAGCCTTTGGATTTTCTGCCGCAGTTTGGCTTAGTACAGGCTTTTTCCAAGGACGGTTCGCAAGCAGTAATGGTAAAATTTAATACAGATTACACACGGGATTTATTTTTGGTGACTAACCAAGGCTTGCAGAAACAACTGTTACGCACTACAGGCTCAATTATTAGCTGCCAGTTTGATACTGCCTCGCCCACCCTTTACTGCTTGCTAACACAGCTACTACCTGGGGAAGAATATCAGGAACAGCCATATTTAGTAGCGATCGACCTGAAAACCTGGCAACAGAAACCACTACTGGTGCTACCCCCGCGACAGCGGAATGTGCAGATGAGTTTATCACCCGACGGTTTGGGGTTGTTATTTGACCAAGTAGTAGCACAAACAAATTCCACATCATCACCCGCAAACAGTTTGACAACCGATGATGGACAGCCAATTGCCACCAGTAGCTTGTGGTTAATGCCCTTGTTGCCCATTACCGACCCAACGGCAGCTTCTGACATCAAACCAGAACAACTTCCCCTATTAGGATTTCATCCCCGTTGGCTACCGTAGAAGAGACGTTCTGGCGGAAATTAAAAATTAAAAATTAAAAATTAAAAATATAAATTCTTCATTTTTAATTTTGCATTTTTAATTATTCCCCATTCCCCTACATCTATAGTGACACTCTTGCATAAGAGAGTATATTTTGGTAAGACAGCGTTTTTGTTGAATTCTGGCGTAGTCTTTGCTGTTTAGTTTGAAGCTGGTGGGTGAAGAGTAATGAATGAAGCTGACACCCCAAACAATGGGGCTAGTGTTGAACCACTGGAATCTGTTAATTCGCCACAACCTGAGCAGGCGAGTTGTCCCTTTTACTCAGTTTTACCTAATGAAAACATAGCAATTGAGAAATTACCACTACTAGGACCAGCAGAAAACGAACAGTGCAAAACTGAACCTCCGCCGTCAAATGCACCCCAGGAAGACTGGGTTGCAGAGCCTGAGTGCGAACAACAGACAATAATTGACTCTGAATTTAAGCAGCTGCTGGCGTTGAATGAAGAATTGCAGAGTGCCAACAACGACTTGTATGACCAAGTAGAGAAGCTCACAGCAGCCCTAGCTGAGAAGGAATTGGCTTTGCAGTGGCAGAAAAAACGCAGTTCTGTCACAGAGTCAATGCTCAACCAACAAACTCAGGAACTATCTGCCGCTCAAGAGCAGGTACAGTCCCTATACAAACAGTTAGAAACTGCTGTGCAAACTGTTCAACACCAAGAAATGTCCATCGAAAACTACAAAGCACAGCAAGAAATTAACCAACAACGTCTTGCTCAGTTAGAGAGGGAATGCGCCGTGATTCAATCTAACTACCAAGAACAGTCTCATCAGCTATTGCAATCAGAAAATGCTTGTCGTGATTTACGTACTAGGCTGATGCGACAACAACGCCAGACCCTGCAATTTAAAGCAGCGCTGGAAAAATGTCTAGAGACACCCTACCCCAACTATGATTCCCCAGACGATACGGCAAATAGCCCAAATAACACAGGCACTAAGCAACCAAAATATTGTCAGCCAACAAAGTCCAACGCCCAACCAATTCGACCTTGGTCAGCAGAACTGGAATCCTTGACAGATAATATAGATGATTTCAGGGAGGAATCTTCAGCATCACCTGAACACGAACAGGACGATCGCCCCGCACCCACTCAATCATTTACTTGGAATACCTTAGACCGAGAAGATATCCCAACGCCAGCACCGCCAGCTAACACTCCAGAAATTATTCATGATTACCCGACTACATTGGAAGCAGTTGACCCGCAAGAGTCGTCAAACCTAGAAGAACAATTAGATAGCGTGATCCAACAGTTTTTCCAGGATGTACCTGCATCTGCATCACCACAGCCTTCTACACAAAAATATCTAGAAAGCGAACACACCTCGGAGCCTCTTTGGGAGACTTATGCCACGCCAGTGGCAGATGATGAGGAACCAGAAAATGCCACCATCACTCTGATTGAAGAGAATGATCCGGAAGCGCTTGACTACTGGTCAGAAGCATCACAATTACCACCCCTAGAAGAGTCTTTCAGTGACGAAGCTAACACTAACTCGCCCTCACCAGTTGTCTATCCGCAGCGTCCACCCAAGGGGCGAAAGTCTTTAGCATCTGTGGAACTGCCAAATTTTCGCCCAAAAAGTCAATAGTCATTTGTTAGTTGTTGGTTGTTAGTTGTTGGTTGTTAGTTGTTGGTTGTTAGTTGTTGGTTGTTAGTTGTTAGTTGTTAGTTGTTAGTTGTTGGTTGTTAGTTGTCAAAAATTACCACTAACCACTAACCACTAACTATTAACCACTAACTACTAACCACTAACCACTAACCACTAACCAATAATTAAATTGCTTCTGGCTTTTGGATTATGGCTTCTGGAGTCTTTGCTGCAATTGGTTGTAAGAAACGCGCTTTACCAGTGTTCACCGCGTAGTTAATAGCTAACAGCCGCAGCCATAATGCTGGATAGCGCGGTTCAAGCCTTGGCTGTATCTGGCGGAGGAAGAGTGGAAACCATCCATTTAGCAAAGTGCTGACAAGGGCATGACGACTAAAGTCTAAGTAGTTCCATCCCCACCGCAGCAAATCCCTTGCACCAGCAAGTTCCCAAATCCATAGCAGCAATAAGGGGTTTTTGCGGGCTGCTTTCAGTGCTAGACGATTAAAAGTTAACCAATCGACTCGATCTTTGATAAAATTATCTGCCACTTTAGGGGGTTCGTCTATCAACAACCCGAAAAAGTTATTGAGCATGGAGTTGATTCGCTGGGGTGGAATAAATTTCCCAGTCGGAACCATCATACCTTTGGAAAACATCCAAGTGACGGCAATGTTACTTTGGAAAGCGCGAATTCGGTTCAAATGTCGAAAACTCAGTAGATCGTGTTTGAGGGCGGTATCCAAAAGAGTTGTTAGGCGTTCCAAGTTGCGAACTAGGGAACCAAAGCCGGTGAAAACTAAGGGAGACTGAAGTGATGCAGCATCACCGATCGCTATCAAACGGTCAAAGGCAACCGTGCGATCTCTACTCCCTACACTAAAATGACCAGGAATATACCCAAATGTCGGCTTTTTCCATACCAATTTGTCCAGCTCGCACCGCCGATACTCCGGCAATATTGTGAAAAAGTCCTCGTACATCTCTAATAAGGAACCTGGATTTTTGGGGTTGACTTCGTGGTAATGAAATAAATAAATCGTCAGTTCTTCATTTGCTCCGGGAAACAATTCCCAAATTAATTGTCGTCCTCGCGAGATATCCCCATGACTATTGAGAACATCCCCATACTGGGAATCCCACACTCCCGGATCAAATCCACGCTCAATCACTGCTCCTACTGTTGGACAAACACTGTCGAAGGCACGACAGCCATTCAACTGCCATGCGATCGGCGAGGCGGTTCCCATCGCATCCACCAGCAGTCGCCCACTCACTTGTTTGTCCGTTTGGCTGGGTAAATGCATGCAGGTAATGATATTTTGTGTGTTATAAATATCAGATCTGATAAACTCTGTTTCATCCCAAATTTCACCGCCTGCTGCAAGCAGCTTTTGCCCACACAGTTGTAGTAGTTTTTCGGAATCCAAACCCACATTCAGCACTGTCGGAGTGTGCAAGATTGACGCTTTTAATCGGTTAGGAACATTAGCATCAAAAAATTTATTAAATCCGTCTTTGTACTCCCGTGCTATTATCGATTCCACCTCAGCAGTCGTGAGCAAACCCAAGTTAACTAAGCTTTGGATCTCATCGCGAGAAATATTCCACTCCCGGTTCATCCGTCCAAAAGGCAATCGCTCCACCAGCAGCACTCGATACCCTAGTTTTGCCATCACAGCTGCATGGATGACGCCGAGTGCACCACCTATGTAGATGAGATCGTAGGTGGGGGAAGTGGGGGAAGTGGGGGAAGTGGAGGAAG
>CAXTSI010000599.1:0-4946 GCA_964246695.1 uncultured bacterium
TGATTTCTTAGTACATTTGTTCGCGTTGAAAGGGCTGGCAGTGCCCACCCTACATATGTTTCAAAAATTAAATAGGATTCCTATATTTTAGAATATTTGTACTATAAACTTGCGTCTGAAAGATTCATGAAACTAAGTCAGAGTCCTTATTACCAAACTAAATTTGGTGCTGCGTATCTAGGAAACAGCCTAGAATTAATGGCAGTTCTCAAAAGCGAAAGTATCGACTTAATCTTCACTTCACCTCCCTTTGCACTAATACGCAAAAAAGAATACGGAAATGTTGATGCTGACGAATATATAGAATGGTTTAAAAATTTTGCACAACATTTTCACCGTATTCTCAAACCTACTGGGTCACTTGTCATTGATATTGGAGGCAGTTGGATTAAAGGGACTCCAGTCCGCTCACTATATCATTTTGAATTAGTTATTAATTTGTGTAAGTCCAAACAAAAAGGAGGTTTAGGTTTTTATTTAGCACAAGAATTGTATTGGTATAATCCGGCTAAACTACCGACTCCGGCTGAATGGGTTACAATTCGCCGAGAAAGGGTTAAGGATGCTGTCAATACAGTTTGGTGGCTTTCTAAAGAACCACATCCAAAGGCTAATAATAAAAGAGTATTAAAGCCTTATAGCGATGCAATGAAAAATCTTTTAAAAAATGGATACAAAGCAAAACTTCGTCCATCTGGTCATGACATTTCTACTAAATTTAAGCATGACAGAGGAGGCGCTATTCCACCAAATATTATTGATGGACAAGATAATAAAGATAGTACAGAAATAGGTCAACCTATTCTAACTAGTTTAGATGCTATTACTGTTGAAGACTCCCTCCAACCTGTAAATGTTATTTCAGCCTCTAACACAGCCTCAAATGACTACTATCAAAGGAGATGTAAAGAAGAAGGTTTAAAGCCCCATCCAGCAAGGTTTCCTCAAGCTTTACCTGAATTCATTATTAATCTTTGTACTGAACCAGGTGATATAGTTTTAGACCCGTTTGCTGGTTCTAATATGACAGGTCGAGTGGCAGAAACATTACGGAGACAATGGCTAGCTTTTGAAATTGATGAAGACTATATCAAAAGTTCAAAGCTGAGATTTGAAGAAAATGCTCCCCTAGTTGTTGAGCCTTCCATTGATTTGCCTTCGCAGTCAGAGTTAAAAGTAGCATCGGAAAGCGATCTATCAGAACTACCACTTTAACTCAGTATTAACAGGCTGACACTCTTGTCTAATCTCTGTAAGCGATTTTTATACAACATCTTGCCTTGAGGAGTCAACATATACTCAGCAAAACTAGCACCCTCTCATACTTAAATCCAAAAAATTTTATAACTCCCCCAGAGTTCTTATCTGTTCCTGAATTAACTCTTGCACCTTTGCTACATCCTCTAATGACTTTGGAAATGGATGTCTTGTTTGGTTTTTTGAATCAGCTTTAAAACGGTCTATCAGCTTATAAAAAGCCTCTTGGTCATTTCTATGAGCAAGAACATAAGTTCTTAACTCAGTCTTGCTCATTGTGTCGAAATCTGATTTCATATTAGAAATATCCATGTACCATCACGATAAACTTCTGTTTGTAGTTCTTCTCCCGGAAAGATGTTCTAACGCTCAACAATACCGACCAGTACCTGCATCAAATCATCTAGGTCGTCGGGTACTCGGTACAGGGCTATATCCTGGGTGATTTGCTGCTGTTTGCTGTCCAATCTACCAAAGCGCCAAGCATCACCAATAGTTACAGCACCGTACAGCACATCCTGATCTTCTAGTTGTGCTAGAGCAATCATCTCAACAGCAAGCTGAGTAAATCCTCTGGTCAGGTCATCGTTTTTAGCCTCAACCACCAACAGACTGCTCTCTAACCGCAACAGATAATCAAGATTACCCTTCAACCAGTTATTTAGCATCAGGGGATACTCGATTCTCACCTGACACTGACAGTAACGGGCAACTTCTAACAAAACAGGAGCCACGAGCGTTTCTCGTCTAGCTGTCTCGCTACTAAGGCTTACCAGTGACAAGGAATCCTCTATTCTCTGTTGCAAATCTGACAAACGGTCTAACTGTCTGGTAGTCTTGGTTAGTGATAGCCGTGACTTAGTGAGCGAGTAGCCAAACTCAGCTAGAATCTCATCCGGCTCGTAGGGCATCTCGAAGTAGGAGCGGAAGGTGTAGGACTGATTTTCTTGCAGGATTGGGAGTTTGGGCATCAGTAATCACCTTTTTGAATAGTGCATACAGATATAATCTTAATCATAGCTAGCCTTTAAGGCTTTACCCCAGCGTCAGCAATCCCCCTAGAAAATCTGCAACCAGCCGCTTTGTTTGCAACCAATAGACATCTCCACAAATTAATTGTGCTTTGTTTACAACCCTTGTAGAACGCCGCGCGTTCATACATTGTTTTTCACCAGATGTCTAATGTTAAACTCACCTGAAATCATATTCTGCCGCAGGCTCCGGTTTCATTGATGCGGAGAATCAGGCAGAGTTGTGATGGGTGTTTTTCACGCGCCTTTTGTCTGACTACTATTTCATCTGGATCTATAAAATAGTCTCTACTATCTGGCTCAATAAACATAAACCAGTCATAATGTTCTTTAATTAACTCCGGTTGCACCCGCTCAAAAATTAATTGACAACGCTGATTAAACTCTTCCCACTCAGCCTGACGCCGTGCTTTCTCTAATAGTGAAAGTTGGCGTTGTGGAAATACTCTTCCTCGGTGCGGCGTATGATTAGAAGATAGTTGTGTCATTTTTTTTCCTATCTATTTAATATACGTAGTGGTTTGCTGATTATAAGCTGATTTTATATCCCCCTCTCCGCGCTTCGGAGAGGGGGGTAGGGGGGTGAGGTTATGCCGGATAAATCCGCAAACGGCGATTTGGTTCTTCGCCAAAACTATTGGACTTGAGACGGTAGTGTTCTACCAACTCGTGTTGCATTTTGCGTACAGAGGCAGAACGGGGTAATAACTCAACTGGCTGTCCTTTGGGAATGACGATTTGCTCTACGGCAAGTCTTGCTTCTTCTAGGGCGTCAATTTCATCATCGCTGTCGCCGTGGAGAAATAATTGCAGTTCGCGATCGTCGGTGACATCTGGGTCATCGACGTTTAGCAATCGTCGTAAGCCACGGGTGATCTGGGGAATGGTGCTGGCTTTAATCATGTGGATTGGCAATTGACGGGCTTTCGCCATTTGCCGTAATTTGGCGTGATTTTTGACGTGCGATCGCAGTGCCAAAATCGCATCAGCACTATCAAGATCTTTTGTCATTTCCACTGGTAAACTCAGTACTTGGACTACCTGCTCTAATTGGCTACGACTGACACCATAGGGATAAACGTGCAGTGGTAAATCTTCACCGTTTGGTCCTGCTTGTCTAATGGCAGTGAAATCAAAGCTATCAGAATTATTTAAGGATTCATCCAGCAAGCGGTCAAACTCACTTTGCCCAGTTCCTCTTTCTCTCTCGGGAGAAAATGACGGTAGTGGGATCATTTGGCCGGAAGCACGCCAACCGTTGGAAGGTCGTGCTGGCGTCAGCAAAGATTCCTCTCTACTAGGGCTGTGTACACGACCGTTGACAGCAGTTAAGGAGCGCGTAATTGCCACCTTACCGTTTTCATCAACAGTTCTCACTTGCGGGCTAGGCTGACGCCCCCGCAGAAGACTATCGACCATGTCGGCAACGCTTTCGTGGACGACCCAGCGCTGCCGTTCTGACATTTCTACAGCAATTTCAAAGGTAGGAGGGGCTTTGCGCTCCAAAACAGTCTTTTGACTACCCCGCCGTCTGGCTTCATCATCCCCTAAAGTTACAGCCTGGATACCACCAACTAAATCCGAGAGGGTGGGATTTTTGATCAGGTTTTCAATCTGGTTCCCGTGGGCAGTTCCGACCAACTGGACGCCCCGTTCCGCAATAGTACGAGCCGCCATAGCTTCCAGTTCTGTGCCAATTTCATCAATGACGATGACTTCTGGCATGTGGTTTTCCACTGCCTCAATCATTACCTGATGCTGAAGTTCGGGATGAGCCACTTGCATCCGCCGTGCGCGACCAATTGCGGGGTGGGCAACGTCACCATCTCCGGCGATTTCGTTAGAGGTGTCAATAATCACCACTCGTTTATTCAGTTCATCCGCCAAAACGCGGGCAATTTCCCGTAAGGCAGTAGTTTTACCTACACCTGGGCGTCCCAGCATGAGAATCGATTTTCCAGTTTCTACCAAATCGCGGATCATACCAATTGTGCCGAATATCGCCCGACCAACGCGGCAGGTTAAGCCAATAATCTTACCTGTACGGTTGCGGATAGCGCTGATCCTATGCAGGGTTTGCTCAATTCCTGCCCGATTATCTCCGCCAAAGGTTCCCACTCGCTGAATGCAATCATCTATCTGTTCCTGAGTAACAGGTGTTTCGCTCAGATACTCAGCGATCTGGGGAAAACGAGCCTCTGGGCGACGACCCAGATCCAAGACCACTTCTACTAAACTATCTCGCTGGGGATGCGTCTCTAGTATCTGCCGCAGGTCTTGGGGCAAAATGTCTAACAACTTTTGGAGATCGTCTGTAATCGTCATGCTTTCTATGGTGACGTTTTTAGAGATGGTGAGGACAAATCCGACGCTCAAGTGAGGAGCTTCAGGAAAGTGTCCGCAGTGCGCAAGGTAGGGAACACGAACGTACCCCTACTGCTGTGACTTAATCTGGGAAACGAGAGAATGCGCAAGCTCTACTGCTTGCCAAAGTAATACGTTGTCTTCTTCTAGGCGAATAATCGCCTTTTCACTGGTGTTATTTACCTCCCTTGCTTCTAACTGCTCGAAAATTGGCGACAGCAGTACACGGGCGTAGCTACCATAAGCAACTCCGGAGATGGATGGGGAAGTAGGGGGAGATGAGGGAGTAGGGGG
>CAXTSI010000600.1:0-4909 GCA_964246695.1 uncultured bacterium
CCCCCTACTCCCCCCACTCTCCGCAGCAAACCCATTGCCTTTAATTTGGCTATGGTGTAGCTGTTGGTGCCACCGGCTAGCTGTACATATCCCGGTAATTTAGCTGCCAAGACTTTTTGCCCTAATTTCACGGCGGCTTGAGTGGTGCCTAACCCTATATCTCCACTCATCGGACGACCGTCGGTTTGCCAAATTAAGGCACTTTTTAACGGGGCGATCGCGTCATAAAGGGCGTGAAGGTAATCGATCAGACCCTCACCATCGGGACAGCTGATCGCTACTAACTTCAAGCGCTCAACCCATGGTAAAATTGCTTGCCACAATCTCTGGAATTCTGCCAAACGCCCGACCTTAGTATGAATTTCTACAGCATCCACCCCATCTGACAGTATCAATGGCGCGATCGCTCCTGGTGTTGATACATATGACCTTGTATAAATTATATCATAAGGACAGATTGGTATGCAACGACCGCAGCCGTAGCATTTTTGGGATATAACTCCTGAAAAATGATCTTTTGTACTGTTGAAAACAATAGCCTGTGCCGGACAAATCTTTTCGCATGGTCTAGAGCAGTCTGCGGGACACTCAGTAGAATTAAATTCCGCTTTCCGAAAATGAGGATCTTCCCCATCATTAAGGCTGACCATTAATAGTGGCGACGTTCCTCTGCTGCCAAAGCCCCGGTGCTTTGCATCCTTTGTCAAATGAGTGGCAACTTGTAGAGCTTCTTGTGCTGCTGCAATCACAGATGGATCGGCAGCAACGTCGATGCAGTCAGCGCCAGCCAATGTATAGGCTAGTGTTAAGTTTCTAACCGCAGGTAGATGTTGGAAGCTGGCTCCGCAGATGAGCTTGAACCAGTGCCCTTCATTAAGTGATTTTAAAGGGTCTAATAGATCAGTCACATTTCTATTATGCTATGCGACTGAAAATAGTAGTCGGTAATTTGGAAAAAGTCTTGAGTTAGGATTGGGCAGTGCGAGGGTCAGTTCGCTCTCACGGCGAGGAGCGTTCAGGAGTCAATAGCCCTTGGACTATGGACTGTGGACTAAGTACTAAGGTTACTTTACTAGAATTTCGAGGGCATCTCCAGGGGACAAGTGAGGCGTAATCCTAAAAACTTTTAAGAGGCTACTTTTTCAACTGGCAAGCAACACAATTGTCACCTAAGAGCCGACTACAACATTAACGCTCTTAAGTGGGTGTCAAAAATAAACCCGTAAGGGAGAAATTACTTTGGTGGATACAACGGCGCTTTATCAATTCCTCCAAGATGATTTAGCGGCCAAAAGCGAAGTACTGCACGACCGATGATATTCTGACGAGGGACAACACCCCAGCAACGGCTATCGTAACTACTATTACGGTTATCTCCTAAAACTAAGTATGAGTTGGGGGGTATAGTCTGAGCATGGGACAGGAAAGGCGGTTGCTGTCCTGAGTTGCAAACATCAATGACTGTGCGCTGTTGAGGAGCAAGGTAATTTTCTGGAAGGAGTTTGTTGTTGATATAAACTTTGCCACCCTTGAGTTCTATCTTATCTCCGGGTAAGCCAATCACACGCTTAATAAAGGCATCTTGGTATTGTTCCTTTTGTAGTTCTTCTGTGGGCGAAAATACTACTATATTTCCCCGCTGTGGATCGGAAAATTTATAACTTAACTTATCGACAATGATCTTATCTGCTTCCCACTGGTTTGGAGTGCCATGCAGGGTTGGTTCCATGGAACCCGAGGGAATCCAACGAGCTTCAGCAACAAAGGTGCGAATTCCCAAGGCTAGCACAATGCTCAATACAATCGTTCTAGCTAGTTCTGTAATCCAGGAGTTATCGGGTTTTTGGCTAGAGTTGTTATCTGACACTTGATTTTGCATGAAATTACTTAAGAAAAAACTTATCTGTCAGGTCATGAACTTGCCTGACCAGAGCTACTGTATTCGTTTATTTTAACTGTACAAATTGGTTCTCCTCGTGATGTTGCGATCGTGACAGGGTAAGTCATAATTAAAAACAATAAACTTTTTTGTAACAAAATACACAAGTTTTTCTGGCTTGAGTCTAACCAAGTTTACCCTAAAGGGATAGTTATCTGTCACACTCAGTTCTTGCTTTAGCCTTGTTAATCCCATGTCATCTATGAGTTTGTTGATTCGCCACGCTCAAATTATTTTACCCAATGATGAAATCATCATTGGGGACGTGCTGACGCGCGATCGCACAATCGTCGAAGTCGCACCGGAAATCTCCAATGCTACACCAACTACAGAAATTGACGCACAAGGGTTAACTTTGTTGCCAGGAGTGATTGATCCTCAGGTACACTTTCGAGAACCAGGACTGGAACACAAGGAAGACTTATTCACCGCCAGTTGTGCTTGTGCCAAAGGGGGAGTCACTTCATTTCTAGAAATGCCTAATACGCGCCCCCCAACAATTACCCAACAAGCTCTTGATGATAAGCTACAACGTGCTGCCCAAAAGTGCCTTGTCAATTATGGCTTTTTTATTGGGGGAACGGCAGAGCATTTGCCAGACTTGCTATTCTCACACCCAACGCCAGGAATTAAGATTTTTATGGGATCGATGCATGGTCAGTTGCTGGTTGACAAAGAAGCGGCATTGGAAGCGATCTTTGCTCAAGGCGATCGCTTAATTGCCGTCCACGCTGAAGACCAAGACAGGATCAACCAGCGCCGTCAAGTATTTGCCGATGTTCACGATCCAGCAGTTCACTCCCAAATTCAAGATAACCAAGCGGCGCTGTTGGCAACTCAACTGGCATTAAAACTTTCTAAAAAATATCAACGTCGTCTACATATTCTGCATATGTCAACGGCACAAGAAGCAGACTTGCTGCGTCAAGATAAACCGAGTTGGGTAACAGCAGAAGTGACGCCACAGCATTTGTTTTTAAATACCAGTGCCTACGAAAAGATGGGCACATTGGCGCAAATGAATCCACCTTTGCGATCGCCCCACGATAACGAAGTCCTCTGGCAAGCTTTGCGTGACGGCGTTATTGACTTCATTGCCACAGATCACGCACCGCATACCTTAGAGGAAAAAGCCCAAGAGTATCCGAATAGTCCTTCTGGAATGCCTGGGGTAGAAACTTCCCTACCTTTGATGTTAACAGCTGCAATGCAAGGACAGTGTACCCTTGCCCAAGTTGCTCATTGGACTTCATCGGCTGTAGCTCAAGCTTATGGTATTCCCAACAAGGGGGCTTTAGCTCCTGGTTACGATGCTGATTTAGTCTTGGTAGATTTGAACACCTACCACCCAGTTCGGCGCGAGGAACTGTTAACTAAGTGCGGTTGGAGTCCTTTTGAAGGCTGGAACCTCACCGGATGGCCTGTGGTCGTTATTGTCGGTGGTCAGATTGTTTATCACAAAGGCAAGTTGTATACCGACGTGAGAGGTCAAGCTTTAACTTTTAATCAATAGTCAAAAACCCTTGAAATCATATCAAATCCGGTTAAATGAACACACAAAATGTAGGGGCACAGCAGTGCTGTGCCCCTACAAATACCATGTGCAATCAACCGGATTTGATATAACTGCTTTTCAGAATCACAAAATTCACTTGACATTCCACATATCCTTTGTGACAGAAGGATGTGGCTTTGTCAACGCTTTGTGCCAAAGTGATAAGAATCAGATCTTTTGACTAAAAATATTTTCAAGCTGTATGAAAAGCAGGGTCTTTCCGATCAACAGGTACGAAAGCGGCATTTCCTGCCATTGCCTTGATCTTCTACCCTGAAGTGGGACATATGGTAGAGAAAAAGTTGCAGCTCGATCAATTCTCAACTTTGTTATTGACAAGCAAAGGTGCTGATGGAAAGGATGCTATCTTGAGAGCTGCAGGATAGTTTGGTTTGGGAAAACATCTCCCAGTGCCAGACAGTTTAGGGATAAACTCTCGCTAAATTCACCACGATTCTACTAAGAGCGTAGCTTAGCTCTGCGTAAATTTCTAGTAAGCATTTAGCCGTCAGCCTTTCGGGTGAGGCTCATTCCGACGCTACGAGCATTGCTCCTTGTCGGCACGAAGGAAACCCGAAGGGTGCGTACGCTCACTCACCACCTGTAAGAGAATCACGCGGTTGAGACGTTCGGGCGTTGATACCACCTTCATTTAAATCTATGTAATTACACGTAGATAAATGTTGATAGCATTCATAAAACCAGCACATATCAGTGCTGGAAATATCGACTGGGAAAAAATTTTGCAATTAAGATTTGGTAACTAAGATGATAATGTTAGTTAGAGGGTGTGATGAACGCGGTAGTGGCAGATTTGAAGAGCGGCAATGACTTCGCTGACGGCGCAATTGAACGGTATAATTTCGGCTTGACGACTACCCTCATCCCCATAAGTCAAACGCACATTGAGATAACTATCCGGCTTGTAAGGCATTCGTTCCGCCCACTCGATCGCCACAATTCCTGGTGTCACTTCAACACCTTCCCAATAGATTTCTAAGTTCAAGGTGGGGACTTCTCTTGGTTCTAAACGATATAGATCCAAATGGTAAAGGGGGAGGCGTCCTTCAGCGTACTCATTAATGAGAGTGAAAGTTGGACTAACAATCGGTTCAGTGATGCCCAATCCGAAGCCGATGCCTTGTACCAAGGTAGTTTTACCAGCGCCTAAATCACCTTCTAGTAAAATTACACTACCAACATTTAATGATTGACCGAGAGCGATACCAAGCGATCGCGTCGCCACTGCATCAGCAAGGAAAATTTTCATAATTAGTTAATATTGTTAGTGGTTAGTTGTTAGTTGTTAAGAATTACCACTAACAACTCGATGCTTTCCTTCAAGTACTACTACTTTGTCTGTTGTTAGTTGTTAGTTGTTAGTTGTTAGTTGTTAGTTGTTAGTTGTTAGTTGT
>CAXTSI010000601.1:0-4888 GCA_964246695.1 uncultured bacterium
AACTAACAACTAACAACTAACAACTAACAACTAACAACCAACAACCAACAACCAAAAATGACAACCTTGCTGCAACAATCGACTATTCATCGCACTGTATTAAACAATGGCATTGTAGTACTGGTGACAGAAAATCCCGCTGCGGATATTGTCGCGGCGCGGATTTTTGTTCGCGCTGGTAGCTGTTACGAAAACCGGGAACAGGCTGGGTTAGTACATTTGCTGTCAGCAGTACTGACGAAAGGATGTGATGGATTTTCTAGCTTGGAAATTGCCGAACGAGTAGAGTCAGCGGGAGCAAGCTTGAGCGCGGATACTACTGCTGATTATTTTTTGCTGTCCGTGAAGACAGTAGCTTCAGATTTTGCCGAAATTTTCACATTGGCAGGGCAGATTTTGCGATCGCCTACTTTTCCAGAAGCTGAAGTGGAACTAGAACGACGGATTGCTCTACAAGATATTCGCTCACAAAAAGAGCAGCCTTTCTCCATCGCTTTCGAGCAACTGCGGCTGACGATGTACCAAAACCATCCTTATGCTATGTCGGCGTTGGGAGATGAAACAACCATGAGCGGTTTATGTCGTACAGACTTGGTGCAATATCATCAGACTTATTTCCGTCCAGATAATGTGGTAATTAGTATTGCTGGTCGAGTGACAGCAGCAGATAGCATCGCTTTGGTAGAAAAGGTTTTTGGTGATTGGCAAACTCCTGCTTCACCGCCACCCATACTACATTTACCTGAACTTCAGGCTGAACCACAACAGACGATCGCGCCTCAACAAACGCAGCAATCAATTGTCATGCTGGGTTACTTGGGACCATCAGTGCATTCTGCTGACTACGGCGCATTGAAGTTGCTATCTACCTACTTGGGAAATGGGCTTTCCAGTCGCTTGTTCGTGGAATTGCGGGAAAAACGCGGTTTAGCTTATGAGGTATCCGCATTCTACCCTACACGGTTGTTTCCGGCGTCATTTGTAGTTTACATGGGTACTGCTCCGGAAAACACCAAACTAGCCCTTTCTGGACTGAGGGCAGAAGTTGATTTGCTGTGTGCAACCCAGCTTGAGTCAGACTTACTCCAAGCAGCTAAGAACAAGATATTAGGACAGTACGCCTTGGGTAAACAGACTAACGCCCAAATTGCTCAAATTTATGGCTGGTATGAAATTTTAGGGCTAGGAATTGATTTTGACTCGGAATTTCAGGAGGCAATTGCATCTGTCAGTGCTACAGATGCAATGGCAGCTGCCAGCCGATATTTACAGGAACCTTATGTGTCTTTAGTCGGTCCAGAAGAAGCAGTTAATAGTGCATTCATCTAAATATAGTCTAAGCATAAATTGGCTTACTGCTTTCTCAGGCTTCTCCTACCAGTTGTCTAATAGCGCACATCGACTGTACTATTAGCATGATCTTTTCCTAGGGCAAGTTCCATGAAAGGCAGTAGAAAAGCACGTATATTGAACTACTTACGATTACGAAACTTATCTACAGATTGCAGTAGAATTGAAAGAGGGCTGGTGTCTAAATCCTTACCCGTAACTGAAATAAAGATAAAAATACTGCTGTACTTCTGTGTAACGATCTTTCTCGGATACTTTACTGTAGTATCAGTTGCAGCAACACCACAAATTGCCCAAGTAAATTCCACACCTAGCATTAACCGTCCTACACTCAAACTTGGTAGCCAGGGAGAGTATGTGTCGGAATTGCAGGCTGCTTTGAAACTTTTAGGCTTTTACACAGGTGCAGTGGATGGAGCTTATAACAATATAACCGCTAGCGCTGTTTCCCGGTTTAAGCAATCAGTTGGCTTGAATCCAGATGGCGTTGTTGATGCAACTACTTGGCAAAAACTTTTCCCTAGCGACTCAACAGGGGCGAGTTCTGTCTCTTCATCTAACTCAGCAAGCAAATTTCCTGTTCCGTCTCAAACTTCCAATACTACCAAGGTTGTCAATCCCAATACAACTGCTACTTCTAGGGGTGTCAATCCAAGTCCTGAGCCAAAACCGACACCGAATACAACTGCTACTTCTAGGGGTGTTAATCCAAGTCCTGAGCCAAAACCGACACCGAATACAACTGCTACTTCTAGGAGTGTCAATCCGAGTCCTGCGCCAAAACCGACACCGAATACAACTGCTACTTCTAGGGGTGTTAATTCCAACCCTGAGCCAAAACCTGCTACACCAAATACAACTGCCAATTCACAGAAGACACCTGTACGACAATCATCGCCCACTCACTCTCAATCCCAGCAAACTGCTGCTGGTACTCAGCGAAACGCTGCAATTCAGTACACCTCAGAAGGTTTACCGATTTTACGTGTAGGGATGCATGGTCCAGAAGTTGTTAAGCTACAACAAAAACTGCGAAAGCTTGGTTTCTTTGACGGTAATATTGATGGGGATTTTGGCGCAAAAACTGAGACTGCAGTTAAAGCCGCTCAACAACGTTATGGTGTGGAGGCTGACGGTATAGTTGGTGCAGGGACCTGGGAAGTTCTAACGCGGCGGCGCTAAGTTGGAGTGCAAGTTTATCTGTTGAGGTTGATGTAAAAGCTCCAAGAAAATTTCAACAATTTTTACATCCCTTATATAAAATAGTAGTATGTGAAAAAGCTGATGATACACTTTCTATTAACTTGGTTAGCCACGGCAGTGGCGTTGCTAATTACCGCTAAAATCGTTCCTGGCTTCTTTATCAATAATTTTACTACTGCCCTCGTCGCCTCCTTTGTTATCGGGCTAATCAATGCGTTTGTTCGACCTCTTTTGGCTGTTTTATCTTTTCCTATTACCTTAATTTCCTTTGGTTTATTTACATTTGTCCTTAACGCCTTAACACTTTGGCTAGCAAGCGCCTTTACTCCTGGTTTTGAAATTAGAAACTTCGGATCTGCTTTGTTAGGTTCTATTGTGCTGGCAATTGTTTCTAGTATAATTAGCTACTTATTTAGAACAGTTGAATAGCAACAGCTACCGTTACCGCCCCGAACCCATCCGATCGGAAAATTTGTTTAGACACCAATAACCTCACCCCGCCAACACCCCTCTCCAGTTGCCCAGAGGGGCTGGGGGTGAAGTCAGAAGCTGCACGCAAAGCAGCAGCTTCCGCTACACTGGGAGTCCCCACTTGTTTGCCGACGATTATGTCCGGGTTGGGGACACAGACAGTACGGAGAACATCAGCGCTAAAGGTTTTTAAAGGCAAATTTCGTTCTCGGCAAAGTTCTATTAAACCAGCTTCATTCGCTTTAATGTCTATACTGGCAATGCCTGCTACTGCTTCTTCTTCCAGTTGATTTTCTTTCAACACTTGCTGAATTGCTGCTTCAATCAGTTGCTTTGCCGTTCCCTGATTACAACCAATTCCCACCCACAAAACTCGTGGATGGCAAATAACTTCGCGGAGTGGGTTAGACGCAATTGGCATAGAACTTTGGCAGATATTTATTCCTGTGCGCCTGCTGTCTTTAAACTTCGGACTATACTGTGATACCCATTAAACTCTGCCAGCATCAAAGCTGTATAACCACCTTGGTTTTTCAAATTCATGTCAGCCCCAGCTTTAATCAACAATTGCACTGCCTCACCGTAACCCCGCGAAGCTGCCCACATTAATGCTGTCGCCATAGCTGAGTCTAGCAGATTTACATCTGCCGAATGTGTTAGTAGCTGTTTGAGTACACCTATACGGTTTCGTTCTGCTGCCTTGATCAAAGCGGTTTTTCCATCATCACCTTTAGTATTGGGATCGGCACCAAAGTTAAGCAACACAAGCACTGTCGCCGCGTGTCCTTGCATTGCTGCTAAAGTCAAAGGCATCTCACCCAAATTTTTCTCATTCACATTCCCTCCATGATGCAGCAGTGCCTCAACAATTTGGCTATGTCCCTGTAATGCTGCTACAAGCATTGGTGTATCACCCAAGTGGTTCCTTATCTGCACATCCGCACCTTGGTTGAGTAAAACTTCCACCACATCAGCGTAACCTTCCACAACGGCAAGGTTCAGGGCAGTTTCACCATCTTTGTCTTGGACATTGACATCCGCACCATGAGCAAGTAAAGAGTACGCGATCGCACTGTGTCCTGCTGCTGCTGCTGCTGACAGTGCAGTTTGACCATCGCCAGAGCAAATTTTGACATCTGCCCCCGTCGCTAACAGTGCTTGCACAACTTCCAAATTTCCCAAGTCAGCCGCCACCATCAATGCAGTTTCACCTTCTTCATCTTGGGAATTGACATCCGCACCAGCTTGTAGTATATTTTGCACAACTGTGGTATGTCCAAAACGTATTGCTAGTTTTAAAGCAGTGTCATCATCTTTATCTTTGACATTCACCTGAGCACCAGCAGCGAGTAAGACTCGCACGACATCGCCATAGCCTTTCATGGCTGCTGCCATTAACGCTGTACTGCCATCTTCATTGGTAATATTGACATCTGCACCATTGTTTACCAAAAGCTTTACAATATCAACTTGATTAGCGCTCGCTGCTAACATCAAAGCCGTCAAGCCATAGCGTTTTCTTTTCAAGTTGATATTTGCTCCCGCTTCTAGGAGAATACGCACAATTTCGGTGTAACCTAAATTGGCAGCAAACATTAACGTCGTAGTGCCATCGCGATCGCCTACGTCAACAGGCACACCTGACGCTAGTAGCCGAAGCACACGCTTAACATCACCACTTTTCGCAGCTAACAGCAGCGAGGCATTATCTTTAATCATTAGTCATTAGTCATTAGTCATTAGTAACTTTATCACTGCTGCGAACCCCATTCTCTAATAAGTAGGGAGTAGGGGGGGTAGGGGAAGATGAGGAGGAGGATGAGGAGGTTAATTTGACGGACTCATCTCCCTCATCTCCCTCATC
>CAXTSI010000602.1:0-4887 GCA_964246695.1 uncultured bacterium
CCACTAACCACTAACCACTAACCACTAACTACTAACTACTAACCACTAACTACTATCTACTACACCTTCACCGCCTGTCTGTTTTGCTCTGGGGTGTAATAATCGTTTTGTAATAATTCTTTACCTGTAATTAATCTGGCGCGGCGATTCCGGGTGAAATAGTTCCAGCCCCACTGAATCATTACCAACAGCTTGTTGTCAAACTCAATTAAGAAGTAGATGTGAATCAATAGCCAAAACAGCCACGCTAAGAAACCTGTAAACTTGATGAAACCTAAGTCAACAACGGCAGAGTTTTGCCCAATCACCGCTAGGCTACCTCGATCGGCGTAATGAAAAGGTCTGAAGGTAAGATCGCCGCCAAGCTGCTGTTTAATCAGTGAGGCAACATATTCTCCTTGCTGCATCGCCACAGGTGCAACACCGGGTAGGGGTTTACCGTTTTGATGGACAAAATGCGCTAAGTCGCCAATTACAAAAATATTCGGATATCCTTTGACACTCAGGTCGGGTTCGACCATAACTCGTCCGGCGCGATCGCATTCAGCACCTGTGCGTTCTGCTAGCACTTTTCCCAAAGGCGAAGCTTTGACACCCGCTGCCCATAATACCGTTTTGGCGGCAATCTGTGTCACTTCATCGCCTTGCTTGATGGTGACAATATCATCTTCAATATTCGTTACCAGCGTTTTTGTCTTGACAGTGACACCTAACCGTGTTAAGGAGGCGTCTGCTTTTTTTGATAACTCCGGAGCAAATGGTGGTAGAGTACGATCCAATCCTTCTAGGAGCAAAACTCGCGTTTCTTTGGTATCGATGCTGCGAAAATCTTCTTTTAGGGTGTGGTAGGCTAGTTCGGCGATCGCGCCCGCTAATTCTACACCAGTAGGACCGGCACCAACAATGACAAAAGTTAACCAACTGGAGCGTTTTTCTGGATCGGTTTCTTTTTCTGCGGCTTCAAAAGCTAAAAAGATGCGGTGACGCATCTCAATGGCATCTTCGATAGTTTTTAACCCTGGAGCAAATTCTTCCCAGTTGTCCTTGCCAAAATAGGAATGCTTTGCTCCCGTCGCAACGATTAAAGTATCATACGGTATTTCTTCACCGCCCATGAAGACGAGTTGCGCTTTTGGATCAATATCATTCACAGATCCTAGCAGCACTTTCGTACTTTTACTTCTACTAAGTACAGAACGCAGTGGAGACGAGATATCAGCAGGAGATAGAGCACCTGTGGCGACTTGGTACAGCAGTGGTTGAAATAGGTGAAAGTTGCGTTTATCAATTAAGGTAACTTTTACACCAGTATACGCGAGTGCTTTTGCACAATAAAGTCCACCAAATCCCCCACCTACAATGACTACATGATGGGGTGGATGATTCTCAACTGCGTTAACCATAAGATTTATTTCCTTATGTTGATATTACTGTTACTATTCTTAACAAATTTGTATCAAAAATGTTAGCGTGATTCTGCTTATTATTTACATATTAAGATTTGTAGATGTAGTCTACCATACAAAAAAACGTGAAACGCTCACAGGCTGGAAGCCTGGAGGCTACACGTACAAGTTACCTACCCAACTCCAGTCAATCGCTTCGCTCGAATTAAAAATTAAAAATTAAAAATTAAAAATTAAACGGAACGCCCATCCAGGGGAACCTAAATCAAGGATGCTGCTTATGAATGTTTTCCATGTTTAAAAACAGGGTCACCTGTACCCAACGCCCGCAATTCAAAAAAATTTGCGCTCAATTTTGAATGAGCGAATTTTGAATTTTGAATTCAAAAAATGGTCAGAGACGCACTCACGTTTGGGAATGTTTTCTCAAAAGCGAAGACGAGTCGCGATCGTTTCAAAAAGAAAAGAGCATGACTCAAATAATTGAAGATTTTACTGATTCGGGGTAAACTTGGAAATGGCAAAAACTCGAACACCCTATCCCTCGATTAGCAAGCGGCTATCATTGGTCAAGGGTGCTACGAGTCTTTCCCCCACTATCCATCCCTTCCCTACGCTTCGCGCTTGTTGGAGGGGAATTCCGTGGAATTTGTTAAACCAAAAAGTTTTCTCCGAAGGGATCTCGGCTCAACCCCATACTTACTGGGTTTTGTTTTAGGCAAAGTTGTTGTAAGCGCAAGTTTTTGGTAGGTAGTTACTCGCATCCCTAAAATATCTCGACTCGAAAGGGTTAATATCAGAATAATTTAATTGAGTACTATTTGCAGAGTTACTAGCAGAAGCATTACCCCCATAAGATATAGCTATACTTACCTGTCGGATAATAGTTACGTTAATTCCACGTCCTAAAATTACAGGCATTGTAGACAATTCTTGCAAATAATCCAAGTCAGAAATAACCATTGTAGTGCACTCCCTAAGTTTTGAAATGAAATTACTACAATGCTAGCAATACAGTCAAAAGCTAACATTGAATGGGAAATAAGAAAAAGAAAGTCTGAAATACAGGAAAATAATCTTCCTTATTATAATATAATGTAAGATTTTTTAATTTGGAATTCCGCTTCGCGGTACTAATCTCCAAGTACTAGGCGCGCAGTTCCATTGAGAACCAGAGTCTGATAATTCTGTATTTGTCCGAACAGTGGAATACGGATGTTGCCTACGGTTTTCTGTGTAGTCACAATCGCCTCTGTTTGAATGGAGGCTTCTCCACCCAGTGGTAGTAGGTTGACAATTGGTAAGAGCAAGCTCAGCTTAACTGTATTTCCACCTACATCAGGGTTTGGTCTACGGATAATTACTGTGATTACTGTACCGAAGTCTGTTGTCAATGTCTGAATTTCCTCTCCACTGAAACTGAGACTAATGTCTTGACTTTTGTAATCAAGCTGCGGAACTCCACTATTTACTGAATACGCGATCTGAGTATCTTCGCCTTGAAGTTGAAACTCATTTGGCTGTTTCACCACGATTGCTTGTGCCGAGGTTCCGTCCTTTGTCATCAAAAAAGTGAAGAATGATGTCGTGGTTAACCCCATCAGAAAGGTTCCAGTGCTTTTGAGAATTTGACGCCTCTTAAAACCCTTAGACATATCTTTTAAGTTAGCTTTCATAGTTAATCAATCTCAGAAGCTAATGAATTTTTCTATACAATTATCCCAGTAAATTCCCATTTTTTTATCAATGCATTTATTTTTTATCTTAACTTTTATATCAATACTAAGTAGGTCGGCGTGAATAATTAAAGGTTTGTAGTAAGCTCTTACTACGAGCCAATGTAGCTAACTTCATATTTCTTTACATAGTTTGGTTGACGATCGCCTACTTACTTAAACAAATTCTACCTGTATGGGCTTAAGTGCTAGCATCATAAAATTTTATTCTAATATGTTAATTTTTATGTCAAATTTTTAACAAAACTTTATCAATAAACAAAGCCCACCTGCGTGGGCTTTTCGGCATTATCTAGTTAGGTATTTTACAATCCTAATTTTTCTAACACTGACCGCGTGGAAACGATGTGGCGATCTAAACCGAGTGCTTTTGGGCTAACCCCAACTGCCAAAGCAATCAACTGGGGTAAATGCAGCACTGGTAAATCTAGTTTCCGCCCAATGACCTTTTCTACCTCTGGTTGACGAGAATCTAAGTTAAGGTGGCATAAAGGACAAGGCGTAACAATACAATCAGCACCAGTCTCCAAGGCTTCTTGAATGTGCATCCCCGCCATTTTAAAAGATTGGGTAGTGGCGTAGCTAGAAAGAGGCCAACCGCAACATTGTGTGCGACCTCTATAATAAATTGGCGTTGCGCCTAGTGTGCGAAACACATTTTCCATTGCCTCCGGTCGTTCGGGATCGTCATAGGGCATAGACTTTTGGGCACGTAGGAGATAGCAGCCATAAAAAGCCGCACATTTTAGTCCAGTTAACTTGCGAGTGACACGTTTTTGAATTTCCTCTAAACCGTAATCTGTCACTAAAGCATAAAGGAGATGTTTGACTTCCGTACTACCGCGATAAGGTAAGCAGCCTTCTTTTTGCAGTAAGCCATTAACTCGCTCAATATAAGCTGGGTCGGTCTTCTGGCATTCTTTCAGCCGCTCATCGACATGACCAATAACACCTTGACAAGTACTACAATGGGTAATTAATGGCAAATTTAATTCTTCTGCTAAAGCAATATTCCGGGCATTGACCGCATCTTCCAAAAGTTGGGAGTCTTCTTTAAATGTACCAGAACCGCAGCAAGCAGCTTTTTTCAGTTCAACCAGTTCAATGCCCAATGCTTGGGTAAGGGCAAGGGTTGAGGAGTGCAGTTCTCGGCAAGCCCCTTGGGCAACACAGCCAGGGAAGTAAGCGTATTTCAAAGTATGGGGTAGCATAGGAATTGGTTAATTAGGGGCAGTCAACAAGCGCGAAAATAACTGTAATAACTGTTTTATCATCGCAAGTTTTGTGTTGGTTGCAAGGGTATTGATTCTGATAATGGACATCCTTAAAAAAATAATGCACGAAGAATTGCAAAACAGAACCATTTATAAGGTGTAAGCGATCGCGCTTTCCGAGTAAGATGTATATGCTCAAAATCACATAACCCATAAAGAGCGGACTATAGCAACGGGCTGAGGAATTTTATCATATGAGCCAATCGGAAACTTTTGACAAGGTCAAAAAAATCGTCGCCGAGCAACTGAGTGTTGACGCCGACACCGTCACACCACAATCGAATTTTGCCAACGATTTAGGGGCGGATTCCCTAGACACCGTTGAATTAGTCATGGCTTTGGAAGAAGAGTTTGATATAGAAATTCCCGATGAAGCCGCCGAGAAGATCACAACGGTTCAAGAGGCAGTAGATTACATCAACAGCAAAGTTGTTGCATCTGCTTAAAAGGGGAGTGGGGAATGGGGAGTGG
>CAXTSI010000603.1:0-4863 GCA_964246695.1 uncultured bacterium
CCACTCCCCACTCCCCATTCCCCACTCCCTCATCTAAGGTTTAGTGATGCGATTGAGGAGCCAAATGGACCCTACAAGCCCAGCAAAATGCGCACTTACAGTGTTGGTATTTGCCTGCACGACGAAAATATCCAGGGGTTGGATAGTTCGGCTGGGGTCAATCTGGGTCAAAACTCCAGTACCAAGTTGCGGCAAAGTTAGCGACTTGATGATCAGAGTGCCATTGATTGCTTGCGCCCCTAAAAGAGTCAAAAGCATTCCCACCAAATTCACGATCAGTCCTAAGCGTACAACTTGAACAGTTTCAACTTTGCGTGGGCGGTTGCTGGGATTGGAGGATTCTAGTTGTCTGCCAATCCTCGTGTAACGGAAAGCCAAATAAATGCTCACAGCCAAGGTAATCAGTCCACAAACTGCTAAAAAGACGCCAAGCCCAGTTCCCGGATTGTTACTGCTACTAGGTCTCTGACTAAAAATCGTCGCACTCAGCAAAATCCCCCCAGAAACGATACCTAGCACTAACTGAGTCCAAAAGCTAATCCAACCTATAAGGCGAAACGTTTGGGCAATAGCTCGGAGTTGAGAGGATTCTGACATACGGTTCACTAGTGTGCTGGGAAGAAGATAAATTTACTATCACATTTATCAAAGGGTAAAAAAATATTTTAAGTAAAGAAATTTAGTATAAAATTTAAGCTTTACTGCGTCCGCTATTTGCAAAGCTCTTAATCAGATATAGCTCTAAGCTTAATCTTAAAGATTGTGCAATGGGATAATCACAGTTATACAAAGTGTTTATTAAGTTTGATTCCAAAGGTCGATTTTACCCTTAAAATTGCTGAAGCGAGATTTTCTGCTTAAGCAGTGCCCAGACGCTCGGCATCACTTAACACAAGGATGACGGCACAAATGCTGTCTATTCGCTCCTCACTACACTTTCTAGAGCTTGGGTAGGGGGTGCAATTTTTGCATTCCTAAAACTGGCGCATACATGACCTTTCCTGTGTGGAGCCATCCTCCCGGAAAGTTCGCTCCCACCACGCCTCACAAGCGTGTCCCGTGTAGGATTTTTGCGCTTTGATCATGAGAGCCTAAGTAGCGTTATATATTTACGAGTCAGGGGTTAGCACTATAGATTTACCAGATTCACAATTGGGATTGTAGGCTCAATTCCCATGCATATTTTTAGCAATTCACCAACTATGAAACTCGAGGATATATATCAATTTTTTGAGAATCCTCCGCCAACTTACCTTTGTCAAGAACTAGCAGTTTGTTACATTTTGTATATTTTGCTACAGGGGGAATCTTACGGAACTGAGTTGATCCAAAGACTGGAAACTGAATATCCAACCTATCGGCTTTCAGATACCGTGCTTTACAGTGCGATCAAATTTCTTGAAGACGAAAGGGCTATCACTGGGTATTGGAAAAAACTTGAAGGACGCGGACGACCGAGGCGGATGTATCAAGTTTCGCCAGAATGGCAATCTCAATCGCAAGATTTGGCTGTTTTGTGGCAAAAGTACATAAACCAGAGGACACATTAACGAATAATTCATAATGAATAAGTCTCCTCCACTAAAACAGTAACAATTAGTTATGGATACTGCTATCCTGCCATCCACATTGCTGCTAACCTTGTTGCTATCGGTTGGGCTGTTTTTCTTTATACGTGCCTCAACTAAAGATCGCATACAAAAAGCGCAACTGGTGTCCGAGCTAGACGAAACTACTTTATTGCCTCGATTACAGGAATATTTTCGCATTCGGTCTTACCGAGTAGCAGCGGTAGACCGAGAGCAAAATCAAGTGACTTTTGAAGGGTTTGTTAAACCTAGTTGGTTTTTAGCTGTGTTTTTGACATTGTTAGCTGCTGCTGGGATTCTTTGCCTATCACTGGTTTTATCACTGCTTTTTCCTGACTTTCGTACAGTCTTTCCAGTAATGGTACTACTCTCGCCTTTGAGTGGTTTCTTTTATTGGAAAAAAGCTGGAAGACTGGAGAAAGTTTTGCTACTTATGGAAGCAACTCCTCGTGAACAAGAACTAAGTAAAATCACTGTCATCGGTCATCGAGACGAACTTATTGAATTACAAAGGGCGCTACCGTTAAAGCTTGCTGAATAACCATTCTGCAATATAACAATTTGTCCACACCATAGTGAACTCCTCCCCCTTGTCCACGCCAGTCGCCTCTGTCGGGAAACCCGACACAGAGCGCTGGCTCCCCAAGTCCCCCTTGTCCATAAATTAAATAGGACTGCTGATTTTAGGTTGCTCTACTTCCACTTTCTTGTGGAGCTTTACATAAAAAATCACCCCATACAAACCGGTTGGTTTGTATGGAGTTGATTGTCTAATTCACGCTTACTAGCCCTACTGGCAAATTAGCTGCAAACTAAAAAAAAATGAATTTTTTAAACAAAACTATCACTCTTGCCAGTTAATTATTTTGACGCTCCCCATGCCTAAAGGCAAGGGGATTCCTTAGGAAGTTCAGCCGTATCTCCGCGCATATCCAACTGTCGGAGTTTCCCACACATGGCGGTAATTCCCGTAGGCGGGTGAGGGTACTCTACCCATTAAGGATCGATATCTTCCGTTAGCGGAGCGGGCGCGCGTACCCGCGCGACGGCATGACTTTCCCCCAGTCCGGGGGTAGGGTCTAATTAGACCTGTTTGGATTTATTGTAGCAGAAAAACATTTTCTTGTAGCAGAAAACATTTTTTGAAGGGGAATAAATTCCCGCACGCGGCTCTACCCCATAAATACAATTTAGGGGCTTGCGCCCTAGGATGTTCGGTCAAAAGTCACGCTCAAACTATATAAGAACCATTGATTGTTCAACGATTAGCCACAGCTAAAGTTTCCTGTCCTGGAGAATTTTCTAACGTTCTCAGGCTAGGAAATAAGAAATGGTTTTCTTCAACGTATTGAGCACCAAACAGCCCCTTTTCCGCCCAAAAATAACGGTCTGTGGTGTGTTCATTTCGCTTCACAAGTAGCAAAGCGGGTGGCGCAATGCCTTCAGATTGAATGAACTTTCTAGCTGCTGTTACAGGTTTATCTTCGCCGCTTTCGATGCTATATTGAGGCACATGCTCTAAGATTCGCCGTCCTTCCTGGCGACGACGACTTTTCCTCTTGCGTCTCCTTGCCAACCTATTTTCCTCCTCTTTGAAGCTAGAGATTATTGTAGTTATAACTACAAAATCCGTCGTCATTATAAAAGTTATGGTTCAAAAAAGCAACAGTTTTTAATCTTTTGATACAACAAGAATAATTCCTTTGAGTGTAGATAAATCAAGAGTCTTCAAGGATATAATGCCCCAGAGTGACCCATTATTTACAAGACTTAGTTATGCTTTGTTACATTAGGGAAACAAATTCCTGTTCCAAGTCTTTCCGTTAGTCAGCAATCCTGAGCAAGATCTGAAAAATGTTAATGTCTGCCGGTTCTGAGTTTATTGCTCTGTGTCGAGAGCAAATGGCACTGTTAGCCCAAGGGCTGGGAGCATCCTTGAGCATTGTTTATTTAACGCAAGAATTGGTAGAAACGAGGACAAATGAGGCGAAACTGACTCCAGTAGTAGTTTATCCGGAGACAGCAGTGGGACAGCGAGAGCGAATGGCATTGCCTAACAATTCGCTTAAGTTATTGACAGCAGCAGAGGATACAAGCGGCGCAGAACGTCCGTCTTTTGGTGAAGATACGACACCACCACCGTATTCTCAAGAGGAATACCTGTTAAGTGGCGACCAAATTGTTTTACCTATTATCCATGATGATGTGATGATGGGGTTGTTGGTGACACACAGGGAAGACCGGACATGGAATGAACAGGAACGGAGTGAAATTGAACGGATTGCACAAACGCTGTCGCTTGCTTGTATACTAGATCAGCGTCGAGCGTGGTTAGAGCAGCAGTTGCATCAACAACAAATTCTGCTTGAAAAGCAGCAGGATTTGCTGGATAATCTCTTGCACCAGTTTCGCAATCCTTTAACGGCGTTGCGGACCTTTGGTAAACTGCTCTTGAAGCGACTGCGACTAGGAGATGCAAACAGGGAGGTAGCGGCTAGTATTGTCCGGGAGAGCGATCGCCTCCAAGAATTGTTGCAACAGTTCGATCAAGTCATTGACATGACACTAGCAGATTTAGAACAGTCGGCACTGCGTCAAAACGAAGTATTTGTGGAAGCTACTGTGCAACAAGACACGCCAATCGCCAATTGTACGGAAACCCTTACTCATACCAGGCTCCCAAAAGTGGCACTATTGTCCGCCTCCAAGGGAGACAAAGAAGCTGAGTGTACCGTAGCAGATGTATTGGAACCGTTGTTAGTGTCAGCAAGAGCGATCGCCCAAGAAAGAAATTTGCAACTGATCGCTGAAATTCCCCCGAAATTGCCGCCGGTACGCGTTCATGTCAAGGTATTACGAGAGGTCTTGAGCAATATTATCGACAATGCCTTGAAATATACTCCAAATGGTGGAAAGATTTTAGTCCAAGCGGGTCAAGAAAAAGCTAATTTTCAGGGAATTGCCATTAGTGACACCGGTCCTGGTATTCCACCGCAAGATTTAGAACACCTTGGCGAACGACATTACCGAGGTGTACAAGCGCGTAGCGAAATTCCAGGCACAGGTTTGGGGTTAGCGATCGCCAAACAGTTAGTAGAGCAAATGCAAGGCGAAATTGAAGTTAAAAGCCCTGCAAGCAATTCAGCTATCACATCACCTGATGCGCCAGGAACTACGTTTATTATTTGGTTGCCTGTTGTTAGTGGTTAGTGGTTAGTGGTTAGTTGTTGGTTGTTGGTTGTTAGTTGTTGGTTGTTAGTTGTTAGTTGTTAGT
>CAXTSI010000604.1:0-4842 GCA_964246695.1 uncultured bacterium
CGTAACTCTGTATGTGTTATCTTCCGATCGCTCGCATTTAGTCTAAACTCCAGTCATAAGCTTTTTGACTTTTGACGAACGCGAAGCGGTACTAGGAGTGTACTTCATCCACATGAAAACTGCTATAACTGGTTAATGTTCACTACTCACTGAAATTGGATTTTTTTAGAGCTAATATTCAAGAAATGTTTGTTTTCATAGTAGATGTATGTCACAAACCTTTCTAATAAATTGACCTGAAAGTTAAGGAAACAGTGATGTCATAAATGCTCTATTTGAAAGCTGACGAGTTACGTTATGTGGAAAAACTAACGTGAAACCTACACACGATGCCCCCTTCTTTACAAGGAAAGGGGGGAAATTCAAAGCGTCTGCCCTTGAAGTTATCGAGGAATGGAAGCGAGATTTTTCAGAATGATGTGACTCGTCAGATTTGAAAGATACTTTGAAGTTAGTCAAAAACTAACTTCAAAAAAGGCTAATAATGCGTGTCAGAGTGCAGTAAAACCCTACGGCATCACTTCAAGAAGTTGGGTGTATCTACCTGATTTTGGGAAAGCTTTTCATATACCATATTCTTTCCCCTTAAAAGATAATTACGATTGTCATCATTTCACAACAGAAGCGGCAATTGCTGATTTTGGCTCAACTAACTTTACATAGATAAAACTATTGCCAGAACCTCTCAAAAACCTGGCATATAGCACCATTATCTGGTAGACCAAAATATAACAGTAAGGGCGGGGTTACCCCGCCCCTACAATCTGGTCAATTCAATTGAAAACTGCTGTAAGTCATTTAGGATGCAGAACATTGTAGAGACTTTCTGCCATGTTTGAATCTGTCTGCACCATCACCTTCTAAAAACCTATCAAAACCTGTTAAGAGTTGATAGTCACGCTCACATCAATACCTTGGTGTTTAAAATTGATAACTGGGAAACATCGGAATTTTTGCGACCTTTTATGAGGAATTGAAACGGTAATTTCCATTAATCAGAACAGCAACCCTCTTCGAGGAAATTAAAAATGCAAAATTAATTTTTAATTTTCAATTTTTAATTGAAGCGAAGCGACTTTACGAATATCAGTAAAATTCAGACAAACAGGCAACATACCATGTCAAGGGTAAGTGAGAAGCCAAGGTTAAGAGAGCAGCCAATTGACAAATCTAAAGTTTGGTGGATCGTCGCCATGCTGCCAGTAGCAATTACTGCCGGGGTACTAACTAAAGTCAAAGTAGAGCAACTGAAAAAACTAACCGAGCCTGTACCCACTACACCGACAGTTGTCAACAGCATTAATGCTTTAGGGCGTTTGGAACCGCGAGGGGAAGTTATAAAAATGTCTGCCCCAACAGGACTGCAAGGAACGTCACGAGTTGAGCAATTGCTGGTGAGAGAGGGGGAACGGGTAAAAAAAGGTCAAGTGATTGCCATTTTGGATAACTTCACAACGAATGAAGCAGCAGTAGAAGAAGCAAACGCAAAACTGCAAGCAGCCCGTGGCAATTTAGCAAATGTAAAAACTGGGGCACCAAGAGATATTCAAGCCCAAAAAGCAGTCATCGATCGCCTATTCGCCCAATTGCACGGGGAAAGCGTTGCTCAGGGTGCGACAATGGCTCGCATAGAGGCGCAGTTACGGGGGGAAAACCTTGCCCAACAAGCAACTGTTAATCGTCTAGAAGCCCAACTCCAAGGGCAAACGAATACTTCAAGAGCAACGGTGCAAAGAACACAAGCAGAAGCTAACAATGCCCAAGTTGATGCTGAACGCTATGATTCTTTATACAAAGAAGGTGCCATTTCTCAACAAGAACGTGACAGGCGACGCCTGAGTGCGGAAACCACCACCCAGCAGGTTACTGAAACTCAAGCCACTCGAACCCAAACTATTGCAACTTTGCTACAGCAAATTTCCGAAGCTAGAGCTAACCGAATAAAAACTATAGAAACTTTACAACAGCAGCTTGTCGAAGCCAAAGAAACCCGGGACAAAACTATAGCAACTTTACAAAAGCAAATCGACGAAGAAAAAGCTAAATTTAGCAGAATTAGAGAAGTCCGTCCCACCGATGTACAAATAGCGCAGGCACAAGTCGGCAATGCGATCGCAACTGTCAGAAAAGCAGAAGCAGAACTCAAGTTGAGCTACGTCAAAGCTCCCATTTCTGGAGAAATTTTAAAAATTCACACTAAGGCGGGAGAAAGCTTGAGTGCAGATGGAATTGCTGAGATTGGACAAACCGATCAGATGATTGCCATAGCTGAAGTTCCCGAAGACAGTATTGGTAAAGTGCGTCTCGGTCAGCAAGTTAGGATCAACAGCGACAATGGAGCTTTTAGTGGGCAATTACAGGGAACCGTCTTTGATATTGGCAGAAAAATTGGCAGAAAAGATGTGCTAAATACAGACCCAGCCGCAGATACTGATGCCAGAGTCATAGAAGTGAAAGTAGCCCTTTCTCCACAAGATAGTGAACGAGTTGCAGGCTTAACTTACGCCAAGGTTGTTATCGATATTAATATCTAAATTTTCTTGCTAACAGCTAATAGCTAATTGTATTAACCATTAGCTATTAGCTATTAGCAATTAGCAATTTTAACTCAATGCATGGAGACATAAAATATGCTGCGCAAAATACCTCTAGCGTGGCTACAACTGAAGCGAGAAAAAACTCGTCTAGCTGTAGCGTTGGCAGGAATTGGCTTTGCTGATATTCTGATGTTTATGCAGATCGGGTTCCAGGACTCTCTGTATTTCAGTAACGTTCGGTTACATAGCAGTTTACAAGCTGACATTATTTTAATCAACCGTCAATCTATTGCTCTACTAGCAATGAAAGGGTTTTCCCAACGAAGGTTGTATAAAGCTTTAGATTTGCAGGGAGTGGAATCTGTACATCCTATATATGTAGACTATACTAGCTGGAAAAATCCCCTAACAGGTCGCCCTCGCAACATCCTAGTAATTGGGATTAACCCGGAATTTAACCCATTTAACTTGCCTGGAGTTCAAGAAAATATCGACAAACTTAAACTGCCTGATGTAGTTTTATATGACCGTTCTTCTCGGCAGGAGTATGGTCCAATTGCTGCTGAGTTTGAGCAAGGAAAAACTGTGATAACAGAAGTGAGAAGGCGGCGAATTCAGGTAAAAGGACTATTTACATTAGGTGCATCATTTGGAGCAGATGGTAATTTAATTACAAGTGATGTTAACTTTTTGCGGATATTTAACAACCGCCAGCGAGGATTAATTGACATTGGACTGATTCGATTAAAACCGGGAGCAACCGCGACAGTTATTGCTCAAAGCTTGAAGAATTATTTGCCTAAAGATGTCATTGTGTTCACTAAGCAAGAATATATTGACTACGAAAGAAATTTCTGGGCAAATAGTACAGCTATTGGGTTTATTTTCACGTTAGGGACAATCATGGGTTTTATTGTGGGAACTGTGATTGTTTATCAAATACTTTATACAGAAGTTGCAGATCATTTGGCTGAATATGCAACCCTTAAAGCAATAGGCTATACACAAAACTACTTATTGATTGTCATTTTGCAAGAAGCTTTGATTTTAGCGATTTTAGGATATATGCCAGGGTTAGCTTTCTCTATGTTTTTATATCAAACAGCTAGAACAGCTACACTTTTACCAGTTTTCATGAATCTTAATCGTGTCGTCATGGTGCTAATTTTGACAATTATTATGTGCTTTATTTCAGGTGCAATTGCTGTACGTAAATTAAAGTCAGCCGATCCAGCTGATATCTTTTAACTGGGGAGTGGGGAGTAGGGGAGCCAGCGCTGCAGGAGGGTCAGCCCGCTCTCACGGCGACTGGCGTAGTGGGGAGTAGGGCAATACTACTCGGAAAGCGCGAAAATTAGAAACCCGGTTTCTTGAAGAAACCGGGTTTCTGGCACCTCAACTATCGTTAACTGGGGAGTAGGGGAGCCAGCGCTCTCCGGAGGGTCAGCCCGCTCTCACGGCGACTGGCGTAGTGGGGAGTGGGGGATGATGAGGGTCAATAAGAACTCCTGACTATTAACTAACAACTAAATTTATGATGAGCCAAGAACCTGTAATTGCTATCCAAAACCTTAACCATTACTATGGTAAGGGTGCACTGAAAAGACAAATTTTATTTGATATTAATCTAGAAATTTATCCAGGGGAAATTGTCATTATGACTGGACCATCAGGTTCAGGTAAAACAACATTACTGAGCTTGATTGGTGGGTTGCGGTCTGTACAAGAGGGAAGTCTAAAATTTTTAGGTAAAGAACTATTTAGAGCCAGCCAGACAAAACTGGTGAACATGCGGCGTAAGATTGGTTATATTTTCCAAGCTCACAACTTACTAGAGTTCTTAACTGCTAGGCAAAATGTGCAAATGGCTGTGGAATTGAATCAGTTGATTTCTCCACGAGAAGCTGTTGTTAAATCAGAAGCCATACTGAAGGCGGTTGGTTTAGGGGAAAAAGTTAATCAATTCCCAGAGAATCTTTCTGGAGGACAAAAACAAAGGGTAGCGATCGCCCGCGCCTTGGTAAATAGTCCGCCACTAGTGCTAGCAGACGAACCCACAGCAGCTTTGGACAAACAATCAGGACGCGCTGTGGTGGAATTGATGCAGCGTCTTGCTAAAGATCAGGGAACTTCTATCTTATTAGTGACTCACGACAACCGCATTTTAGACATAGCCGATCGCATCGTGGAAATGGAGGATGGTCTTTTAGCCCGTGATTCCCAAAGCAAAGTTATGAGTCAAGAGCAAAAAACAACTAACAACCAACAACTAACAACCAACAACCAACAACTAACAACCAACAAC
>CAXTSI010000605.1:0-4832 GCA_964246695.1 uncultured bacterium
ACCTAAGTAAGCTTTGGTATTGTTCGTATTCACCCAATCTAACAGGTTCTACTGGTGAGACAGCCCTGAAGGCGGGTTTCCCGCCGTAGGGGACTGCGAACCCGAAGGGCGACGCCTTGGTTGACACCGGAGATCAAGAGATTTCCAAAGCTCAAGTACAAGGAGGGGAGTTTAAGCCCCGTCAGGTAGTGAAGGTGTGAATCCTTCAGGGTAGGAGGAGTTGACCGCTATTCCTCTGGGTTTGTCAAGATTTGTCCACTTGTGGGTAGATATGGATAGACTTTTACGAGCGGTTTAGTCCTCATCCTACAAGAGTGCAGTCGTGGGCATGGGACATGGGGCATGGGAATTCTTAATCTTGAGTTTTTAATTCCCTACTCCCTACTCCCTATGCCCTATGCCCGAAACGGCAGTCCTGGATTCCGGACACCTCAACAAGGAGTAGGATTCCTCGCCGTTTTCTTTGAGTGTTCAGAAACAGCGTCAAAGCTGATAGCGTCAAACAAAGGAGAATATCTTTGTGGACGTTTCAGCTTGAAAACGCGCTCTAATTACTGGCAACTTCTACCGTACATCCGACCCCAATGGCAAACCATTGTCAAGGGGTTAGTTGGCATTTTGGGATATGTGCTGGCGACATTAACGCTGATCAACTTTACAGGTAAATTGGCGATTCCCTTTGGACAAGGTGATGTAGTGGCGATCGCCCAACTCGCCGGAATCTTAGCAGGAGTGTTTCTTGTTAGAGGCTTTTTTCAGTCTGTGCAAGATATATACATGGCTTCTGCCGCTCTCAGAGTAGCTTTTAATCTCCGTAAGCATGTCTACGCCCACCTCCAAAGGCTCAATCTCAGCTATTTTGAAACAGCAAAAGCAGGTGATTTATCTTACCGCCTCACAGAAGATATTGACCGTGTTGGCGAAGTGGTGCATAAACTCTTTCACGACTTTATCCCCTGCGTTTTGCAGTTGCTGGCAATTCCTATTTACATGATTTGCCTGAATTGGCAACTCACACTAGCCACCGTCATCGTTGCACCGTTGATGGGTATTTTAATTGGCTGGTTTGGTGAACGGTTACGCCAGTTCTCTCGTCGCAGTCAAAATCGGGTCTCGGATTTGTCAGCAATACTCACGGAAGTTTTTAGTGGTATCCGACTGGTACAGGCATTTGCCGCAGAAAATTACGAAATTGCCAGGTTTAGCCGTGAGGCAGAACGCACATTGAGGGCAAAATACTCAGCTGAACGACTCAAAGCAATTCAGATTCCCATTATCGGATTTTTGGAAGCTGTGGGTGCTTTATCGCTGCTATTCGTTGGTGCATGGCAAATTTCCCAACGCAACTTGACAGTGGTAGAGTTTTTCAGCTACCTTGCGGCTGCAGGGTTGTTGATCGATCCCGTCGGTCACGTTAGTAGCAACTACAACGAGTTTAAACAAGGTGAGGCTTCTGTTGACCGCGTTTTTGAATTGTTGGCAATTAAACCAACGGTGGTAGAAAAAGCTGACGCGATCGCCCTACCGCCAGTTTACGGCAAAGTAGAATATCGCCGTGTGTCCTTTGCTTACAAACCCGGTGAACCAGTATTAAAAGATATTAGTTTGTTGGTGTTGCCAGGAGAAGCGATCGCCCTTGTCGGTGCTTCTGGTGCTGGCAAAACCACTTTCGTGAATCTCCTACCGCGCTTTTACGACCCCGAAGCTGGTCAAATCTTCATTGACGGTATGGATATCCAGGATGTAACGCTTCACAGTTTGCGGCGACAAATTGGCATTGTTCCTCAAGAAACTACGATGTTTTCCGGAACAATTGCTCAAAATATCGCTTTTGGACAAGACTCTTTTGACATGGAAGCTGTCCAAAAAGCCGCGAAAATTGCTAACGCCGATCAGTTTATTACGAAACTGCCCGATGGTTATTTTACTTGGGTAGGAGAGCGCGGGGTGAATTTATCTGGTGGACAGCGACAAAGAATAGCGATCGCTCGTGCTGTTCTCCTCGATCCCAAAATTTTAATTCTTGATGAAGCGACATCGGCACTAGATTCAGAGTCGGAAGCACTGGTACAGGAAGCGCTGGAAAGGCTGATGGAGAACCGGACGGTATTTATTATTGCTCATCGTCTTAGTACAGTTAGGCGTTGCGATCGCATTTTGGTTTTGGAAAAGGGTCAAATTGTGGAATCGGGAACTCATCAACAATTACTAGCACTTGAGCGTCGTTATGCGGGGTTTTACGCCCAGCAGTTTAGCAATTAGAGCTTTTCTGAGGCAATGGAATCATTTTGTGACAACTCCAGTTAAGCAAAAGCATACTGGTTTTCAGCAGCGCTTGCGCTCTGCATTTGTGTCATCATCTTGTTAGTCTCTTAATATAGCGCTCCTAAATGATTTGTAAACGCAGAGAAACCCGGTTTCTTAAAGAAACCGGGTTTCTGAGGCTTCACATTTTTACAATTCAAATAGGATTGCTATAGTAGTTTTTAACTTCATGCCTAGGTCGCGGGAGAAATTGTATTGATTCATTTGATACGCAAGCGTGCTACCAAACAACAGTTAGAAGAAATGCTCCAAACTTTGGTAGTTTACATAAAATTGGCAGTAGATATTAAACGAGACATGATTGCTGGAGGCGGAGAACTGCACGCTGACTGTGAAGAAGTTTTGCTTACCGACGGTAGCTTGCAAGAAGATATCTGGGGAGCAGACTGGTATCCATTAACTCAGGAAGTAACTTACGAATCATTTATCAACATCCGTCCGCGCCAAAACAATCGTTCGATGGAGATTCAAGACTCCATAATTCGAGAACGTGTGGCGCAAATCGTACAACAGTTGCTAGGAGGCATATGAGAAATTGGACTGCGCTTAAAGAAAGGTATTTACGTGACAACCTGCCAACTCGATTGGGGAACCTGGCATCTAACTTAGCTAGGATCAAATCCCGTTCCCCAAATCCAGTTTACGACGAATTGGTTAAAAGTCTGGTGGAAGAAAGTAGGTACTTTATTGAGTGGACTGCAAAAGAGATGGAAATCGACACTGCCGCAGAATTATTAGATTTGCAGCGCATTTTGACACGTTGGCTGTTTCACTGGGACTCAATCTGGTCTAATGTAGCACAAAGAACGCAGCTTACTGATATTGCTGGCACTTGGTCAGAACGTGTTTTAGATATGTCGGGTTTGTTGTCCGCTCCCAAATCATAGTAAAAGTGCAATTCTCGGCGTATCACTCCCCTTTCAACGGATGCTGACTGAGTACCCCTTTGAGATGCGGTAGTCCGAGTTGTGAAAAACATAAACAACGTAAAATCCTTATCCGGTGTATCTTATGAACGTTGTGAACGAGATAATGGCTCTTTCGTGTAGCGCGACGTGACTCACCGAAACAACTTTTTTATTTGTTTATGTGTCATTATGCTTGAATATAAATGACAGCAAATTCAACAGTAGTTGATAGCATCGTGAAGAAAATTCTGATTTTATCAGCAAACAAAAAAAAACTACTCATTATTTGCACTTTTTGTGATAAAATAGAGGATATAAAAGGAGCATTTCAAGTTACTGTACGATACGCAGACAAGTAAGGCGGGTAATGCCACCTTTGCTTTAGTCAACCTTAGAGCCATTATGTCGTTCACAACGTTCATAAGATACACCGGATAAGGATTTTACGTTGTTTATGTTTTTCACAACTCGGACTACCGCATCTCAAAGGGGTACTCAGTCAGCATCCGGTGAAAGGGGAGTGATACGCCATCATAAGTGTAAACGGGAGCAATGCGATTTTGTGGGATGAGTCCAAAAATGAGCGATCGCCGATCCCCTATACTGAGAAATACGAGTATATTTAAAAACAATAAATTTGAGAATAGACCCGATAATTTTTCTTCAGAGGATATCCCTTGAAGATTGCTGAACAATAGTTTGATGCTTATAGTTCTACACCCTTGAAATAGTAAGTGAGTATTTATTGTTACAAACAATCTCCTCAAAGGAGAGAATTGGTATAAAATTCAACCACTCGTTTGGGGATTGAGGAAAGAAGTGAAGATTGAATTGCAGAAATTATCCCAACTTCCAGCAATCCATTGGCAACGAAGATGCAACATAATTTCAGCGATCTTCTTTTAACCAGAATTTACTATTCCCCTTCATTCTTAAATTCACGACTTGTCGAATTAAACTTTCAATCGCTCCACTACCAATCGGTAATTTTTGTTCAGAAATATAAGCATAAATCAAACGATTTTCAACATCAGCCCGTTCAAGATAATCTCTTTGTGCCATCATAATTTTAGCCCGCTCCGGTGTAGCGGTGAAAATTAATTGATTCATTTCAACGATTAAGTTAAAGGCGAAATTTCTTCTTAAGATGTTTCGGGCTTTTTTAAACCAAGCTTTTCTCTCAGACTCTTGACTAAAAGCTGCATCGGCGAAAGTTTGTAAATGCTCTGTAACATGATAAAAATCTAAAAGTTGATAGGTTTCTTTTGGACATCCCACACGAGACAGAAGTGGCGGAATATGTTTCCAAATCCACTCGGCTCCGTCTGCAATTAATAAAACCTGCTTTGCCTGACTAATTCCTAAACTAACCAAGTGCATCTCTAGAATCTTTAAAAACTCTTGATATCCTTGATAAGTTCCATCATTAGTAATTGGAATCTCATTCGTCTTAACTTTTTTACCTTCTTCATTCACGATATAAATTGTGAGTAAGGCGGCTAAGCCCATTCACCAGAAAAACCGTATCGGTTAGTTTTAGGATTCTTATCACCTTCTTTATTAATGCGAATTTTGGTTCTACCGCCGTCTACTGCAATG
>CAXTSI010000606.1:0-4829 GCA_964246695.1 uncultured bacterium
AATTTCCCGTTTGCCGATCCCAAATCTTAATTGTCTTGTCGCCACTCCCACTGATTAGCGTCTGACCATCTGGGCTAATAATCAGAGAACCAACCCAACCGGTATGCCCGGTAAGGGTATTTTTCAAATGTCCAGTTTGGAGATCCCAAATCTTAATTTTCGTGTCGCCACTCCCACTGATCAGCGTCTGACCATCTGGGCTAATAAGTACAACCCAAACTTCTTTTTCCTGCTTAGAAGGAGAAGGTTTCAGCACACCCGTATTGAAGTTCCAAATATTAATAGTGCCATTTCTATCAGCACTAGCGAGGGTTTGACCATCCGGGTTGAAGGCGAGGGAAGTAACAGAGTTAGTATGCTTGGTAAGTGTATTTTTTAACTCTCCCGTTTTTAAATTCCAAATCTTGATTGTTTGGTCTCTACTACCACTAACAAGAGTCTGTCCATCGGGGCTGATGGCAAGGGCATTAACCCTGTCGGTATGCTCATTTAGGGTGGATTGCAGTTTCCCAGTCCAAAGATGCCAAATCTTGATTGTTTTGTCCGTACTACCACTAACAAGAGTCTGCCCATCGGGACTAATGGCAAGGGCATTAACCACGTCTTCATGTCCAATCAGGGTGGATGGCGGTTTCCCAGTCAAAAGATGCCAAATTTTGATTGTTTTGTCCGAACTACTAACGAGAGTCTGCCCTTCGGGGCTGATGGCAAGGGCATAAACAGGCGCGTTATGTTCAGTGAGGGTATTGGCTAGTGCTAGGTTCTCATAAGCGACAGTTTTGACTGGGAGGTCAATTGTGGTGTGCAAAACTTTATATCCCCCAAACACTACCAACAGGATGGCACCACCCATCAGCAATAGTTTTTTTAACAAGACATTCTGTTTGAGTGAAGCAGCAGATGGTGTTGGTAATGCTTGGGGAGAGGACTGTACTGAAAGAGGTACTTTAGGTGGTGGTGATGCTGGAGGTTGAGGGATTGGGATGGGAGGTTTGGGAGAAGTTGCAGGAATCAAATCTTGTAAGACTTCTGGCGCTGAGTGATAACGCTGGTGATAATCTTCTTGTAACAACTTATCGATAATACGCCCCAATTCCTGACTCACTGGTTGCTGCAAATGCTGTCGCCAATCAGCAACCCAGCCATAACCTTGTCTCTTCCAAAGTTCCCAGGGGCTAATTCCAGTCAGCAGATGAAAGCAAGTTGCACCTAAACTGTATAAATCACTCGCTGGATACGCTTGACCATCCTGCATTTGTTCTATGGGCACATAACCAAAAGAACCGATCGTTGTTCCCGGTTGAGACATCACGGTCGCAGTCAATTGCTTTGATGCACCAAAATCTATGAGTACCAGATCCCCCCCTGTCCCCTCCTGAATCAGGGGTGTCGTAGGCGGGGAGGATCGGCGAAGGATATTATGTGGCTTGATATCCCGGTGAATGACTTGCTGCTGATGGACAGACTTGAGAATATTCAACAAATCCAACAACAATTCCCAAATCTTTTGCTCGCTGAAAGTACCCTGCTGTTGTAATTCAGCCAATAAATTCTGCCCATCAATATACTGCTGCACCAGATACAGGCGATAATCTTGCTCAAAATATGCAAAAAGCGTCGGAATTTGTGGATGTCCCCCTAGCTGTTGCAGTCGCCTAGCCTCTTGCTCAAATAGTTCTTTTGCCTTATGAAGTGGACCCGTTCCCTGCATTAGCGGTGCAAATTGCTTAATGACGCAAGGCTCATTCAGCTTATCTATATCGAACGCTAGATAGGTTTTAGCAAATCCCCCACCGCCTATAGATCTAATCGGGCGATAGCGGTTCCTCAGGATCACCAGTCCGATTCCGCAGTTGGGGCAAAACCTTGTATCCTCAGGAGAGCAAGGATTATAGCAGTCTGGATTGAGGCAGCAGATCATAACTGTGCTTCTATCGGCATACGTATTTATTATCTCTTAGCTGGGCAAGCAGAAGCCCCACACTCTATTTTGTACTCAGCATCAGTGTGGGACGGACAGTTGCCTGCGGAGGGAAACCTTCCTCCAGCACTGTCCTCATGAATGCGAGACAAAAACGAAATCGCCCTTTACTCGTCTTGCGAGAGTGCAACGACAGAGTGAAGGGCATTTATCTTAGGCATCTTCTGGAACGGACAAACTATTAATCAACACATTTGAGGATGGTACGATCGAAGCTCGCAGTCTATTTTCAAGTTAGACTTTGCCTATTGCTTTAATAGGAAATTATTGTTACTTGGTGCAGTGTTTTGCTGCGGTTGACTTGGCGATTGCTCTGGAGTCTTTTGCTCCTGTTGACGACGGGGCTGTGGTGCAGTGTTTTGCTCCTGTTGACTTGGCGACTGTGGAGTATCTTGCTCTTGTTGACTACGGCGTTGTGGTGCGGTATCTTGCTGCTGTGGACAACGGCACTGTAGTGCGGTATCTTGCTCGTGTTGACTTGGCGACTGCTGTGGAGTGTTTTGCTCCTGCTGACTAGGCTTCTGGATATTGTTTTGCTGCGGTTGAGGCTTTTGCTCTAAAGTAGTTTGCTCTGGTTGAGTTGGCGGCGACGGCTGTGGAGTAGTTTGCTCTGGTTGAGTTGGCGGCGACGGCTGTGGAGTAGTTTGCTCTGATTGAGTTGGCGGCGACGGCTGTGGCTGTGGATTACTTTCCGGCTTGTCACCTGGCGACTGCTGTGGAGCACTTTCCGGCTTGGTAGTAGGCTGAGATTGTTCTTCCGCCAGAGATGGTTGTAGGGGAAGAAGACTAAAGAGCGCGATCGCGAGTAAAGAAGCTACTGGAAATAGAAACTTCAGCTTTCTGGATGGCTTTCGATTCATAACATTACACCTCTAGATACTGATGCTTTTTAAAGCTTAAAAATCGTTATTTTTACTTACTTAATTTTTGCTGGTCTTATTGAAAAAAAGTTAAGATAAGTTACTCTTTATCATTAAAGTAAATTTATTTCAAGCATGAACTGTGTTTTTCCGCCTCACGCAAAGACGAGGCAGGCAGATCTTTACATATTGACCCTTGCTGTGGATGACAGGCTTGTTAAGCTGCTCGTCTTGCCGGGGCTCGTTCCCAGGCTCTGCCTGGGAATGTGATTAAGGAGGCTCTGCCTCCTGGTTTGACGGTCGGCAGAGCCGACCACAAGAGCATTACAAGGCTGCTGCCTTGTAACGAGAGAAAGGTACAGTTGGTTGTCTGTGTCAATGCGTAAGTCCTAAATCTGTAACTCACACTGTTGGAAAATATAGTTAACCGCAGCAAACAACTTATCTAATTCCTGAATTGTATAAAATTTTCTACTTCTGCTAAAAATATCTACATTTAGCTTGCCAAACTGCCATACTTTACCATTAGAAACAATCCCGAAAACAGTCTTTTCTAAATCATCATTAATCCGCTGGACTGCGATCATTTCCGCAAGACACTGACCCCATCCTTCTTCAAACTTGTCTTGTTTTGCTTCAACTGCCAAAAAATAAGGCTTATCAAAAACAATAGTAGCGAGGGGATTTCGCTGCGTTACTATATAATCAGGGACTCCTGATAAATCTTCATCGTAAATTAATGTCTGGTGACTCCAAAGCGTTAGTTTGCTCCGATAAAGTTTCCATACTTCTTTCAAAACAGGATAGATGAGATTTTCACAAATTGCATTTTCCGAATTGTCAATAACTCCATCTGTGAACAATAAATCTAGTTCTTCTTTGAAAGAATCTTTAACTGGGAATTCTGTTTCGAGAACAAAGTTAGTTTGCACATACTTTATTTGAAACTTTTTAATAACTGCACTAATATTTTTGTAACTGCTAAATGGCATGGTAATTCACCTTTATTTATACCCATCAATGTTTACTGAAGATGGTAGACCAATATATAGCAGTCCGTGCAGAAGTTGTGAAAGTCCAGAAACCCGGTTTCTTAAAGAAACCGGGTTTCTAAAGCATGGAATTTTCACCTATGAAATAGGATTGCTATAGGAATCATATTTGATTTGTGAAATACATGTAGGGTGTGTTAGGATGCAGTAGTACGGCATCATCCCAAGCTTTCGGTGCCGTACTATCGTTTAACACACACGAACAGACTACTGAGATTTTTTCAAAAATCAAATCTGATTGCTATAGAAGAAAATATTCGGATAGTGGAGCAGGCGATCGCGCAGCATATCAAGCAATAAGCGCTTAATATCAATTACACGGTTCTCACTTAGTGTGAGTTAATGGTATCCATCTTCTAAAACTTGTTGTCGATTAATTCAAAATTTACAACCTTTACGGTATTCGCCAAATCTTGATAGTCTTGTCTTTACTACCACTGGCGAGGGTCTTGCCATCTGGACTGATAGCGACGGATTTAACCCAGTGGGAATGCCCTTGGAGGGTGCGAATTTGCTCTCCGGTTGCAAGATTCCACAGTTTAATAGTGTGATCTAAAATATCACTGCTACCACTGACAAGAGTCTTGCCATCTGGACTGATGGCGACGGAACTAACGTCCCCAGAATGCCCTTGGAGGGTGCGGATTTGCTCTCCAGTTGCAAGATTCCACTGTTTGATAGTCTTGTCAGCACTACCACTGGCAAGAGTCTTGCCATCTGGGCTGATAGCGACGGAAACAACCGCATCAGAATGCCCTTGGAGGGTGCGGATTTGCTCTCCGGTTGCGAGATTCCACTGTTTGATAGTGCTGTCTGTACTACCACTGACAAGAGTCTTGCCATCTGGGCTGATGGCGACGGAATTAACCTGCTTAGAATGCCCTTGGAGGGTGCGGATTTGCTCTCCTGTTGCAAGATTCCACTGTTTGATAGTGT
>CAXTSI010000607.1:0-4814 GCA_964246695.1 uncultured bacterium
CCCCCTCATCTACCTGTATGCTCAAAAAGCTCCGGCTCGACTTTAGCTCTTTGTTTGGGTTGCTGCTTCTGGCACTTTCCGTATGGGCGATCGCCCATGAACTGCGTGGGTATAACTACCGTGATGTGTTCAACTCTCTAGCAGCAATTCCCACTCGTCGTTTAAGTTTGTCAATTTGGTTGACTGCTTTGGGCTATCTAGTGATGATCTGGTACGATGTCTTAGGCTTTAGTTATATCGGTCGCCCTCTTGCCTGGAAAAAAGTAGCTTTGACTGGCTTCATTAGTTCTGTATTGGGCAACACTATCGGTTTTGCCTTGCTTACTGGCAGTGCTATCCGCTATCGTTTCTATTCGAGTTGGGGAGTATCAGCTGTCTCAATTGCTCAAGTCATTGCTTTTGCGAATTTAACTTTTTGGTTAGGTGTATTTGCCGTCGCAGGGGTAATATTTATTGCCAATCCTCTAACAATTCCCAGCCAACTACATTTGCCTTTTGCAACCGCGCGTCCCCTCGGCGTGGTTTTTCTACTATTGATTGCTGCCTATTTGTTGGGAAGTCTTTTTATTAAAGAACCTTTAAGGATCCGTTCTCACGAGTTTCGATTTCCTGCTTTCAAGATCTGTCTCGCTCAAATAGCAGTTTCTAGCTTTGACTGGATGGTAGCTGCGGCGGTTCTTTATATCCTGCTTCCCGTTAATACATCCGTATCCTATCTAGACTGTTTGGGAATTTACTCACTGGCGATGTTCGCAGGTGTTGTCAGCAATGTGCCTGCTGGGTTAGGAGTCTTTGAAATTGTAGTTTTGCATTTTCTTTCGGCAAAAATTCCGGCTTACTCAGTTTTAGGTTCAACACTCGCCTATCGAGCAATTTACGATTTGTTGTCGCTGCTAGTAGCAGTAAGCTTACTCTTAATTTACGAAATTAGACATGGTACGAGAAATATCATTAAAAAAAAGTGAAGCGCACTCATTTGACAGTGTATAATCTGTTAGATAATTATCAGGATACTAACCCGATTGCACACCCGTGGTTCTGTATAAATCCCTATTAGGGATTGAAATGAAAGAAACTAGGGCTTCTTTATCCAGTGCGGGTGTTGATTTCTCTACCACAATTTGATTAAATAAACATTTATGGCGCTCATAGTTCAGAAATATGGTGGTACCTCTGTTGGTTCAGTAGAGCGGATTCAAGCTGTTGCACAGCGCGTCTACAAAACTGTTAAAGCAGGGAACTCGCTTGTAGTGGTGCTTTCAGCAATGGGTAAAACCACTGATGGACTTGTAAAACTAGCGCAGGAAATTTCTAAAAATCCTAACCGCCGGGAACTGGATATGCTGCTTTCCACTGGTGAGCAAGTGTCTATTGCTTTACTCAGTATGGCATTGCAAGAGTTGGAACAACCAGCAATTTCCCTCACAGGTGCTCAAGTAGGAATTGTGACGGAAGCCGAACACACTCGCGCTCGGATTTTGCATATTGCAACAGATCGCATCCAAAGGCATCTCAATCAGGACAAGGTCGTTGTAGTAGCAGGTTTTCAAGGCATCACCAGCATTGAGGAATTGGAAATCACTACCTTAGGACGTGGTGGGAGTGACACTTCAGCAGTGGCGCTAGCAGCGGCTTTAAAAGCAAATTATTGTGAAATTTATACCGATGTGCCAGGGATTCTCACTACAGATCCCCGTTTGGTTTTAGATGCTCAGCTGATGGATGAAATCACCAGCGATGAAATGCTGGAACTTGCCAGCCTGGGTGCAAAAGTACTGCATCCCCGCGCCGTGGAAATTGCTCGTAACTACGGCGTTCCATTGATAGTACGCTCTAGCTGGACAGATGATCCAGGGACTCGGGTAATTTCACCCCGACCACAACCGCGATCGCTGATTAATCTAGAAATTGCCCGTCCAGTCGATCATGTAGAATTCGACACTGACCAAGCAAAGGTAGCACTGTTGCGAGTACCAGACTTCCCAGGCGTTGCGGCGCAATTATTTGGGGAAATTGCCCGTCAGGATGTAGATATAGATTTGATTATTCAGTCGATTCATGAAGGTAATACGAACGACATTGCCTTTACAGTAATGTCCGCAATTTTAAACCGGGCGGAAGCCGTAGCAGCTGCGATCGCCCCCGTTCTACGTTCTCAAAAAGAAGCCGGAACGGGAGAGGCTGAGGTGATGGTAAAGCAAAATATCGCCAAAGTCAGCATTGTCGGCGCGGGAATGATCGGGCGACCTGGAGTTGCTGCTAAAATGTTCGCCACCCTCGCCGAAGCTTTTGTGAATATTCAGATGATTTCCACTAGTGAAGTGAAAGTGAGTTGCGTGATTGATGCACTAGATTGCGATCGCGCTGTTAGTGCACTTCGTCAAGCCTTTGAGATAGAACAGGCAACGGATGACATAACGGATGTAACGGATAAGTTAACGGTAGGAATAACAGATAAAGCATCCGCTATATCCGCTACAACATCCGTTGCTTCCCCCGTCCGTGGCGTCGCCCTAGATATGAATCAAGCGCGTCTGGCAATTCGTCAAGTACCAGATCGTCCTGGAACGGCGGCTTCATTATTTGGACTGTTGGCGCAGCACAACATTAGTGTTGACATGATTATCCAATCTCAGCGCTGTCGGGTGATTGATGGTATTCCCAGACGGGATATTGCCTTCACTGTGGCACAAATGGATGCAGAAGCTGCTCATAAAATGCTGGAACAAGCAGCAGCTTTCTTTGGCTGGGGTGAAGTTGTTTTGGAGGCGGCGATCGCCAAGGTAAGTATTGTTGGTGCAGGCATGGTAGGACAACCAGGCGTTGCAGCTAAAATGTTTGAGGCGTTAGCCAAATACCAAATTAATATTCAAATGATTGCCACCTCAGAAATTAAAATTAGCTGTGTGGTGGCGCAAGACCAAGGCGTTAAGGCTTTACAAGTTATTCACGCCGCTTTTGGGTTGGCGGGTAGTCACAAGATTCAGGTATCGGCGTAAGCTGAGGATATGCCTAAGAAAATTAGAGAACTCAAAAGCTTGTTGGTACAAGCTGGATTTACTTACCGTCCAGGTAAGGGTAGTCACAGTAATTGGTTTCATCCTCTGCTATCTGGGAGAGTTACTCTATCAGGCAAAGACGGATAGTAATGCTAAAGTTTATCAAGAGAAAGACGTTAATAATGCACTACAGAAGTTAGAAGAAATCAGAAAAGCTCAAGAGGAAGAACAAGAATGAATCACTACACCATAATTATCCAATGGTCTGACGAAGATAAGTGTTTTGTTGTCAGTCTTCCTGAATGGGGAGAGTTTTGCCATACTCATGGAGATACCTATGAAGAGGCGCTCACAAACGCTCATCAAGTTTTAGAAATGCTGATTGAGTCATCTTTGTCAGATGGTCAACCTCTACCAAAGCCTAGGACTTTTGGGCAATCATTGCAAGTGGCGTAACTCACATCTTGCGCCAGTGTTAGAAACCGGGAATATGAGCGATTAACGCTATTGTCACTGTACGGCATCCTACCACTTCGTCACAGCCAAAGAAACAGGTATAACGTGAGACTGAGCCTCACAAATAGGATTTCCTGGCTTTGCGAGGGAACGAGAAACTGTATCAGAACCAGCAAACCAAAGCAAAAATTATCATTAGTATAAGAAATGTAAACTCCTCACAGTCACCGGGAATCTCTGATGAACTTTTTGACTTACGTCAAGCACCTAGCAGCTTCTGGTGCTATTGCGTATTACTCTGCGGCGCAAATCCGCGATCCCAAAACTCGCCCCAACATCCTCGCTGGTTTCCAGTTAGCAGAGTCTGGTTCGGTTCCTTTTCTGCAAGCACTTAGCGATCGCGCCGCCGCAGAAGGCGATACTTGGCTTGCAGAAAGACTGACAAAACATGCTGCAGATGAAACAAGGCATGGTCAAATTTTTGCCCATGCCTTAAAACAGCTCAATAAAAGAGTTATAGACTTCAAAAGTTTGCCGAAAAACACAGAGGAAAATAAATCAAAACAACGGCGCAGTCCCTTCTTTGCTATTTACTACGAAGGCTACTCCCAAGAGCAGCTAAAACCTGCTACCATTGACTGGAATACATTTATGGCTAGCACTTACATTTTAGAGCTAGATGCAAGCACTGACTTTGCCCGGATGGCAAATGTGTTACCTGAAGACGATCCAACTGCCCACAACCTGAAGTTAGGAATGTTGAGCATCGCCAAGGATGAAACTGGTCATGCGGCATACCTCTATGAAGCAATGATGCGGCACATGTCTGCAAATCAAGTGCAGAAACTAGTGGATGAGTGGCGCACCCGCAAGGTAAATGCTTTGATGGCATTTGCAGGCAGTATGTTGCAACGCAAAGACACTACGCCTTCCCTCGTACAAGATGGTGCGCCATCAGAAACTGATTCTGAGTTCATGGTTGCGTAAGCAAAAAAGTGAGGAGTGAGGAGTTGGAGATTATTTACTCATAACTCCTAACTCCTCACTCCTGACTCTCATTGCTTAAAGTTCTAGGTGTTAGCAAAGTTGGTAACCATAACTAATAGTACAACTAACCCAAAGATCCAAAGTGCTAACGATCCCCAACTAACTGAATTTTGTTGTACGTTTTGCCAGAAATTCGTGATGAAATTATTGCGGTTTGCCATTTTACACCCTCCGATATTTTAATAAGTCTTTTACCAGACGCCATTAATCGATGCACTCCGTCAAGCTAAATTCATTCCTCAGGAATAATAAATTAGTAGTTAGTGGTTAGTAGTTAGTGGTTAGTGGTTAGTGGTTAGTAGTTAGTGGTTA
>CAXTSI010000608.1:0-4791 GCA_964246695.1 uncultured bacterium
CTACACTCCTATTGGTGTATTAAGGGTTTATCCAGACAGGTGCAAGATCTGAGCTACGCGCCAAGACGGCAGCATTCCTGGCTTGTACAAAGCTCTTTACAGCCCATCCCGCCAAGTCCATCCTCAAACGCATCACTATGTGCGTTTCCTAGAAAGTGCCGTCCTCCAAGGTCAGGCAGCCTATCGCATGGCACAGAAACTCAAAACTCAAGGCTTTGTTCCTGATGTGGTCTACGGTCACTCTGGTTGGGGTCCTACCCTGTTTATCAGAGACATCTTCCCTCAGGCAAAGCTATTGTGCTACTTTGAGTGGTTTTACCATGCTCACGGTTCTGATGCCGATTTTGACCCTACAGACCCCCTAGATATGGATGGTGAAGCCCAAATTCGGATGAAAAATGCCCCGATTTTGCTGGATTTATGCAATTGCGATTGGGGACTTTCTCCCACCCACTGGCAACAACAGCAATTTCCCCTAGAATATCAATCCAAGCTCAAGGTATTGCATGATGGCATTGAAACCACCTTCTTTCGACCCAAGCCCGGAGCGAAGTTGGTATTGCCATCGGTAGGTCTAGATTTATCCCAAATCGATGAAGTGGTGACCTATAGCACCAGAGGGATGGAGCCGTATCGAGGCTTTCCCCAGTTCATGGAAGCCGTGGCGCTAATTCAGCAACGCCGACCCAACTGTCATGTGGTTGTAGTTGGGGAAGATCGCGTCTGCTACGGCAAGTCTCAGTCCAACGGCAAGACCCACAAACAACGGGCACTGGAAACACTACCCTTGGATCTATCCCGATTGCATTTTACAGGTTATCTTCCTTACGACCAGTATCTTCAAGTGTTACAAGCGTCTTCCGTCCACATTTATCTAACTCGTCCGTTTGTCTTGTCTTGGTCAATGTTGGAGGCAATGGCAGCCGGGTGCCTGGTGTTGGCATCTAGCACTGCACCTGTCAAAGAGGTTATCCAGGATGGCAAGAATGGACTGTTGGTGGATTTTTTTTCGCCTGAAGCGATCACAGAACGAGTAGACGAAGTGCTAAATCATCGCGATCGCATGGTGGCAATTAGAGCGAAAGCCAGGGAAACAATTCAGCAGCACTATGATTTGGCAAAATTACTCCCCCAGCATTTGCAATGGCTGAATTAAGGGTTGAGTCCGAAAAACAAAGGATTCATAGTACGAGATCGCCTCCCTGCAAAATTATTTAAGCAGTCTCTTGAAACAAAAAAAGAGCCTAGGGCGACCGAAAATCATGCCAAAAGAGGTGCGATCGCAACTTAAAGAAGAACTTGCTGACCCACAAGGATTTAAAAGTTATATTGAATCTCAAAACCGACCGGAGAATTGACGAAAACGTTACTGATCAAGCATTTTGTCTGGGGAGAGGGCAGCCTTATTTAACCCACTAGTAACCGACTACGCCGACAGATTAACCAGGAAGGCTGCCCTCTCCCTAACGCTCTTTCATCACTCTGGCTAGAGTATAATAACCAAGAAATTACTTAGTTCTAGAGTTGATCAATGATAGCGCCGAGAAAACCAGTCACAACTGTCCGCTTTATCGATGATTACTGTGCTGCGTATCAAGATTTATTCAAGGAAGTAAGAACTTTTGAGGCGTTTAAATATCTGCATGTGGGAATCATGTCAGAAATTAAGCGCAAATCTTTACCAGCGATCGCCAAAGTTGTAGGTTTAGACAATGAACAGTCGCTACATCATTTTTTAACTGAAGCACCGTGGGATATTAAACTTTTGGGAGAGCGGAGATTGTCCCTAACATTGTCAATGTTGAAAGGACAATCATTTATATTAGTAATAGATGAAACTGGAGATAAGAAGAAAGGAGACAGTACGGATTATGTATCAAGACAATACATTGGAAATTTGGGAAAAGTAGAAAATGGTCTAGTATCAGTGAATGCTTATGGAATTTTGGGTCACATAGTTTTTCCTTTAATTTTTAAAGTCTTTAAGCCTCAAGCAACGCTGAGGGAAGATGATACATATAAAACCAAGCCAGAATTAGCCGGAGAAATAATTAAAGAACTAAGAGAATTAGGATTTAAATTTGACGTAGTTTTAGCAGATTGCTTGTACGGTGAGAGTAAAACTTTTCGGATGATTTTGAATCAGTGTCAATTAAAATATGTCTTGGCAGTGCGAAGCAATCACCAAGCTTGGGCAGAGTTATCTCAGGTAGAATACGGTAACTGGCAAACGTTTGACCGAGTATTTTCTAATGGTAAAGAACAGACTTATTACATTCAGGAAATTATGTGTCAAGGCGCAGCCGATATTAGATATTGGAAGATTACTAAGGATGTTTTTAAAGAAAGGAAAAATACAACTTGGTATTTAATGACTAATTTACCGGGAAATATTCAGCAGACTATTGGCAATACATATGGATTTCGCAATTGGGTTGAGTACGGATTTAAACAAGCCAAAAATGAATTTGGTTGGGCAGATTTTCGAGTGACTGATTATCAACAAATAGAAAGATGGTGGTCAATAGTGTGTTGTGCCTATTTAATGGTTAGCTGGCACGCTATTGAACGAGATAGAACTGACAAAACTGAAACAGAAACTAAAAATATTTCCCAAAAGTCAAGCATTGAACCTGAAGTTTATCGTCAGCATGATTGGTGGGATTTTACTCTGGGATGGAAGTCAACCTTAAATAACTTACGTCTGATCATTCAGCCGTATGTATTCTTGAATTTTCTCACTCCTTGGCTACGTATTTTTAAGATTCCTCACCTAGAAGCGGGATTTTTGTCACTACAAAATCTCATGAATGAATTTCAAGGCTATGTTTTATTCGACTCTGGATAAACAGAGAACAAAATAATTTTCCGACGTCAGCCATGCACTAAAGTAAGGTATCGAAAATTAGCCATTCTCTATCATCAATATCGCGAGGGCTGTGTTGCGATCGCTTTGTCATAACTAGAGAAATAACGTTATAGCTTTTCACCCGATAAAATTAGTTTTTACATACTAATGGTAGCGGCTACTCGTCAGACATCGGTTCTGATAGCATCATCCCAAAGCCTTGTTAAATCGTCAGTTATTATCATTAATTTTATATTAATGATAATTGACTCATCAATCAAAACCTGGTTTATCACTTTAGAAGATGGTTTCAAGATAATCTGTGAAAGGTTTTTCTTAAGTTATTTTTATTAAAAATTAATCCCAACAATTCAAAGCAAAATTCCATTCCACTTTGGAGCATTACTCCTATTTTCCTCTATCCAGAGTGATGAAAGAGCGCTAAAAATACCTCGACCCCCTCCCTATTCTTGCTATGCAAGAATAGGGAGGGGGTCGTACCGTTTTCGTCCTGGCACTCATCTCGCCGCTTCTCTTCGAGTAAGCGGGAGGCTTCTGCCGGAACTAGCTAAACAGCAGCAGGCGGCAGAAGAAACTTGAAATGGTATAAGAACCGAGCTTGATAGTAAGGTAGGCAGCTAGGGAGTTGCCATTAATTGCTTGATTACCGCAGAGGACGGAAAAAGGCGCGAATATCTTCGACGAGCAAATCCGGCTCCTCCATTGCAGCAAAGTGACCACCTCGCGGCATCTCCGTCCAGCGTTGCACATTAAAAAGACGCTCCGCTAATTGGCGCGGCGCAGGTGTGAGGTCTTTGAGAAATCTAGCCAGCGCCGTCGGCACTTCCACGCGCTCACCAGGTTTGAAGGGCGGCGGGCTGTGCTGGTCTTCGTAGTAGATGCGATTTGCAGAGTTGATTGTCTCCGTCACCCAATAAATCGTCAAATTGGTGAGCAGTTCGTCTTTTGTAAAACGACGTTCAACAACACCGTCGCAATCGCTCCACATGCGGAACTTCTCGACAATCCATGCGGCTAAACCTGCTGGAGAATCGTTCAAGCCATAAGCGAGGGTTTGCGGCTTGGTAGATTGAATCATGGCATAAGCGCCTTCTACCATTCCCCATTGTTGAGCTTCCGCAAGAAATTTAAGTTCTACTTCGGACAAATCGGAGGGAAGTCCGCCCGATTGCAGGTAAAAGGGGATGTCAGTCAGATGAATGCCTATCAACAAATCTCGATGAGCGAGACCGAGTTGCTGCGTCACGCCGCCCCCGATGTCGCCGCCCTGCGCGGCGAAGCGGCTATAGCCTAATTCTTGTGTCATCAGCCGCGCCCAAAGCTTGGCGATGCGCGGAACGGTCATTCCTCGCTCGCTTGGCCGGTCTGAAAATCCGTAACCAGGCAGCGATGGAACGATGACATCGAAAGAATCCGCCGCTTCTTTGCCGTGACTCCTAGGGTCGGTCAGCAACGGAATAATTTTCAACATTTGGAAGAAAGAACTGGGCCAACCGTGAGTAATGATAATCGGTATAGGATTAGGACCTAACCCTCGCTCGTGAATGAAATGAATGTTCAAGCCTTCTATACTAGCGCGGAAATGAGCGAAGCGGTTAATTAATTCCTCCTGCTTACGCCAATCAAATTGGTTCTGCCAGTAGTCTATTAACTCTTTCATGTAGGCTAGGGAGGTACCATACTCCCAAAGAGCGTCCGTAATCTCATCAGTCCAACGGATGCGTGCCAAACGTTCGTGCAAATCATCAAGTGTCGCTTGCGGAATCTGCACTTTGAAAGGTTGCACACTCATTTCAGAATTTTCCTAGGTATACTTCGGGTTTCCATGCTCGGCAACCACCGAGATAGTCATTATATCAAGTCTAGTTAGGGTTTGCTGAAAAAGTCATAAAAAAGCAATATGAGGGTTGATGGGTTGCTCA
>CAXTSI010000609.1:0-4790 GCA_964246695.1 uncultured bacterium
ACAACTAACAACTAACAACTAACAACTAACAACTAACAACTAACAACTAACAATTGACCAATGACTAATTCACCGAAAGGACAAATCAGGGTATCAGCAAGTCGGTGGAGAAAACCGCGCCTACGTGTAACTAGTGATGCTGAACGAGAGCGTCATGCTAGCTGGATCGAGTTATCGAACTGAGTGCACCAATTGTGGGATCTCGGCTGCTGGCTGGTACGCCTGTACATCCTTCGCACCTACCAGAACGATTCGGTTTGTTAACGCCGATCGTGCTTGGCGAGGGGATAGTCTCCGTTGCGACTGGCACATCTGGCACAAACTGGAATTTATTCCCCACTATTGCTGCTGTAGGTGGCTTTGCGATCGCTGCCTGTTTGTGGTGGCTTTACTTCAACTTTTTAGAAAACTCGGTTATCATTCGCGGTATACGTTCAGTCTGAGGTGGTGATTGATACCGCTGAGTATTTCATCAACGATCCAGGTAAAATACTGGTAATTTTACTCGATTTTGTCAAGCCGAGAGAGAGCCTTTAGTGATATGATGATTGTCGAGCATTGTACTTATGAAACAGAACGATTCGTTACCAATGGGGTGTGTTCTCCGCAGAGCAACATCTGGGGATATTTGGTCGATTCGATTGTTGGTGCTATTGGCAACACTTGACCCGACTCAATTACGTTGGCAGCAATTCTGGGTTATTGAATGCGAGGGGGAATTAGTAGCTTGCGGACAACTACGAAGCTTCTCTGGTGCGCAAGAACTTGGGAGCTTGGTTGTAAAATCAGCTTGGAGAGGTCGCGGTTTGGGGACGTTTCTGACACAGCATCTGATTCATGAGGCAACTCAACCGCTTTATTTGGAATGTTTGGGTCAGCGACTAGCACAGTTTTACGTTTGCTTTGGCTTTGTGCCAATTTCCTTTCAGGACATACCTCCATCCCTGGCGCGTAAGTTTAGATTTTCTCATTTAGGGAAAATGTTGCTTGGCGTTCCTGTGGTTTTTATGGAGTATGACCGAATAATTACTAATTCGTAATTCGTAATTCGTAATTGGAGGTACATGCGAATAGACGAACTCGCTACGCGATTTATTAATGGAAAAAAATTTTCCTTGTTTCTTGCGAACGGCGCGACTCCGTGGAGTAAATAATTACGAATTACGCTCCGAGTTATTCCAAAAAACGTTTTGTAGTAAATTGACGTGAATGTTAACACGTCTAGAACCAGTCTTTGTTACCTCCATTACATGCACCATTTTTGATTTTTAATTTTTATTATTCGTCATCTGATTTACGTTCACTATTTAACTGGAGGAGCGATCGCCAATCTTTCAAAGCCGCCTCACTCCACAGCCAATTTTTACTTAATTGATCCAGTTGGAAATTGAGTGGATCATCTTTGACTACCATTTGACGCAGCTTGACCGCTTCCTTAAGATATTGCTCACGTTTAGCAGCAGGGTAACTAGATGCCGTTTTGTACAACCCCAGTGCTAACCCAGCATAGGCAGTTAAAGTATCTTGCCGAGGAGTTGGTGGTGGGGCGGCGACAGCACGGGTAGTAGTGGTTGTGTTCTGCTGTTTGACAGCTACATTCAACGCCTTGAACCATGAATCATTGGCTCGATTCAGATCGCTTTGGGCATAGTAAGCAAACCCTAAAGCGTTAGTATACAACAGCGAGTCTGGTTTAGCTTTCACGGCATTTTCCCAAAAACGACGGGCATCATCAACGCTGTATTTTTTGTCTCCAGTCTGGACAAATTGCCACGCTAATCGCCCCTTGAAAAAGTTGACAGATGGATCGTCAAATTGTTCCGGGGAAACAAGATCGAGGGCGGCTTTAGCGTTATTGAGTGCACCACGGTTAAGTAGTTCTTCCACCGCACCAAGCCCTGCTTGCAAGTCGCCCCTACTTAATTTTTCAGTGGCGTAAGCGGTGACAATTCCAGTAGCATCTGTCTTTACATTGACTTGAGGAGTTGGAGGATTTTGGCTAGATGGAGACTCGGTGGGCAAAGGATGAATGTCAGATAACGATGACATTTGGTGATTGTGCCACCAATTAAAACCAACAATAGCTGCTAGAGCGCTTACTCCTACAATCCCAAAAATTGCCCCCAAATTGCGTCTGGTACGACGTCTTAATGTAGCTTGTTGTGATGGGGTTGGAGATGAGTCTAATGAGGATAAATCTGGATTTTCAAGAGCACCGTGGGAATTTTCACCCCGACCACGAGACGCTTCGCTGCCAGTTGGTAACTCACGCAGATCTGGGTTGGTCTCTTCGCCATATTTCCTCCCTGATGGGACTTGTGTCCACATCAGCGACTCGCCATCTTGCGAATCTATCTGCCCTGAAACTTCGCTCTTATAAATATTTTCCGACCCAACATCTTCCACAAGTTCAGCAGTCATATGAGATTGCTCTGTTTTAGATGATGAGCTATCTAGCTGGCGAAACAGATCGGAAACAATAGCCGAATCCTCTTCATAGGTTGGGTCATCATACTCAATTTCATCAACGAGGTCGCCCCAGGTATCTTCGCCCAGCCAGTCAAGATCATTCGAGTCTCTTGCCAAAGACGAAGGTATTATATCCTCAATTGGTAAAGGCATCTCGACATCATCTACAGCCGAATACATCGTTGGCGTTGTCCTTAAAGCCGGATCGTACTCGTTAAGTAACTCCATACTTTGCTGTAAATAAATCTCTGGACTCAGATAACCGTCAAATTCTGGTTGGAGATACAAAATCGGTAACGCCCAGTACATCTGGTGAGCACCATAGGAAGTAACCAATCCTTGGCGCATCCGACTCACGCACAGATCCACCGCATATCCCCGGGCGAGGTTGCGGTAAAACAATTGTGTCAGCGTTAGCGCCACATCATCGGGAATGCGTTCTGACATTGCCAAAACGCTCCTAATGCCTCGCTTCACCAAGCTTTCTGTGAGATTGCGTTCGCCTGTGTCTGCAATTGTGTCTGAAGTAGGCGCGTATGCTCCCAAGCAGGAGTTAAATACTGCCATTTGAATGTTATTATTGACGAGCAAACCTGCCAAATCGTCACCACTTAAGGTTTCCGTTAAGCCAGTTCTGCTACTGACAAGATAAATCTCGCCGCCATTAGGACCTAAATTACTATGACCGGAGTAATGTAGAACGTGATATCGTCCTTGTTCTAAGGCTTGTGTCAATTCTTCCCGCCCTGGTTGTTCTAGCAGGGTTAGTTGAATTTGTGGAAAATAGCCGCCTTCAAGGTAGTGGAGTTCGGCTTGGAGTTTGATCGCTTCTTGTTTAAGTAGTGAAAGACGGACTTGATCGGTGGGGGAAGCGATCGCCATCAGTACCTTGATCCCACCTTCATTAAGTGGCATTGGCATGTTTGTCGATGGCAGACGAGATGCCCCATTAACTCCACTTTGGTAGCGAGAAAAAGCAATATAAGCTCCTGTAGCAACTGGGCGATCGCCAAAATGCATCACTTCCCAAGGCAGACGCGCTAATCGAGTGTCTTTTAACCCTAAGCGCAGGCGTAATACCTGTTGGTGGTTTTGGGCAATTCCTTGCGCTGTAATCCAACTATCTCTGAGAGTGCCTTGAAACAGTGCATTATAGAGTTGTTGACCCAAGGCAGACAAGTTGACAGAGTTTCTTGCGATCGCATCTCCCTGCAACACTGACTTCAAAGGGTCATTCATCAGATGCCCAGCAGCTGTCAACCAGTCAGCTACAGGCCAATTCACCAGTTCCTCTGCCAATGGCACCCCAGGCGCGACTTGTTCCGTCCGCACCAAGTAGTCATTTTGCCCTACTGGGGTTACGGAAATGTGAAATTCCTGGGTCACAACTTCTGTTTGCCTCCTAAATCTAGCTTGAAACGCAACAGTTTCAAGTCCATGTTTCGCTTCTTGTTATACTTTAGATGCATCCTGTCACTGAATGTTTCTAATTCAAGTTGTTTTGCAGAGCAGCTTTTACAACTTTATCCGGATTATATTGTTTCCGCATAGAAAATTTTGATTGGTAGATGCACCTTTATCTTCAACAAACCCTAGTTGCGTAACACTTACTAGGGGTTTTTCGATCGTTAACAAAAAAATCCCTCCAATCTACACTAATTGATCCGGGGGCTGCCTGCATAACCCAGAATACCCCGATTGGCAAATGCATCAAAGATACTTACTCATGACCTTACCCCTAAATTCTCCTAGTTGGCTAAAACCCTCTGTTCCATTTTTTTTCTGCTTGGCAAACAGCAACAACCTCACCCTGCATGTAGATTTGTCAGGAAAATGGTAGTTACCACGCTTATCTTAGTATTGGTAGATGCACCCTAACCACTAACTCCCCTAGTAAGCTGCTGACTATAATGGGCTTTTTTATCTTTGAGACAATATATTTATGAAGGAAAATTTTCCCTAACTTATCCGGAATCTACTGATCAATCTTAGAACATAATATTGGTAGATGCACCCTGATAACTAACTCCCCTGGTCGGCTGCCGGCTACTAGTACACTAGGCGCGAAAATATGTAAGCTTTTTAAATTTTTAATTCCAAGGGTTCGGTACTAGGGGCTTTTTTATTTTTTACAGAATATATTTATGAAAGAAAATTTGACCAAATTTATCCGGAACCTACTGGTTGAACTGAGAACATGTAATTGGTAGATGCACCCTGATAACTAACTCCCCTGATTGGATAACACCATTTTGGGGTTTTTTTGTTTTTGAATAACTTGAACCAGCTTTCGCATCAAATGTTCCGGAGGATGATAGTGA
>CAXTSI010000610.1:0-4789 GCA_964246695.1 uncultured bacterium
TAATGGCTAATGGCTAATGGCTAATAGCTAATGGCTAATGGCTAATGGCTAATGGCTAATGGGTAATGGCTAATAGCTAATGGCTAATGGCTAATGGCTAATAGCTAATGGCTAATGGTAACAATTGACAATTAGCAATTAGCAATTGACAATTAGCAATTAGCAATTAACAATTAGCAATTAGCAATTAGCAATTAGCAATTAGCAATTACCGACCTTAACTAATGAGATGCAAGGGCAGCTTACTTAAATGGATGTACATTTACTCAATAATTTCTTGAATTTATTGTAAATCATTTTTTTAAAAAAAATTACGATTTTGAAAAGCTAAAGCCCCTAGGTTAGACTAATCTTATTGTATTTAAAAATACTTGCATGAAGACAACAAAGCTGCAATATCCCATCAGGTTGTTGTTCTTGCTACTGTTGTGGGTAGGAGTGGTTGCAGCGCTGGGCTACGGTGCTGTATGTATATTTCTTTTTTTTCAGCAATCTCGATTAATCTTTTTTCCGTCTTTGATCGTCGAAACTACACCAGAATCTTTTAATCTCCGTTACGAAGAGGTCTGGTTACCTGTGCCGGTTGCATCTGGCAAAGTGGAACGCATTCACGGTTGGTGGATCGGAGCAAACCAATCCGATGCCAAGGTCATACTGTATCTGCACGGGAATGGTATCAACATTGGCGCAAATGTTACCCACGCAAATCGGTTTCATCAACTAGGGTTTTCTGTTTTGCTGATTGATTACCGGGGTTATGGTCGCAGTGAAGGCGGTTTTCCTAATGAACAGCGGGTTTATCAGGATGCAGCCACAGCTTGGAATTACTTGGTACACCAGCGACAGATCTCACCTAACAAAATTTTTATATTTGGACATTCTCTGGGAGGTGCAATAGCGATTGATTTGGCACTCCAACACCCAGACGCTGGTGGATTAATTGTGGAAAGCTCTTTTACCTCTATCCGGCAGGTCATTGCTTATCGGAACATTTTTTCGATGTTTCCAGTCGATTTAATACTGACACAGCGCTTTGAATCGATGAAGAAAGTGCCAAATTTAAAAGTGCCAGTTTTATTCATTCACGGTACCGCCGATGTGACGGTGCCAGCCTTTATGAGCCAAGATATGTATGCAGCCGCACCCGAACCGAAAAAGTTGCTTCTCGTTCCAGGCGCCGGACATAACGACGTAGCAGAAATTGCTCAGTCTCTTTATCTGCAAACAGTACAGTCTTTCGTCCATTTAGGTTCTGTTTCTAAGAGGGATCAACACAAAAGCATCCAGAAATAATTCGTAATTAACAACTCAATTAAAAATTGTGAATAAAAAATTACAAATTTTTCTCGTAAGGCTCTCTTAATACCGTTTCTGTGTGACAGCTAAGAAAAAATTACCTGAGTCCCAATTACCAACTATTACTAATAGTAAAGTAATGTCCATTCACAAACGATTGGATAATTTTTGATGCATTATTTTGCTAAGTGTTTGTTACTGAATGAGATAAAAATGATACTAAAATCATCCGGAATAGTCAGTAAATTTCAGAAGAAATTACATAGAACTATCCTTTGAACAATCGCCTCAGGAGGCTTCTAAAAATGGCTATGAAACCTATGCATTTTTTATCAATTCTTGGTGGCAATACTTCTATTGAAATTTCTCAAGATGAATTGCGATCGCTCTTAGGTGAAATAGAAACTAAACTGCATAAAAGTAAAGTTTATCGTCGGGAACTGGCTAGCTTGCGCTCTCTGCTTGGACCCTCATCTGAACAAGCCAATGTTTTGTTGAAAGCTGTAAGTAGAGAAGCGATCAGTGTGGCATTTCAGCAATTCGTCCAAACACATCAAAAAGTTGTAGAGAATAACCAACACCCAGACAACCAGAGTGAAACAGTAGCTATTGAACAAACAGATTCTACTGATTTATCTCAGTGCTTAACTAGTGTGATCAAACAAAAATCTACACCCGCAACTACTAGTAAAGTATTACCATCCTCTGATGTGGTGGCAACTCCTGCCGACATCAGTGTGAAACTCCAACAAAACCGCCCCACAACGAAAACATCAATGAGATGGCTTAGCAAATTGAATAAAAAATCGTTGGCAGTTGAACAAGCTAAGCAAACGGCAGCCGAACAGCGCTCTCGTACTCTGCGTCAAATCGGTCAACAATTACAGCAAGCACGCACGCTTAAAGGTCTTTCTCTGAGCCAACTTCACGTTTATACTCACGTACAGATTCGATACATGGAAGCTGTGGAAAATGGCAACTGGGAGTTATTGCCAGAAGAAGTTTTTGTTCGTGGCTATATCCGTGTGATGGGCAATACCTTGGGACTAAATGGCACTGCTTTAGCTGCTTCTTTACCAGCACCAGAGCCTGTAAAATCAGTTTTGCCCTCTCTTTATAAGTCTCAAGATATTTCCGGATTGGAATTGAAACTACATCCCATGCATTTGTATGTAAGTTATACAGCTCTTGTGGCTGGGGCACTGTCCGGTTTATCAGTTATATCTCAGCAAGCTTCTTCTGACAAACTCATTCATTCACAAGCGGTTACCCCATCTTCTTCACCATTCACCCAGTCATTGCAAGATAAAAAACCAACGACTAAACCAGGGCTACAGTCTAGTCGTCCACTTGGTACTGTCGGACGTGATATTTCTCCACCAGAGGCGCTTTAAGGAAGTGGGGGGAGTACAAGAATTAAAAATTAAAAATGCAAAATTAAGAATTTTTAATTTTTAATTTTTAATTTTTAATTGATTTGTCTTCCCTTATCCTTGCTGTTACTCCTCCTCTGCTAAGATGGTGTAGATATCGCGTTTGACGCGGCTCAGAATTTCACGTACTCTGCTGACTTTGTCTGGATTATTACTGCGAGCCACCTGCATGACAGCTGCACCCACATCAGAGATCGCGTTTTTCAATTCGATCAAGTGCTGGGGTCTGTGTCCCCTTTCCATTCCAGGGAGGCGATCGCCTTGCTCAGCTAGTAATTGTCTACCACTTTCTGTAATAGTGTATACCCGCTTGCCTTCTAGCTGCTCACTGGTAAGATAACCTCCTTCCTCCAGCAACTGTAATGTGGGGTAAACCGAACCTGGGCTGGGTTTCCAAAAACCACCGTAACGCGCCTCTAATTCTTTGATCAACTCGTATCCATGCCGGGGTTGCTCTGCGAGTAACGCCAGCAAGATGTATTTTATATCACCACGGGGAGTCCGCTGTTCATCTTTCCAATCTCTGCCACGGTGACCGCGCCTCCCTCTGTGCGGCTTATCGTCATATTCTGATGCAAAAAAGTGACCATGACGATGATGATGTAGACCTAGGAACATAGTTGTTTCTCTCAAACGCTGGTAATTCGATTATAGACATATCGCGATATATCGTTAATCAAACTTAACGTTATAGAGAAACAGGGAAACACACTCACATGTGACCCTAATCTCGCTCCCAAGTCATTGAGGTGGCACTGGAATTGTTGCGGTGTCGAGAATTAGAGTCGGCTTACCGTGAGGCTTCGCTCGTTGCAGTATTGTGGGCTGCTGCCTCTTGTGCTATATTTCTGGAGGCGGAGCCTCTGTAATGCATTCCTATGCAGAGCATAGGAACGAGAAAATGGAGTTGACCTAATTTCTATGCTAAGTTAGAACCAAGTTATCTCGGTGAACGACAGTTTCTGCACCTTCGTAGCCCAGAATGGCAGAAATTTCGCGAGAATGACGTCCGCGAATCTTTTGTAGGTCGGTGCTGCTGTAGTTCACAAGTCCTCTGGCGATTTCGCTACCACTTTTGTTGTATAATTGCACCGCGTCCTGAGGGTCAAACTCCCCTTCCACACCGGTAATGCCAGTGGCTAATAACGATCTGCCAGCTTGAGAAATTGCTACCACTGCTCCCTCATCCAAATACAATTTCCCAGCCGGAAGTAAACCATAAGCTATCCAACGTTTACGTGCAGAAGTTGGTTCTGGTTGCGGTTCAAAGCAAGTACCAATAGCTTGTCCCTGTAATATTTTTTCTATATTGCCAGGGTATTTCCCTTCGGTAATTACGGTACGGACACCCGCAGCAGTAGCAATTCGGGCTGCGGAAATTTTTGTCACCATGCCGCCAGTACCCCATTGGGAACCTGCGGTACCTGTTTGCACCTGTAATTCTGCCAATTCCTTGATGCTACTAACTAAAGTGATTGGCTGGGCATCGGGTACAGAACGGGGATCGGCTGAGTAAAGTCGATCTACATCGGTAAGCAAAAACAGCCAATCTGCTTCCACTAAGCTAGCAACTAAAGCCGAAAGGGTGTCGTTGTCACCAAATTTCAGTTCTTCTACTGCTACCGTGTCATTCTCATTCACCACTGGAATTACTCCTAGTGCCAGTAATTCCTTGAAGGTGTTGTAGACGTTGAGATAGCGACTACGCTGTACCAAATCACTGCGGGTTAGCAAAACTTGGGCGATTGGTTGTTGCAAGGTAGTGAATAAATCGTCGTACACCCGCATTAACCTGCCTTGTCCTACTGCTGCTACTGCTTGTTTTAGGGCGATCGCCTTGGGGCGTTCGGTTAAGCCCAACCGCGCACAGCCCACCCCCACAGCCCCAGAGGAAACCAAAATCACTCGATGACCAAGACAGCGTAGATGCGTGAGGGTTTCCGCCAAGGTAGCAATTGTGGAAAGCGCCATCTGCCCGGTATTTGGTTGGGTCAAGCTGGAGGTACCGATTTTGACGACAATGGTTTTAGTCATGAAGAGGGAGATGGGGAGTGGGGAGT
>CAXTSI010000611.1:0-4766 GCA_964246695.1 uncultured bacterium
AGATAATTCTAGTTCCCAGTAAAACGCTTCCATTTCATACGCTGCACGATTACCTCAAGCAACTTCAGAGTCAATTAATAATTTAAGTTTATATATATTATATTTTTATATTTTTTTACTTATATAAAGAGCCAAAAAAAGAGAAAAAAAGCGTGACAATTTAAGACTATTAATCAAATTAAATAGTCCATTTAAACAAGCGAGAATATTAATAGTTAAGTCACACAATTGTAGTAAATGCGGCAACTTTCTGGTAAAAATGTAAGAATGAAATTTCGCTCTGGAGTCAAATTAGAAATATCTGTTTCTTGGTTGAACGTCACAAGATGAATTGATTGAAAACACTCAAATACCCATCTTAATGTGGGGTTATTTATTGATTTACCTAATTGATTTTTTCTAGTAGAGTTTGAGGCTGATAAAGCTGCTCTAATTTGTCTTTGGGCAAGTGTGTAAACTAGTAAGCATAACCCCATTATCATTGTGATGATGCGCTCATATATCTCAAATTTTTTGACAACATTTAAACTAATTGATAAAAATATTGTATCTAGTCCTTTTAGAAATAATTTGTCCATCACTCTACCCAGTTTATCGTCGTTCAAATATTCTGGGAGAACTCCGGCTCCAATTAAATGCTCACAAGCTATGGATTCAAAAAAGAGAGGAAACATATATAACGGTTTTGAAACCATGCCCAATCCATTTAAAATCATTGCTTTTACTACATGTCCAGCACTAACTTTTTCTCCTACTTCTTCACCTAATAAATTATTAATTATTTCCACCAATCCAATTGAGTCTACTATTCCTGCCACTATCCCCAAATGGTCAATATTCTTGATTTCAATATCTTTGACATTAAACATGATCACAAAGTACCCAAAACCATATTAGTTAAAATTTTCACATTTTTGGTCAACCTTTGTGCGTTCTTATTTCAGTTTTTCCAGATGCAATATGTGAGATAGCGACATAGTAAGCGATGTCTGACGACAAGCCGCTCCGCGTCTACGCATCCGTCAAAGAAGTCAGATCCCTTCCCCATCCGCATGCGAATGATTATTATTTTTATGCTCTACATATCACAGTTATATTAGCTGCACATCCAGCTTAATAGTAATTATTCTTATTTAGCTCTAGTTAACTCTGCTAACAAATAGTTCTTATGTACTAAATATATCCGTTTCGTTGAGGTGTGACAGTTGTGGGTGCGGAATGTGGGTTATAAGGAAGCACAGAAAAGTGCAGTCGCCCCTATTTGCAACGCTCACTTAGAGGAATCTTAGAGCGATATTTTTCTGGCAATGTGGACTTTAAGCAGGAAGGGTCGGGCTTTTCTCGCGTGTGCTAGGTTTATTTTGGAGCTATGACTATGAAGGGCGATCGCGAATTATATTGCCCAACTTGAAAGTGCGATTTTTTGTAACACGTCTGGTTCAACGTATCGTGAATATTGAAGTCCTCAAAGCAACTCTTTACGACAAGCCGATTCTCAGTAATTTGATAGAACTTTACCTTTATGATTTTAGTGAATTAATAGGTTGGGATGTCGGAGATGATGGTCGGTTTGGAGACGACGATCTTCATGGTTGCTGGACAGAACCTTGGCGACACCCATTTCTCGTTAAGGTGGATGGTAAACTTGCGGGATTTGTAATTGCCGACGGGCGTAGCTATCTATCCGGAGATGAAAACACTATGGACATTGGTGAATTTTTCATCCTACGCAAGTACCGCCGACAAGGAATTGGCTATCAGGTAGCTAGACATATTTTTGATTTGTTTCCTGGTAAGTGGGAAGTGCGACAGTTAGCTGAGAATGCAGATGCACAGACGTTTTGGCGTTATGTTATCAACCGATACACCGATGGTCAATTTTATGAGGGTTCTTGGAGAAATGAGCGATGGTGTGGCGTGGTTCAGTTTTTTGACAACACTGACAAAGTTCATACTCCATCAATTACCCAGTAAACAGATATGCGATCGCACTTACTCGTCACCTTTCTACTAAATACCCATGTTGATTATTTTATTGCAAGCAGTCGCTCGTTCTGCATAGGAACAACTTCAATTTTTTGGTTGCTGGTATGCATTGCTTGCGCCATGAGTTGCTTGCTTTGCTGGATTGCAGTGAAAATCGCGTCATGGTACATTTTTTGCTCCCAGGTTAATGTTCGTAAAGGTATTGGCTCTCGTATAGTCCAAAGAACCAAACCTTGAGCATGAAGTACCTCAATACCTTTACCAATACCAGCGCAACCTGGAACACCACAATGGCAAGTGATGATGTAAAATTGACCATCATGGCTAATGGATTTGGTTATCTCTTCTAAGTCCACCGCGTAGTAAGTGAAGTCAACTAACATCTGTCCATCAACAAAGATTTCAAATATTAGGTAGTTGGTGTTGTTATTAACAGAGGTGTAAAGCCGAGGGTAAGGATCGATGTTATTCATTCGTGTGCTTGTCAATTTCTGCTAGTTTCTCCATAAGCAGCGATCGCAACTCCTGCAATTGTTCCTGACCAACATCAGTTAGTGACTCAGTAGACAATTCGCGCACAAGTTGAATTACTGCTTTCACCTTCTTCGACTCAACTTTTTCTGACTTTAAATACTTGGCTTTGATTTGTTTGATGAGTTCCCTAGTTTCGGGGACAGTGAGATTTTTTTTCAACACTTCGTCAGTTGCTGACTTTCGCTCTAGTGTCGCTAAGGGCTCAGATATACTTAATGCCTTAGCTGATAAAGTGACTAGTGCCAAAGCATGAGCGCCCTTTAATCCCTCTGAGCGAATGGCATCTTTTAAATCCTGGGGTAAGAATAACATGGGCAGGAGATTAGCTTTGACGCTAGCGGGATTCAATCCCAGTTCCAGCAGTAATAAAAGTAAGTCTTGTTGATTTCCGATAATCCCTAGCTCTTCTAAACCCGCCAGCTGTGACTCAGCACTGACAGCGATCAGTTTTGCCAGTTCTTTAGTCTTACCATCACGTTCAATACGTTTGAGTACAGTAGCGAGCATTGTGGCGACTTCATCAACTTCTAACCCAATAGTTTTGGTGACGTATGAGGCTAAAGCCTCTGCTTTATCCAACGGGTTTAAATCTTCAAAGCCCAAAAAAGTCATGAGTGCCGAAGAATTTAAATCGTCTGGCATCGGTACAATAAAAGCACGGATAGTCTTCCAACCTAACTCAATTGCTGCTTGGGTACGCAGTTGCCCATCTAGAAGCATATAGCGACCATTTTGCTGTTGTACTAAAATGACGGGTGAAATTTGACCGTGCTTCTTCAGTAACCGTGCTTTGGCTTGGATGGACTCATCTGTAATTGTTTGCCTGGGTTGATTGGGATTGGGATCAATTAACTCCACATCAATTTCTAGCTCTCGTGACTGGCTCTGTAATTCTTCTCTGAGTTTTTGCAGTTCTAGTTCTAGTTCTGGTTTATTATCTTTTCTTAGCCGTTCTACTTCGGCTTGGAGTTCAACAATTTTTTGCTCCTGCGAACTCTTTTGTACAGCACCATCGAATTTGGTACCTATTTTGGGCAAAGCCACAATTATTTCTCCTTAATCAAAGCTGAAATATCATCGGTAAGAAGCTTGAAATCTTTGGTGGCTGGGTGTTTGGGACGGTACTTTTGTAAAGGTTGACCGTAAGCGCTGGCGTTTTTGAATTCGCTTGAGTTTCTCACTTTGGGGTATAACTTGAGGTGAAGTTTCTCAACAATTTCTGGTAGCTGTTGCAAGTACTGACGGTGCATCGCCACTTTCTCATCGTACATACTGGGGACAAACCCTAGAATTGTTGGTTTAGGGTCAAGCTGCAGTTCATCAGCAGTAGTGATGCACCATTCTACCAACTCGGCAGACCCAGAAATCGATTTCATTTCCAACTGCACTGGGATCAACAGATGGGTTGATGCTGCTAAAGCATTAACGTTGAGCATACCCAATGTGGCAGGGCAGTCTAGAATAATTAAGTCATGTGGTAAGGGATATTTTTTCAGGCGATCTAAGAGCGCGTACTCACCCCGCTTCCTGATTACTAAATCATTGACGACATCAGCTAGGAGCGGATGCCCTTGACACACTTCGATCTTAGAATCTGACCACACTGGAACTAAAGACCAATCACCCTGGAAATCTCTCGATAATACATCAACTAACGTATTCTGCTCAGGCGCTGGTTGTAGACCACAAAAGACATCTAAAGAGCGTTGGGGGTCTAAATCTATCATGGCTACCTTAAAACCAAGCTTACCCATGGAAAAAGCAATATGCACGGCTAGCGTTGTTTTACCTACTCCGCCAGCATTTGACAAAATCGCGAGAACTATTTGTTTCATCTGTAAATAACTTTTTTAGTTTTAGAACGCGACAGATGACCCTGTAGAAAAATCAAAACCGGATTAAAAATAATTTGCCACTTTTTGGTGTCGAATTTTAAAATTCGACAATTTTCCTTTATATAAGCGCTATTCAAATCTCATCTACGTATTACCTACATTGACAGTTAAAAAAAATTCGTTGACACTGGGTTTACAGTAAGGTCAGTGAAAGGTTGACAAATGAATTCTGAAGAGTTGGCACAAGGGTTGACACAAGAGTTGACACAGATAAAATCTGAGCCAGAAACGGATTTTCCCGAGTTGACACAAGGGGACAAGGAGTTGACACAAGAGTTGACACAGAGAAAATCTGCTCCAGAAACGGATTTTCCCGAGTTGACACAAGGGGACAAGGAAACAAAAAAAAAT
>CAXTSI010000612.1:0-4765 GCA_964246695.1 uncultured bacterium
GAGTGGGGGGAGGATGAGGAGGTTAATTTGACGGACTCATCTCCCTCATCTCCCCCTACTCCCTCATCTCCCTACTCCCCATTCCCTACTCCCTACTCCCTTCTTCGGTCAAGGCAATCTAATGGTTTAATCTGTTATAACCTGCGCGTGAAAAAATGCGTTAGAATTAGGTACTCAAACTATCAGCAAGATGGTATGATCTGCGAGATGACAAATGCCTCTTCTTACCTATATGCTTGAGTAGTTTAAAGAATATAATTATACAATTGGGCTTGCCATTGGCGGGTCTACCTACAACTCATCCCATGTTCAACAAAAAAACCGGGCATTTAGGCAGATTTTTATGTATAATACTACAAGACTATGGAAAAATCATCATCACACGAAACCCAAGCAAACAGGTTTGGGAGTGGAGCAAGAAAATAGTAAAACTTCGTACGCCTGCTCCTACCTTTAGATTCTTGAGCTTTCCCGTCAGGGTAAGGCAAAAAAATTTCAGTATTTATTCACCTTCTTAAGCAAACCACGTGCTGGAAACCGTGGAAGTATCAAAAAAATCCAGGTTAAGCTAGAGAAGAGAGTTAGGGTTAGCTTTGCACCCCTTCGGGTAAGGAGCAAAACTTATTCTCAGTTAAAAATTTTCAATCATTTGGCATTGTCCTTACTCCATGCTGCGAATCATTACTCAGCAGGCAGACGTCAGAGCAGAACTACAAAGGATCTGCGATCGCACCCATGATGAACAGGTGCTTCACAAAGAGGCAACAGTGCGGGAAGTGTTGCAGGCAGTGAAGCGCCAAGGCGACAAAGCTGTGCTACATTACACAGCTGAATTTGATCGACAAACTCTCAAGCAAGAAGAACTACGTGTTACAGGCTCAGAACTAGATGCTGCTTACCAACAGGTATCGAAAGAGTTGCTCTTGGCAATTCGACTCGCTTGCCGCCAAATTGAGGCATTTCACCGCCAGCGAGTTCCGAAAAGCTGGGTAAATTTTGGTGATGATGATGTAGTACTAGGCAAGCGCTACACTCCCGTAGACCGAGCTGGTCTATATGTCCCTGGTGGTCGCGCCACCTATCCAAGTACGGTACTCATGAATGCGATTCCAGCTGCCGTGGCTGGTGTACCGCGCGTGGTGATGGTAACACCACCAGGAGTAGGAAAGGCGATTAACCCAGCAGTGTTAGTCGCTGCCCAAGAAGCTGGAGTGCAAGAAATTTATCGCGTCGGGGGGGCGCAGGCGATCGCCGCTTTAGCTTACGGCACAGACACAATTCCTAAAGTTAATGTCATCACTGGACCTGGTAATATTTACGTTACCCTAGCGAAAAAACTTGTCTACGGCATCGTCGGCATCGATTCTTTAGCGGGACCAAGTGAGGTGCTGATTATTGCTGATGAAGCAGCAAATCCAGTACATGTTGCTGCTGACTTGTTAGCGCAAGCAGAACATGACCCGATGGCAGCGGCAATTTTGTTGACGACGGATGCTGCTTTGGCAAAGAACGTACAAGTTGCCGTGGAAAGACAACTCGTCGATCACCCCCGTCGGCTAGACACAGAAAAGGCGATCGCTCACTATGGCTTAATTGTGATTGTCGAATCACTCGAAGCGGCAGCTGAACTCTCGAATGAGTTTGCTCCCGAACATTTAGAGCTAGAAGTAGAAGATCCTTGGGCACTACTACCACAAATTCGCCATGCTGGTGCTATTTTCTTGGGCTACTCTACCCCAGAAGCAGTAGGAGACTATTTGGCAGGACCAAACCACACTTTACCGACTTCTGGAGCTGCTCGCTATGCCTCGGCATTGGGAGTCGAAACGTTCTTGAAACACTCCAGCATCATCCAGTACTCGCAAACCGCGCTGTTAAAGGTTGCTGGTGCAATTGACGTGCTAGCGGAGGCTGAGGGTTTGCCATCCCATGCTGAATCAGTCAGACGCCGAGTTGAAGAGGAAGATTAATTCTAAATTCTTATGTTGAGGAGACGAGAGCGGTGCTAAAGACTATTTTGGTAGCTCTGGACGATTCAGAACTTGCAGATAGAGTCATTGAAACTTTGCAACAATTGTTACTACCACAAGACAGCAAAGTTATTCTCTGTCATGTATTTCCCACGACCGAGTCAGAAATGGAACTACCCGCTGATCGTCCTCATCCAGAGTCATCAGCACTATCTTATTTACAAATTGAAAAACAGCTGCAATCTTACCAAGCCCAGTTATCACTCCAAACTGAATTAGAGATAGTAACAGGCGATCCGGCAGAAGAGATTATTCGCCTTGCTAATATTTATCAGGCTGACTTAATTGTCATTGGCAGTCGTGGATTAACTGGTATGACACGAATTGTCCAAGGCTCTGTCAGTATTCAAGTAGTAGAAGATGCTCAGTGTTCAGTGTTTGTAGTCAAGCCCAGATAATCTATTATATATATCTCGTTCCCGGGCTGCCGCCTGGGAATGCCATCTTGTGGGCTGCCGCCTCCTAAAACTACCAAGTGCTATTAGGGGATTAAAAAGTCTAAATGGTCGCCCATGAGAAAACGCAACTCCTCAGGCGTACCTTGGATTTTCACTTTACCCTGCTCCAGTAGCACAATCCAATCAGCGCGATTGATAACTCTGGGACGGTGACTAATGAGGATTGTAGTTTTACCTTGTCTGTAAAACAACAGCTTGTTTAAAACTTCTGCTTCACTCACCGGGTCGAGTCCAGCAGTTGATTCATCCAAAATTAGGACCGGCGGATCGGTAACTATCGCTCTGGCGATCGCCAGTCGTTGGCGTTGTCCGCCAGAAATATTTGCGCCAAATTCCCCCAAGACGGTTTGATATTTGTCCGGTAGCCTACTGATAAAGTCGTCAGCGTTAGCAATTTGGCAAGCTGAGACAATCTCCTCAAACGTGACATGGGGAGAACCTAAGCGGAAGTTCTCAATAATCGACCGACTCCAAAAATGAGGTTCTTGGGGAACGAGAACCATCTGCTGTCGTAGGCAATCGAGGGATAGGTCTTGCAGGTTATACAAACCAATACGGATATTGCCCGACTGTAGCGGATATAATCCTGCAATCACTTTAGACAGCGAACTTTTACCACAGCCTGATTTACCGATCAGGGCGATAACTTTACCACCAGGAATAGTCAGGGAAAAATCTTCTAGTAAATCACTTCTGCCTGGGTAATGAAAGTTCAGGTTTGTGCAAATAATGTCAGCATTGCCAGGAATTTTAGCCCAAGGCTTTTTAGCATCATCTTGATTTTCAGCTTTGGTGGTGATGACTTCTTGTAGTCTTGAGGTAGCCGTTCTGATTCGCGTGAATTCATCGACAAAATCCACTAGAGAACTAATCAAAGACACAACATTACGATTTAGGGTATTAAAGGCAAGCAGTTGACCGATACTTAATTCTTTATTAATCACCAGAGTACTGCCGTACCAGAGCAAGGCAACGCTACCAATATCAGAAACTACCCTAGAGAATGTGTTGTTAATAATTCCGATTTGGATAGTGCGGAATGTGACGTTTGCTAGGCGACCAAATCGGCTCTGGAATTCTGACCAAAATTGGGGAGCAGCGGTAGTAGTTTTGAGAGTCAATGCGCCCTTAAAGGTTTCTACCAAAACACCTTGGTTTTCTGCTTCCAAAACCAATACGCTGCGAGTCTTTTGCTGTAGTGTAGGCAGGAAAGCAACCGTAGATAGAGTCATCACGACAGCGATTAAAACGGCAATTAGCGTCAGTTTCCAGCTATAGAACAGCATGAAACTAAAAGAAACCACCGCAATAAAAAACTCGCCAGGTAAACTCACAACCACTTGTGAGACTAAGTGATTGATCTGTTGAATATCTCGTAGTCGGCTAACAATTTCGCCACTGCGACGAGTTTCATAGTAGGTCAGAGGTAATCGCAGGATTTGTTGCCCAAACTCTAGGATGAGTCCTAACTCCAACCGTTGAGCAAAGTGAGCAACCAAGTTATTTTCGACCAGTGCGAGACCTCTTCGGACTAGGTTGATCGCCACAACGGCGATCGCTACAGCAGCGAGTAGCTGGGTATCGCCGCGAATTAAGACATCATCCGTCAGGATTTGGATGAGGAACGGGGAAGTTAATGAGAGCAGACCGATAACTAGGGCGCACAGAAAAGCCTCAGAGAGTATGGGGAGGTAACGCCATACACGCCTAAGCCATTGTCCCAAGCCGTCATCTTTATCATTAGATTGTGCAAAAAAACGCCTTGGGTCTGGCTCCTGTAAAAGCATCACCCAATCTGTCCAACCGTCTTGTAGTTCGTCTCTGGAGAGATAACGGAGTCCCACGGCTGGATCGGCAATGACATACTTTCTGCCACGCTGCCCATACAAAACAACCCAGTGATAACCCTTCCAGTGAATAATCACTGGCAAGGGCGCTTCATTTATCCTGTGTAGGATCTCAGGGGATGCTCTGACCGATCGGGCATTGAAACCCAATGACTCTGCCCCCCGCCTCAGACCCAACAAGGTAGTTCCCAGTTGCCCAGTGCCTACCGCTTCACGAATGCGGTTCAGGCTCAAAGTACGCCCGTAATAATTGCTAATTGAAGCAAGACAAGCAGCCCCGCAGTCTGCTTCACTATGCTGTAAAACAACCCGGTATTTCATTTTCAACTCACACTACAGTACCAGGTATGGAAATTATGACTATAGTCAGACTAACTGATATCTTGCACCATTCTCAACAAGACTAAAAAAACCGGGTTTCTCAACCAAA
>CAXTSI010000613.1:0-4757 GCA_964246695.1 uncultured bacterium
TATCAACTAACAACTATCAACTATCAACTATCAACTATCAACTATCAACTATCAATCACCAGTACTATGTCCTGATTTCTCATCAGATGCGGGTTTTGCATACTTACCTGGATACAAGTGCTGAAAATACGCTTCCAGCACTTGTAAGACCATTGGTCCACAAATAGTACCGCCATGATCGCCAGTGTTTTCACCAAACCCCACTACCACAATTTCTGGTTGATCGCTAGGACCATAAGCACCAAACCAAGTATGATTTGGACGATTAATACCGGCTTCAGCGGTGCCGCTTTTTGCAGAAGTTGGGGGGATTGATGGCACGTCCAAACGCTTGCCTGTACCTTCAGATACAACCTTGCGCAGTCCCTCGCGGAGAATTTTTATAGTTGTGGGTTTCATATTTAAAGATACCCGCCAGCTTTTTGCTTCTTCGTTGTCTTTAAGCAAATGCGGCTGAACTCGATATCCACCATTAGCTGCAACGGAGAACATTATAGCAGATTGTAAAGGTGTTACTTGCAAAGCACCTTGACCGATTGACATATTGATACTGTCACCTACCGTCCAAGGCGTCTTCCAAACTTTCTGCTTCCAAGCTTCATCTGGTACCAAGCCTTTCGATTCTTCGTCTGCAAACTCAATGCCGGTTTTGTGACCTAATCCATATTTACGACTCCATTCAATCAAAGTTGGACCACCGACTCTCCTACCAACTTGATAGAAAAATGTATCACTACTCATCGCCAGCGCCCCAGGAAATCCCAAGGGACCGAATCCAGAGTGATTCCACTCACTAAATGTCACCCCACCAACGGTGAGGGAACCAAAGGTTTGTAGCACTGTGTTCGGAGAAAATTTACCCGATTCCAGTGCAGCAGTGGTGGTAATAATTTTGAACGTACTGGCGGGTGGAAAGGCGCTGAGGGCACGATTAACCAACGGATGGTCTTTACCTTGTAAGCTTTGCCAGTCTTTTTGAGAGAGTCTTTGCTTGGAGAAGATATTCGGGTCAAAGGTGGGGTGAGAAACCAATGCTAAGATAGCACCGTTTTTTGGGTCAAGTGCAACGATCGCACCTTTGGTATTGCCCAAAGCTTTTTCAGCTGCCTGTTGTACATTTATATCTATGGTAAGGTGTATATCTTTACCTGGCTTTGCCTGTTTCTCTCCCAAAACCCGAATTGGGCGACCCTTACTATCTACTTCCACCTGCTGACCGCCCCATTCACCTCGCAGCAGATTTTCATACGCTTTTTCTATCCCCATCTGACCGATCGCATCTCCCAGTCGATACCCTTGCTTCTGCTTTTCTTTTAACTGTTCTGGGGTCAGTTCACGGGTGTAGCCTATTATATGTGCCAGTTGATTCCCGTGCGGATAGTAGCGAACAGCGTCAGTATTTATTTCTACGTCTTTTAGTTCGCTTTGATACTCTCTCACTGCCGTAATTTGTGCTTCACTCAGGTCGCGAGCAATCCGCACGAGTGAAGACGAGTTGGGACCAGCCTCTTCGAGTTTCTTTTCAATTTCGTCTAAGGATATGTTGAGAATTTTCGATAGACGCGGACCAACAACCGACCACGATGGCTTCGTATGAGCCATAGGCCATAAATATATAGAATGAGGATAACGAGTGGTGGCTAAAAGTTGACCATTACGGTCAAAAATGTTACCTCGCTCTGGTTGTTTGGGTATCATCCGAATCCGGTTTGATTCGGCTCGGTGTCGGAGGTGTTTTCCTTCAACCACTTGTAAATATGCCAAACGACCTGCGATCCCAATCATCATTAATAGGGTAAATACGATTAAAAATACGGACTGGTAACCTTGTCCAACTGTACGTTTCTCTCTTTTTTTGCCCAGTAGAGGTAATTGTAATAAAGCCATAAGATGTATAGTGATGCTGAGAATAGTATTATTTGTAGATAAATCCGCTGCGATCGTTCCCGATATTTAGCTTCAAATCATTGCCGGAGTAAATTACTGACAAATTTTTGTTGCCGGATACAATAATATAAAGTGCTAATTGCTAATTGCTAATTGCTAATGGTAGGCAGACGGCGGAGCTATTAGCTGTTAGCCATTAGCAATTAGCACCAATTACGTTTATTTATGTCATGTTACTTATATATTATATTACTTAACAAAAACACGTAAAATCACTGTATTCAATTTAGGATTATGGCTCAAACTGCAACGCAGAATCAGGGTGAGAAGGCAACTTTTGAGTCGCTGGATGTAGAACTGTGTAACGTTTTCAAGTTCTTTAACCAAGAACCTGCGGTACATGGAGTAGACTTGGATGTGAGACAGGGAGAATTCTTTAGTATTCTCGGTCCCTCTGGTTGTGGCAAGACAACCATACTACGCTTAATTGCAGGATTTGAAAGGGCTGACGGTGGCAAGATATTGATTCAAAGTCATTCTATGACTAATGTCCCCCCTTACCGCCGACCTGTCAATACTGTCTTTCAAAGCTATGCTTTGTTTAACCACCTGAATGTGTGGGATAATGTCGCTTTTGGACTGCGACTCAAAAAATTACGCAAATCAGAAATTGAAAACAGAGTCAAAGAAGCTTTAGCTTTAGTGAAAATGGAGAGTTTGCGATCGCGCTTTCCCAATCACCTCTCTGGTGGTCAACAGCAACGGGTAGCATTGGCGCGGGCGCTGGTTAACCGACCTGCTGTTCTACTGCTGGATGAACCTTTAGGGGCGTTAGATTTAAAACTGCGTAAGCAAATGCAGGTTGAACTTTCAAATTTACACAAAGACCTGGGGTTGACCTTTATCATGGTGACTCACGACCAAGAAGAAGCGCTGTCCTTGTCGGATCGCATTGCGGTGATGAATCACGGCAAAATTGAACAAATTGGCACCCCTAACGAAATTTACGAACAACCCCGAACCCCGTTTGTGGCTGATTTTATCGGTGATACCAATTTGTTCGAGGGTGAAATAACATCACTTGATGCCACACTTGTGCAAGTTTTGACAAAAACAGGACTAAAAATTGCGATCGCTCGTGTTGCGGATACACCCGCAGTATTATTGCAAGCGGTGGTAGTGAGTGTGCGCCCGGAAAAAATTCAGCTTTCGCTTTATAAACCCAGTTTGCTGACTAACTGCTTTGAAGGACGGCTAGTTAATGTCATGTATTTGGGTACACACGTTAATTATATTGTGGAATTAACAAACAGCGTACATATAACTGTGATGCAGCCCAACACGTTTGGCAATTTGCCAAACCGCGAAACACCTATCTATGCTTGGTGGACAGAAACTGATTGTTTAGCAATTTGTCAATAGTCACTACTTTTAAATAAACCCGGTTTCTTTCATGCTTTTTTGCAGCAGATAAATTTTTTTTGTCAAAACCCTTGACTTAGAGCGCACTCTAAGTTCTAAGGTAGTTGGTGAAGGTTTCAAGTAGTCCGCATATGGAAACAGAACTGACTATTCAACAGGTAGCAATGTTAACAGGGCTGAGTGTGCATACACTGCGCTACTATGAGCGCAACGGGCTAGTTGAGCCAGTCAACCGCGCGGCGAACGGGCATCGTCGCTACAGTGCTACAGACATTACCCGGATTAAGTTTTTGACTCGACTGCGAGCTACTGGGATGCCGATTCAAAAGATGCAACAGTTTGCTAGCTTGTATCGGCAGAAACCTGAGGCTGTTGCTGAACGTAAAGCAATTCTGGAAGCTCATGAGCAAGCGGTAACAGAACGCATTCGCGAACTTAGTCACAACTTAGAGGCGATTCAGCAGAAAATTCAACATTATCAGGAGTTAGAAGCACGCAACCAAAACGATAACGCTTTTGTTCGTCTTGAGGATGAGCAACTAAACTGTTTGGCTAAGGAGCGATTTTCCTTTGGAAAGACTAAGTTAACTGCAAGCCTTGCAGAACCTGTTCACAGCGAAGCTGAAGCTGTGGAACCTGAGCAATTACAAGAAGCTATCAATACTCACAACTCACTCAACGGCTCTATTCACCTCAAGCATTAAGAACCTAAAAACAGCCTCAAAAGCACTACGGCTGAGATCTAATACCAGATTCAATTCAAGGCTGTATGAACGCATGCCTGATAGGTTGTGCTGCTAAAAGTTTTCATTATTTACTTAACAGCATACTAAGGCAAGTAATTTCACATGACCGATCAAAAATTACTGTCCTCGTTTAAAAGAAGGCAACATGAATACAGATCGCTATACACAAGGATGGGAAAAGCTCAAGGAAATCGATGGCGAACAAGGTGAACGCGTCATTGAAAGCTTGAAAGATATTGCTCCTGAATTTGCACGTTATCTAATCGAATTTCCTTTTGGTGATATTTACTCACGTCCTGGATTAGACCTGAAAACTAGAGAAATCGCTACTGTTGCAGCGCTGACAGCTCTTGGTAATGCTCAACCACAGCTAAAGGTTCACATTCACGGAGCATTAAATGTGGGCTGCACTCGCGAGGAAATTACCGAAACAATCATGCAAATGGCAATTTATGCCGGATTTCCGGCTGCGCTCAATGGTTTGTTTGCAGCCAAGCAAGTTTTTCAAGAACGAGATGCCAAAGCATAAAAAGGAGAAAATTTATGAAGACACGGAAACTGGGAAATCAAGGACTTGTCGTTTCTGCACTTGGATTGGGATGCATGGGCATGTCTATTGCCTATGGTGCGGCTGATGAGGCAGAATCAGGTAGGGTCGAGGTGTGCATTACTGCATCACCCCTCCCATCCGAAACCGTGCAT
>CAXTSI010000614.1:0-4722 GCA_964246695.1 uncultured bacterium
GAGTAGGGAATGGGGAGTAGGGGGAAGAGGGGCGGAAATAAAGCGCACATACCCGGAGGGAAGCTGCTGCGCGTCTACGGAATTGCTTATTGCCTGCAAGCCAAGCTTTTTTAATTTTTAATTTTTAATTTTTAATTCCGCGTCGCGACTAAAACGTGCTGTTTTGCGGAAAACCCGCTTCTGCCGTTGAAGTCTTACTTAAGATCAATAGTGCTGCTGGCAAATTTTCGTTTTTGCCTAACTCGTTAAGCAAGTCAGCAAAACTAAAACCCAAACACAAATAAAAAAAGGATTCTTTGCTAATGGCTACTCCGTTAACAGCTACTTCTGCGCCAATCTCACCCAACCAGGCTGCTACTTTTGCTTCTTCCCAAGGAGAATTAAACTTTACAAACTTCAGTGAAAGCTTTTCGACAATCGAAAGACAAAATCATGCTGATACCTTCCCTGATGCTAAAGGTGGCGTTGTGGAGGCTCAAAATATTCATGCAGTCATAAATGTTACAGAGAAGCCACCATCAGCATCTACTTCTGCTTTAAGTCAAGCATTTGGTGACAGTAAAGGTTACTCAGGAACAGCAAAAACTCAGGCTAAAATTATCGGTAACTTCGATGTAGATGCTGGAAAAGTTTTTTCTTTTGACTTCTCAGCTACTCTAGACATACGGACAAGAATAAATGATCCAAAAATGGAGAACGCCAAGGCATCTGGAGATATTTCGTTTCAGTTATTTGACACTACTGACATACCTAAACAGAATCTTCCAGACTTCCTTTCGTCATTGTTATCCGACGACACAGCTAACAGCATTCAAAAAAGTCCCTTAGACTTCTTTTCCCTTAAAGGAAGTTTAAATACTTTAGGTAACAACGATGCTATTACAAATGAAAAAAGCCAAAATCTTCGCCTAACCACTGGAGAGAAAAAGTTTATTGTTGGAGGAACGCAAGAATTTGCTAAAGATTCTGTTAAGGGTTCTTTTAAACGTTCCTTTAATCAAGCAACAAATTTAACTTTAATAGCATTGAGGAGCAGTCAAGCTATAGTTACAGCATCTGAACATCCAAGTACTTAAGTAACTCCCGCCAAAAGTAAAATGTAGATGGTGTGTTACACTTGGTTCACGCGATCGCCCTACAAGAGGAGCGATCGCGCTATATCAGTTAAAATTTTGTCGCTGCGAGGGAGAGTCTCAAAATTCAAATCACAGCCATTAAACGCAGTCAAACGTTAGAAATTTCGGAAAATCTGGATATTCCCGACGGTCAAGCGGTAAGAGTAGATAGTCAAATTGCGGCGATCGCTAAGGTCAATCAGTTAATTTTAGTGACAAATAATATATCAGATTATGCTAATTTTAATGACTTGCAAATCGAAAATTGGTATTGGTAAAGGACATTAGATGGTGCCGTACTCTCGGTTAACGCACCCTACAAGAGTAGCTAAAGTTGCCCCAAATGGGCTGCTGCACCCCCGTGTTCGCTCTCTAGTCTGAAACGACCGAATTCCGTCATAAATATGACGCTTAAGAGCGTATAGTGCGTAAGTCCGATAATTTTAAATGAAATACAATATTAGAAAGCTCGTGTGCTAGTATCAAGCAAAATCGCTTAACTAGAGGATATATGGCTGAAATTAATCTAGACGAGAGTAAACTTAAGGACTTGTTTAAAACAGCAATTATTGAGTTATTTCAAGAGCAGAAAGAGGTATTTTATGATTTATTGTCAGAAATTATAGAAGACTTAGCCTTAGAAAAAGCTATCAAGGAAGGTGAAAATACTGAGACAGTCAACCGCGAAGCTATTTTCAAAATATTGTCAAGTCAAGGATCAAGGTAGAGTTTAGAAAAAGCTTTGAAAAAGATTTGGGAAATATTCGGGATGAAGCATTACTTCAAAGAATTAAGGCGGTCATTGAAGAAGTGGAGAACGCCGAAAGTCTTTGGTATGTAAGCAATCTTAAAAAGCTCAAAGCTGACGGTGACTATTATCGAATTAGAGTAGGAGACTACAGAATTGGTATTACAGTAGATGAGAATGTGGTCATTTTTGTCAGAGTATTGCAGAGAAAAGAAGTTTATAGGTATTTCCCGTAATTTGAGATGTCCATGAGAACGTTATAAAATTTGCTCTCGAAAAACCTTATCTGCTAAGATTTTCAAGGAAAAAATTAAAACAGCACTTTATTTATCACTATGCCAACATCTGCAATTGACGCCAACGATGCAGCGGCTGTTAAAGCAGTACAAGACTCTGTTGCTGTATGCGATCGCTCCCACTGGGGACGGATCAAAGTTTCGGATGATGACCGTCTCCGTTTCTTACACAACCAAAGCACTAATGATATCCAGCAACTTCAGCCAGGACAAGGCTGTGATACCGTGATGGTGACATCCACTGCCCGCACCATTGACTTAGTCAGTGCATACCTCCTAGAAGATGCAGTGCTGCTGCTGGTTTCACCTAACCGCCGTGAGTCTCTGATGCAATGGCTGGATCGCTACATCTTCTTTGCCGACAAAGTGCAATTAACAGATGTAACAAATGATACGGCAACGTTCAGTCTCATTGGACCGGAAAGTGACACCATAATACAAAAGTTAGGGGCGGGAGCAATTATTGGTCAACCATACGGCAATCATCAACTCATCCCCCTCGCAGGCGGGGAGGTTCGTGTTGCAGTTGGTAGCGGTTTAGCTTCCCCAGGATACACTCTGATTTTGTCTGCTGCTGACAAAGAAAAAGTTTGGAACCTGATTGTCGAAGCTGGGGCAGTACCAATGAGCGATCGCGCTTGGGATGTGTTGCGAATCTTACAAGGTCGTCCAGCCCCAGATCGTGAACTGACTGATGATTACAATCCTTTAGAAGTAGGTTTGTGGCAGACAATTTCGTTCAACAAAGGTTGTTACATCGGACAAGAAACCATCGCCCGGTTAAACACTTATAAAGGTGTAAAGCAGCACCTCTGGGGCATCCGTCTTAGTGCCCCCGCAGTACCAGGAACAGTTATTACAGTTGGAGATGAAAAAGTCGGTAACCTTACCAGTTACACAGAAACCACTGCTGGTTATTTTGGATTAGGTTACATCCGTACCAAGGCTGGTGGTGCTGGATTAGTCGTCCACGTCGGAGAAGTTGAGGGTGAAATATTAGAAGTTCCGTTTGTTTCTCATAACTACCCAGAAGATTAATAATTAGTCATTGAGTTGGGAAATAACTAACTTCAAAATGGGGTGAAAATGGCTTACTCTCGATCCCTTCCAGTGCCTTGACAAAAGTCATCTACCCAATTAGCCAGTTTACAAGCTTTATTGGCAGGTGATAGATTAACTTTATTTGGAACGTCTTTGCGATCCATGTTCACACGCTTGTCTTTGCTTTCCACTTCGGCAATCGCGATTGCAGAATTGCTTTTGCTTTCAATTTCCGGAAAAAGGGCAAGCTGTACCACAGAATTGCTTTCCACCCTGCTAGCAACAGCAATGGGTTTAGTGGATTTGCCTTTGTTTTGCACGACAGTTGCAACAGCAACTGATGCTAAAGGTTTGCTTTTGTTTTGCACAACAGTTGCTTTTGTTAGCGGTACCACAGAATTGCTTTCTCCTTTAGTAGCGAATCCAAATGTAAGAGTGGATTTGCTTTTATTTTGCACTTTTGTTGCAACGGCAAGCGGTATCGTAGGTTTATGTGGCTTACTTTTCACGGGATCTGGAACACCTCTCTCCAAACCTCTCTCCTGCAAGGAGAGAGGCTTTGAATTCTCACCCGAACCTTTTAGGGAAGGGGGCTGGGGGGTTAGGTTTTGCGTTGGTTTTTCCACATGACGTGACTCGTCAGGTTTATGTGGAAGCGAGGCAGGAGACTCGCTATGATTCTCACTAACAGGTGTAAGCGATGACTTAAGCGTGTCTTCTATTTTAATTTCGGTAGGATTACTGTCAGCTAAAGTGCGATCGCCTATATTTTCGGAGTCAGGCTTTTCGGAAACTAGTGTATCTAAAGAAGACTGGCTAGAAACCAGGTTTTCAGCTATAAAATTATCTGATTTTATTAAATTTGACTGCTCTTCAGGATTGAAATTAAGACCTAAAGCTGAGATGATTTTATCTGGATTATTATTTAGCTCCAGGATAAAAGGAAAAATCTGTTCAAGCTGTGGTTCTAAAACAGACAGAGTCGCCAAAATAAAACCAGAGGAAGGACGACGCTGACCATCATATGTTGCCCAAATTCGCATTTTTTCCAGCCAAGAACGATTTTTATAGTAGTAACTAACCCACTTAATTTTTAATGATTGACGTAGCTGCTGAATATTCATCCTGATGCCTCGCTTCAGTCAAAAGAGTGCCGTCCTGTATAAGCTATTAATAAGCCTTATACCTGAGGATGAAATCGATAGTAGAGCATTTGTGTCACTCTTTCACCACGCATTAGATGCTGTTCTACCACCAGAGGCACTTCATTGGGGCGAACGCCACTATACCAAACCCTCTCTGGCAATACCAGCACCATAGGACCATTGCCGCATTGTCCCAAACAGCCGCTACCCGTTACACTCACCTCAGGAACTGGCAAAGCCTCAAAAGCGGCTAATACCTTTGCTGCACCTTGCTTGCGACAAGTGCGATTTTGGCACACACGCACGGTTTTGTCATTGGTCATTGGTTGCTAATTGCTAATTGCTAATTGCTAATTGCTAATTGCTAATTGCTAATT
>CAXTSI010000615.1:0-4722 GCA_964246695.1 uncultured bacterium
TCAGTATGTACTTATTGTCTACGGTTAGCTTTACAAACCCTGTGAACGGTTACGTGTAAATAGAATTAGCCCAGCGCTTGTTAACACTGAATTCAGATTGTAACTCTTTATTGCATTCAAGCTTGCTCTTTCCGCTAAGGATCAACTTAAGACAGTAGTGACGGGCTGAGTCAACCAACTTAGAAAGAGCAAATAACTCTCCCCAGTGCCAAAAATCTATTTGGTCTGTATAAGTTTTGGTTGACTCCGCCACGTCTATCACCTGCTGAATAGTTGTTTAATGGACTTGCATATTTCAATATTAAACCTTAATATTAAGGTTGTCAATAGTTAATAAAAAATAGTTGAAAGATGTCTACATCTGAATGGAACCGGAAGCATCCTCACAAGAATAGAGAATACGTAGCAAAAAGCAACGAAAACAATGTGGTTGTCACTGTCATACTTAAGCCTTGGGTCGTTGAAGAGATAAAAAAAATAAAAGACTCAAAGCAGGCTTATGGCGGATGGGTGAGAAAACATATAGAAGATTGGGCAGAAAAACAAAAGCTCGATGTAGAGTAACATCTAGGCAATCGATCCGATAAACATCTATGCAAAACAATAGATTTGCATAGATGTACCAAGATATTAGCTAACAGCAGTAAACCCTCGGCAAGTTGCACTTAACGTTATTATCAAGCAATATGCTCACTATCCCCAAACTTTACCACTATTGCGCGACAAAGCCGAAAATGACCCAGATGAGCAAGTGCGGGAGTTTGCTAAAAAAAAGTTGGCAGCATTAGAGAAGTAAAATAAGAAAAAGGAGAAAAACGTGCTATGATTGCACCTACCCTAAAAACCCGAGTCTGCCCAATACGGTTCGGTTAAGGTTTATTGGTGAGAAATTCAGACGTGTAGAGACGCGAAATTTCGCGTCTCTACAGAGGCGATCGCGCTCGTAAATTATCTTATCCGAACCTGCCTTGGGATTTTACGCAAAAGCAGTTAACCGTTACAAAGCTTTACATAATTAGCTGTCATGTTTTACCTTGTCGGTCAAGGCGATCGCCTGCCAAAATATATGATAGTATGTCCGGCAAATCAACCACAATAAAAACCTCTCAACCTATGTAGAGACGTTGCTAGGACTTACGCACACTCACAAATTGAGCATCATGTGTATAATGACCATTTTTTGAATTCAAAATTCAAAATTCAAAATTCAAGAAATAATTTTGAATTGCTCAGTTGGGATACAGAGCCAATGTTTTTAACCATGGAAAACAAAAAAAGCGCAGCATCCTTGATTTAGGTTCCCCTGGCTTTAGACATGGGGTATTAATTTTTAATTTTTAATTTTTAATTTTTAATTTGAACCGACCATAATGCCACGACCTCTCAATGCTGCATACACTCGGTTGGGTGATCGCATATCCCCTTCCAGATACGTCAGCCCTGGAAATTGTAGCACATTAGGGTCGCTGATCTGAATCCAACTTTGCCCCATGTCTTGCGACTTGTACATCGCGTCCTGACTCGCACCACCGACACGACCAAAGATGTAAATATACGGTTTTGTCGCTGATAAACCCTTGCCAAAGGTGACAAACTCACAGGTATTCACCGAAGAGACATCACGAAAACTCTTGCCACCATCAGTGGAACGGTATAACTTATTGCCCTTGACATCATCCGGGTTGCGAGCAAAGCTCATCCATATGTCACCCTGTTGTGTAGGATTGGGAGCGATCGCCGGGTGAATCAGCCACGTAGGAAATTTTCCAGAAGCGCCCTTTCGCCAGTTCGCGCCACCGTCCGTACTGTAGTAGAATGTCCAACTATCGTAGTAGTAGAAAGTCTGACCCCGTGGATCTTTACGATCCGCTGCCAAAATATATGCACTTACCCACGGAGAAATGCTATTAGGCCAAGACTTGGGCAGAGTTTCGTAGTGTGTGTGGTCATTATTGCGGGGGTCATAGGGATTTGGTTTTGAGCTATGATCTAAGTTGTTAGCTAGCTTCCACGTTTTGCCACCATCAGTAGTGTAGTGTGGCCACGTTCCCCACGTCGGTGCCCAGACCATATTCTGCGGATTAATTGGGGACATGGCAATCTGACCCCCTATAGGGACAACCTGCTCTTGACCGGATTTGTCCGATTTCCAGAGATTCTCTTTGGGAATGGACTCGAACGCTTTCCAAGTCTTACCGTTATCGTTGGTTATACCGTACACTGGCCAGTACTGCCACTGATGAAACCCAACAAATGCAGCGTAGTCGGGGTTGTTGTAGGAGTAATCCATACTCGTCGCTGCCGCCACATGAGGGAACGGCACAGGATAGACTGTCCAATCAGGAGGATTTGCCCCTTTGAACGCCGGGTTAATCGGAATATTTTCTGGGTTAATTTTGGCACTCGGTACTTTGTTGCGTTCAACGTGGCGAAAGCCAATCATATCGTGTACACCACTCAGCAGGTCCGCTCCCCCCCGATCCTTAGGCTTGGGTGGAACGCGCACGATGTTCGTGTCCATCTCCTCCAAATTCTTCATCAGCCACGTGTAAGATGGGGTGGCAACGGTAACATCATCTGTACGCGCCACACCCCAACCATTGGTCCACCATACCTGTTTGGGGTTAATCGGGTCTATGACTATAGCAGCTGCACCAGTTGCAGAGTAAGACTGATAATAGCCAGGAGCAGACGAATTAACTGGATCTTTCGGGTTGTTAGGGTCATAAGCACCCATAGACATGGTCTGCTTATTCCAGTTATTTCCGCCCTCAGTGGAACGGTACACGTACTTATCTGAAATCGCCATCACCGTGTTTGGCTTATCTGCTTGCACTGCGATCGCAGAATAGACTCTGTCTGTACCGTCAGGAGTGATATTGGTCCAGGTATCTTTAAAGAACTTGCTAACACCACCAGATGTCTTACTCCCATTGCTCCCCCATGTGCCGAAACTGACATAAAGTGTGCCATCTGAGGCAACTACGCCGCGCAAGGGATTGTTGCCGCCTGCAATGTTGCTCCATGATTTGCCTTTGTCTGGACTGCGCCATACACCACTGCCGTGAACTCCAACATAGATGGTCTTGGTTGAGTTGTTGGCTATTGCCGATCTCTTGTCAAACGCGACAAACGTAAAACCCGGTATATCCTTGTTGTCACTGCCGTCAGAGTTTTTATATCCTGGCAGACTACTGGGATCGGGCAGTCCGCCAAAGACACGAGTCCAAGCTTTATTAACATCTTTTTTCCAAAGACCATTTCTCCGAGAAGCGAAATAAAGCAACCCAGACTTGTTTGGATCGACTGCTAAGCGCTCTCCTGTATCAGAGCGGTATGCTTGATTTGGACCAATGTAAACATTATTTGTTCCTAAACCCGTTGGTTTCCAAGTGACTCCTTTGTCATTGGAAACCATCACCTCGCCAGAATATTTGTATTTAATCTTATTATTACTTTCCTTAAAAGTCGAATTCTTATAATTAACTGCTACATAGACGTTCTTGGTCTGTATGGAATCCACGGCGATGCTCTCTACCCCTATGCCGGAGCCGGAAAAGTTGGTATTAAACATGTCCATCAGGGGTAGCCATTGATTATTTTTCCGGTCGAAGCGGTATGGACCACCGATATCTGTACGGATGTAGACATCATAAGGCGATACTGGGGTTGTGACCAAACCGGTCACGTAGCCCATGCCCTGAATGTTGACGTTCTTCCAGTTGAAGAACCCAGATGTTTGTGATGGAGTGGGTACTACAGATTGTTTCCCGCAAGCGTACAAGACAAAAACCATCAGTGCTGTAGAGACGAGCAGAAGCAGAAACCGGATACGTGTTGAATACCCCGATTTAACTTGGCATTTCAATCCCTGATAGGGATTCATAGTGTTATACCCCCGCCATTATAGATACAATACCACACGATCGGTATTCGTGATGTGTGTTGAAAACCGCTATAACTCAATACGGTTCAGTTAAGGATAGGTGGGAGCAAAGAAACCGGGTTTCTAAGAGAAACCCGGTTTCCGATCTGGTGATTAACTGAACTGTATTGCGCTATAACTCTGAAAAATGCCGTTAATAAGCACACTGAGCAAAAAAACTCCTCTTCGCAAATGCATAGGAGGAGTTTCGATTTAAAGTGGACACTGTGGCTATACAGAATATTTAAACCAAACCGCCAGCAGCTTGAAAACGGGCGCGGGCGCGTTTGAAGGCTTGGGTTGCCTGAATTTGTGCTTGTCGATCGCCTGCCGCCACTTGATTCAAACGAGTTTGTGCTTCGTTAAAAGCTGACCGGGCTTCTTCAGAGTTAATTTTGTCGCCACGTTCAGCGCTATTAACCAAAATTGTGACTTCATCTTGATCGACTTCGGCAAAACCACCCAAAAGGGCGATCGCCACCCAATCCTCATTTTTACTGGAACGTACTCGCATGACCCCTGTATCTAGGGCAGTCAATAGTGGTGCGTGTCCACTCAGGATACCTAGCTGACCAGTGGTACTGGGCAAAACAACTTCTTCAGCTACCGCATCCCACACTGTTTTATCTGGGGAAAGAACACGAACGGTTAATGTCATAGTTTGTTAGTTGTTAGTTGTTAGTTGTTAGTTGTTAGTTGTTGGTTGTTAGTTGTTGGTTGTTGGTTGTTGGTTGTTGGTTGTAAAAATACTACTAACCACTAACCACTAACCACTAACCACTAACCACTAACCACTA
>CAXTSI010000616.1:0-4701 GCA_964246695.1 uncultured bacterium
TAGCAATTAGCAATTAGCAATTAGCAATTAGCAATTAGCAATTAACAATTAGCAAATGCCCCAAAAGTTTTTAAGTTTTAATTTAGGTTCAAAAGATACTGCTGTAATGTCTTTAGAGCAAATTACAGAAGTGCTGCAAGTGTCATTGACGGAAATCTGTAGTGTTCCTCAAATGCCAAGTTGCGTATTGGGTATATACAATTGGCGTGGTGAAATGCTTTGGTTAATTGATTTAGAGGAGATGTTGGGTTATACACATCTTTCATCAAAAACAAATTTCATTCCAAAAATGATGGCGATTGTGGTGCAAAACGAGGGAAAATATTTGGGGCTATTAGTACGTCAGCTTATGGATATTGAATGGCTGGATCAAAAGGAAATGAAACCTCTCGACACCCAATTATTTTCCCCAGAAATGGCATCTTTCTTACTGGGATACTTCATTAATACTGCTGAGGAAATGATTATACATTTGGATCCAACAGAAATTATCCAAGCTTCGCTCTGGAGAATTCATAATTAAGCCCACACGCTTTTTATTGTTGGGGAGTAGAAAGTGGGGGGAGAAAGCATATTTTCATGGTTGATGGTGGTGTACGCAGTTCATAGGGAGAGCCTCCCAGAATGCGTTTCCAGGCTGAGCTTAGGAACGAGAATAAATAACGATTTTTTGAGGTGCATAGCATGACAAACTTGTATCAAGAAAACAAAGAAAATGGGCATCATGTTGCTGGTGAAAATTTAGAAGAGAGCAATGTTAGAGAAACAAATATTTCTGATAAACAGACATCTGAATTAAATGTAGAGCAGTACTTTAAAAGTTGGCGTCAGCATTTATTAGCTACTACAACAGAGATGCGTGAAGCGTCAGACCTAGAGACACTACTTAAAGTTACGGTCAGAGAAGTCCGAGAAAGAATCAAGAGCGATCGCGCTGTTATCTATCGCTTTAACTCCCCTGATTCAGGTATTGTCTTAGCAGAATCAAGAGCAACAGATTGGACACCATCTCTTGGTGAAACCCTCCCAGCTATTATTTATGGCTTAGCCGTAAGTCAAGACTATAAAGATGCTGTTGCAATTAACGATATCAATGAGGTAGAACTAACTCCCTATCAAAAGCAACTGCTGGAAAAGTTTCAAATTCAAGCCAGTTTGAATCTACCGATTTTAGTAGAGGGTGAAGTATGGGGCTTATTGGTAGTAAATCATTGCTCCGCAGCGCGTCAATGGCAAGAAGTGGAAATCAGCCTCCTCTCTCAAGTGACAACAGAACTGACTCATAGATTGCTTTGCTTTGAATTCCAAAGAAAATTGCAACAGCAAACACAGGAATATGAATCAGTATCGAAAGTCATCGGCAAGATTCAGCGTGCATCAAGTCTCGACCAAATTTTCCAAACAACCACTCAAGAAATGCGTCAATTACTGCAATGCGATCGCGTCGCAGTTTATCGCTTCAACGCCGACTGGAGTGGCGAGTTTGTCGCTGAGTCTGTAGATAGTCATTGGGTAAAAGTGGTAGGACCAAACATCAAAATTGTTTGGGAAGACACTCACTTACAAGAAACTCAGGGGGGGCGTTATCGCAACAATGAAACCTTTGTCGTCAATGACATTTATAAGATAAACCATTCTCCTTGCCACATAGATATTTTGGAACAATTTGAAGTCAAGGCATATGTCATTGTTCCTGTATTCTCTGGGCAAAAATTGTGGGGCTTACTAGCAGCTTATCAAAATTCCGGACCGCGTCATTGGCAAGCTTGGGAAGTCAAGTTATTGAATTATTTTGGGATCAATTTTGGCGTAGCCGTATCACAAACAGAATACATCCAACAAACCCAAGAGCAATCGCAAAAACTAGCTCTGACAGCGGAACGCCAGCAAAATCTGATTACCCTAACTCGCAAGATTGGGGAAGTACTAATAGAAAAACTAGCAGACTCTTCGCAATTTGATACCATCCTCCAAACGACAGTTCAACAAATCCGCTACTTATTGCAAGTGGATCGAGTTGTTGTTTATCGCTTTAATCCTGATTGGAGTGGTATCTTCTTGGCAGAATCTGTTGCTAAAGGCTGGACTCCTTTTAGAGAACAACAGTTTGAAAAAACTACCCTACAAGATAATGCTGATTGCGGTATCCGCAACTTGACAGGAGTCAACAAAGTTAAAGATACTTACCTCGAACAAACTCAAGGAGGTCGTTATCAGCAAAAAACCAGTTGTGTTGTCGATGATGTCTCCAAAGCTGGGTTTCCTACTTGCTACCTAGAAATTTTAGAGCAATTTGAAGCCAAAGCCTATCTGACTGTTCCTATTTTTCAGGAAAACAAACTCTGGGGATTGCTAGCTTGCTATCAAAACTCTGGAACCCGCCACTGGGAAGAATTTGAGGTGAATGTAATGCATCAAATTTCTGTGCTGCTGGGAGTGGCGATGCAGCAAATAGAAACCCTAAAGAAATTGCAGCAACAATCGATTGAAATGGCAAAAGCTGCAGAACGCGATCGCGCTGTCGCTATAGTCATTGATCGAATCAGGCAAACCTTGGATATTGACACTATCTTCACGACAACTACAAAAGAAGTGCGATCGCTACTCAACACTGACCGTGTAGCTGTTTATCGCTTCAACCCTGATTGGAGTGGCGAATTTGTCTCTGAATCTGTGGGGGCTGGCTGGAGTTTGCTGGTAGACAAACAGTATAAAATCGAACGCCAGCAAGAAAGCCTTAGTAATTGCAGTGCAATGCGAAACCTCGTCGAAAAACAGAAAGTTGTAGATACTTACTTGCAAACGACTAAAGGCGGAAGATTTAGCAATAGAGAAACTTATACCGTTGCTGATATCTACAACGCGGGATTTAGCGACTGCTACATTGAGGTGCTAGAACAATATCAAGCCAAAGCCTATGCTATTGTTCCAATTTTCCAAGGGCAAAAACTTTGGGGAATGCTTGCAGCTTATCAAAATAACGGTAAACGTGAATGGGAAGAAGCAGAAGTTAGCTTGTTGGCACAAATCGGTGACCAATTGGGAGTAGCATTACAACAAGCTGAATATCTGCAAAAATTGCAGGCACAGTCCCAGGAACTGGAACAAGCTGCCGAACAAAAGCAACTGGTAAACAAAGTTGTTGAGCGTATCCGAGAATCTTCGGATTTAGATGCACTTTTTCGCTCCACCGCCAAGGAAGTGCGGCGTCTGTTGAATGCTGAACGCGTAGGAGTATTTCGTTTCTGCGATCGTAACTACGACGAAGGAATATTCGTTGCCGAGGATGTACTACCAGGATTTATTTCAGTTGTTAAAAATCAGGTAAAAGACCACTGTTTTGGCAAGCAGTATGCTCCTGGTTATCGAGAAGGTCGGATTCAGGCTGTTGCCGACATCCACAATGCTAATCTCAGCGACTGTCATATTGAAATTCTTGACAATTTCCAAATCCGAGCTAATTTGATTGTGCCGTTGATTCAAGGCAATGAACTCTGGGGCTTATTGTGTATCCATCAGTGCAGCGCACCGCGTCAGTGGCAAGATCTAGAAATTAACTTGGTCAAGCAAATTGCCAATCAATTTGGCGTGGCGTTACAGCAAGCCGAGTACCTGCAACAACTACAAGCGCAGTCAGCACAACTAGCAGAAGCAGCAACACGGGACAAAGCAGCCAAGGAGTCACTGCAACTCGGTGCTATCCAATTATTAGCGGCAGTCAGACCAGCCCTCAACGGCGACTTAACAGTACGTGCCCCAATAACAGAAGACGAGCTGGGCACAATTGCCGATGCCTACAATAATACTCTGCAAGCGCTACGGGAAATTGTACTTCAGGTTCAAGCAGCTGCTCAACAAGTGGCACAAACGAGTGGTAACAGCGATGCAACGCTTACAGAACTGACAATCTCGGCAAAACAACAGTCCGAAGAAATTACCGAAGCTTTAGGCGAGATTCAACAGATGGTGGACTCTACACAAGCTGTGGCGGTTAACGCCGAGTTAGTGCAAGTCGCAGTGCAACAAGCAAACCAAACTGTAGAGTCCGGCAATGCAGCGATGAATCTGACAGTAGATGCAATCCAAGGGATTCGCGAAACTGTTGCCCAAACTAGCAAAAAGATTAAACGCCTCAGTGAATCCTCGCAAAAAATCTCCAAAGTGGTAAATTTGATTAGCAATTTCGCCACTCAGACAAACGTACTAGCTTTAAATGCAGCCATTGAAGCCACCCGTGCTGGTGAATATGGCAAAGGCTTTGCAGTTGTGGCGGATGAAGTACGTTCTTTGTCTCGCCAGTCAGCCGCAGCGACGATAGAAATTGAAAAATTAGTTCAGGAGATTCAAGCCGAAACTGGGGAAGTAGCATTCGCAATGGAAACAGGCATTCAGCAAGTAGTAGAAGGCACAAGTTTAGTGAATCAAACCCGCCAAAATCTAAATGCGATTGTTGCTGGCACTGCCGAAATTAGTAAGTTACTACAGCGGATTACCGAAGCTACCCAAAAACAAATGGTGCAATCTGTATCAGTAACAGCATCCATGAAAGATGTCGCTGAAATTTCTCACAATACTGTTAGTGAAGCTAACGAAATTGCCACTGTGTTCCAACAATTATCAGGTATGGCTCAACAGTTATTGGCAAGTGCAGGCAAGTTTAAAGTCAACTGAATGTAGGGAGTGGGGAGTGGGGAGTAGGGG
>CAXTSI010000617.1:0-4697 GCA_964246695.1 uncultured bacterium
CTTCCATTCATAACGGGTGGTGCGCCGCCCGTGGGGTGCTTTCAAGAAACATGGGGAGTGGGGAGTGGGGAGTGGGGAGTAGGGGAGCCAGCGCTCTGTGTCGGGTTTCCCGACCTAGGCGACTGGCGTAGTGGGGGAAGAGGGGGAGTGGTGATGTTTCTTTGATTCGTAGCGGGTGGTGCGCCGCCCGTGGGGTTGCTCCTAAGAAACACTCTTAACAGGGAACTCTTAACAGGGAACGGGGAACATTAAAATATGTTTCTTCCATATATCACGCTTCGGCGTAGCCCGCTTGGCGCGAGGCTCATATCAAGTTCCAGAATGCTGGTGCGTTACACTACCCTTCGGGAAGCCGCTCCGCGTCTACGTTAACGCACCCTACGAAAATGACCTGATTAAATCCACAATTCTTAGGGGTTAATCTGGACTCCTGCCACAATAGCAATCAGATCTTGACCACTAGGGAGGTTAGCGAAAATTACCGTATCAAGATTGGAGACAATGGAGTCAGTCCCAAATGTATAAGTCGCAGTTGGGCTAAGCTGGATCTGATCTATACCAGGCTCGAAGCCCACAATCTTAACGTAGTCGTTGGTGCCTGCTTGAGCGTAAAAAACTTTATTATCATCCCCAAGCACGAATGTATCTTTAACACCATCCCCGGCGATATCTACATTAGCATTACCTTGATCGTCAAATGTAACGTTACCGCCACCAATTAAGGTATCTATTTCAGGGTTGCTTCCTGAAGTACTACCAAACCCCGTAAGAGTATCTTCGCCCTTACCCCCAACAACGGTGTCATTGCCCGTACCTCCTTTGAGGGTGTCATTACCGTCACCCCCAAACAACACATCATCATCTGCACCCCCATCTAACTGGTCTTTACCGCTCCCTCCATCCATGTTGTCTTGACCGAGGTCACCATTGAGGTTGTCATCGCCATTCTCCCCAAAGAGATCGTCATCACCAAGACCCGCATAAAGCTTGTCATCGCCACCCCCGCCAAAGAGCTGGTCATTGCCTAAGTCCGCAAAAAGCAGGTCATCATTGAGACGCCCGTAAAGCTTGTCATCGCCGAAGCTCCCAAAGATTTTGTCCTTGCCTCCTCCTCCTGTCAGGGTGTCGTCTCCGCCAAGACCAAAGATGGTGTAATTAGTGAGATTGGCGTCCCCGTTAGGTACACTACATACATCGTCTCCATCAGTTCCTGTGAGGACATTTCCTAATCGGTTAGTGGTACAGGTATCAGCTCCTAATGCCAGTTCTATGTGAGGCGGCATAAAACTGTAGGATACTACAGTCGAAAAAAGTAAAGAACAAAGGAAAACGAGGAAAACAATAACACGCCTCTTCAGCTTTGTGTGGATCTTCATAAAGAATTGGTATAAAGTTTGAAATCTTAGAGGTATTTGAAAAAGTTGTCAGGACAGCTTTCTAAAGTACTAAGAGACTTCCAAAAAATAAAATATCCCAACCATAGACCGATCAATTGTATGATTCGTAAGGGCGGGGTAACCCCGCCCCTACAACTTTGGGACAATTTATTTCTTGGCGTTGCCTAAGCCAACCCAAAACTAGATGTTTAACACAAACACCAAAGTCGAAGGTTGTCGAGCAAATAGCTCTCAGACTAGAAGTTTTGGGCTGACTTAAAAATAGACAAGGGGACACGGGGAGGAAGATTTTTATGCTTGGCGGTGTACGCACACCAGGTGGTGAGATGAATCTAATCCCGTTCACTGATTGTCACAAGAACTAGATTTTGAAGAACTGCTAGAACTCGATTTTACGGAACTGCTAGAACTCGATTTTACAGAACTGCTAGAGCTACTACCAGAAGAAATGTTTACTGAAACACTTTGACTAATCTGACTTTCTCCATCGCCAGATGCTATAGCTACACTTTTTGCTTCGGCGATCACCTTGCCATCAGGTGAGACTATCCGTTTAATCACAACTTCATAATCAGCCATAATTGGGTTACCCTTATTTGTTCATTTATAAAATAGCAATTGCACTGCCATCAATTCATTATTTAGTAAGTAACTAGGCGATCGGAAACCAAATTATGTAAAGAAATGTCAAGTAAGCGCTCATTGGCTCGTAGTAAGCGCTTACTACAAACCTTTAATTATTCACGCCGACCTACTTAATACCGGTAAAAAATGTGACAAAATTAGCGCTATCTTTTCGCCAAATTGCCCCACCTAGTTGTTTTGTATTATCTTTACTTATCGCTTGATAGGCGTAACTATCACCGCTTTTATTTCAAATGCTTCATCACAGATAAGTAAGTGGGCGTAAATAAACACAACTATCGCGGATCGGGCTGTTAGTTGTTAGTTGTTAGTTGTTAGTAGGCTGACCGCCTCTTAACAGAACTTAATATAGTTATGTTTTATTGTGCCTACATACTTAACTTGCAAAAACCATAACTTTTGTAGAGACGTTGCATGCAACATCTCTACAAGTGGAAAAATCCTTAAAATTCCCCAGTTCGACCATGGTCGAACTGAAGGAATTTTAGTTGTAACCTCCTAAAAAATAATCTTTAGTAAGAGGTTACATGAATTGGATTAGAGCTATTAGCGAGTAGCGGAAATAGCATTAACCAAAGATTCGGAGCTATCTCTTTCGGTTTGAGTACCAAAGATGATGCTGGTGAAGGTGTTGTTGCTGCCACGAGCGTCAGAGGTACCAGCTACTTCAGCTACGTTACCTTGTAAACCACCCAAGTTGGTGGAAACGGTCTTGTTGAAGGTTTCGTTAACGTTAGCTACAACGTTTTTGTTCAAGTTGAAGTCGCTTGCGATTTGAACGCCACGACCACCGAAGATTTCTTCAGAGGAATTTTCCAAGTAGTTAAGATCAGAAATAATCATTGGGTTTCTCCTGGGAATTGAATGTTAGTTTTTGGAAATTGTTTTTGTAAACAACTTTTTTGGGCTGTTTACATCTGCAAGCAAGTTGTTTTTTGCTTACATTTCTAATATACCTTACTCATTTTAGAAGTCAACTATTTTATGAGTTAATTTTGGACATAATTGTCTTAATTTATCCATTATCTTTACCACTTATTTTCCTATGCTAACTATTAGTTTTTACTATAAAAAAATTGGAAGTAATTAGCATTGCTTTTACTACAAAGGAACAGTATATTGATTTGATTATTTTTTAGCTTTTTAAAAGCTTGTACAGCTTATAAAGCAATACGGTTCAGTTAAGGATAGGTGGGAGCAAAGAAACCCGGTTTCTCTTAGAAACCGGGTTTCTGATCTGGTGCTTAACTGAACTGTATTGGCTGATAAAGTAAGGATTTTATATAATAGACTTTAAAATAAATTTCATGATTATAGCGGTTTGCGATTGAACGAGGTACATGGGTAGCTCACATCTTGCACCTGGGTGAAAAACCGGGTTTCTTGAGAATGACTAATGGTCAAACCCTTAATCTTTGGTTGAGAAACCCGGTTTTTTAGGTCTTGTTGAGAATGGTGCAAGATATCAGGTAGGGGCGCTTCTGCTGGAGCGCCCCTAAGCTGTGGGTGTACTTCATCCAAATGAAAACCGCTATATCTATATATTTGCAGTGCTTATAATAATTGTTTTTTAAAAAAAAATACTTTATTCACCCGATCTTGGGCGAATCATCAGTCAACCCCTACGTTCAATTAAAAATTAAAAATTAAAAATTATTAATCCCCACGCATAAATGCGCTTGCTCGAATAATGTTGCGGAGCACCTCCGCGTTTTCCATGTTTAAAAACAGGGGAACCTGTACCCAGATGTTTCAATTTAATAAGCTATTTACTGTTTGTTAATAACAGACTTAAGCCTGCTTCCGCAGTTCCTCCTGTGGTTGCAAATTGGCATCCGAGTCTAGCTGAGTGACAATTTCTATACATTCGATTTGTTGCTTTAACCAATCATCAAACAATTCTGTAATGATTTTTTGGCGTAACTGCTCATCTAATTGGGGTTGAATAATTTCTTCCACCCAAATTAGATACACTCCTTTTGGCGTGGTAATCGGTTTGAGAATCTGAGGCGGATTTGCAGCAAAGACAGCCGCCACAATCTCCAGGCGAAAATCTTTGCGGTATCGGAGTCCCTGGTATCCATAAGAACGGCGGAGTTCTGGTTCTTGGATATATAAACGAGCGATTTCAGGAAAACTGATTTCGTCTTCTTGCAGGGCATAAAAGAGTTCTAAAGCCAAGTCTCTATCTTCGAGGATGACTTCATAGGTGACGGCGGCGACATAATCTAGTTGGTGTTCATAAAAGAACTGTTCGACGCGATCCGAAAATAGATGATTGGCTAACTTCTTCCTCAGGACTGTGTTGTGGACTAATTCTTCAAATTGATCCAAAGACAGATGATGTTTTTTCAGCCATGTCCAAGTGTCTTTAGCTTTTACGAGTTTCTGTGCCAACCGCAGGCTATCTCCTTCAAGCTGTAGTTCTTCTGGAGAGACTTGAATGCCAGCTGACTGGGCAGATTCGGCAATAATTTTTTGAGTGGCGATCGCCTCCACGACACTAGGAACTTGGCAGGAAAGTTTAATGCTGTGAATTATATCTGAACTAGAAATGGTCAAAGGTTTTGACATAAAGCAATTCCTATTGCTAATTGTTGGTTGTTAGTTGTTGGTTGTTAGTTGTTAGTTGTTAGTTGTTAGTTGTTGGTTGTT
>CAXTSI010000618.1:0-4696 GCA_964246695.1 uncultured bacterium
AGAGGAGTATTTACAATATTTGTATAACCCAGATGAAAAACCCTTTCACAAACCTTACTATTGGGCTGGCTTCTGCGGAATTGGACAGTAGCTATAGCCGTTCTCATCCGAGTGAATTATATCATGTCCGGTTACTTAGATATTGCACCTTCGAGTGGGAGGGCTGGTGGGCAGTGCCCACCCTACGAAAGAATAAGCTTTTTGTTGCTCTCGATTTTCGCAACAGAACGGTGGTGCAAGATATAGCGATCCTAAATGATTCGTGAAAGTAGAGAAACCCGGTTTCTTAAAGAAACCGGGTTTCTGAGGCTTAGGATTTTCACAACTGATTTAGGACTGCTATATGAGCCTCTAACTTACAAAAAATACATTGACTAAACCTAATTATAAAACCCGATACAATCATTATGGAAGCCAAAAATATCATTGCAGCCTTTTTGCGAGTTCTCGATACGCAGCCGTATATCTTTAATCCAGAAACCACTAATAATTTATCTGCAATTAAGCAAACATTAAAAGAATTAGAAAATCAACCACTGCAAGCAGCCGCTGATGCCATTGTAACATGGTGCAAAGAACATCCTGATGTCAGAGATGCAGTGGTTTCTGTTGATAGAGAAATTTCTCAAGTCGGTCCTGGTAATCCAGTCAAGCAAGAGACGACTTTAGTCAATCACTTTCCAGAATGGCAGAATAAGATTGAAAATCGTCAAAATAATCCAGAGTCAAAACAACAGAAAAAATGAGTCATCAAGTCTATGCTCCCAATATCCATTTATTCGCTTTTACTCTGCAAAATAACTTAGATGATAATTGGCTTTGGCAAAGCTGTGATGACATTATTGAGAAAAGTTTGCAGCAAAAATTAGATTTGACGCAATGGCTGGATCTGCACAAAGAACCAAATAATCGCCGTGTAGTTTTAATAAAACCTGAGAAAGTCCAAAACAATAACTTTACCATTCCACTGGCTGGTGAGGTTTTTTTAGATGGTAAACCATTAAAACTTACAGGACTTGTCCAGCCGTTGCGCATTTACGATAGTTATGGGCTTTGGCTGAATCTACGTCGTCCAGAAAAAGAAAAGGATCAGAGAACTGAAGATGTAGATATTCAACTTTTCAGTAAGCTGAATCCAGACAATTGCTGGCTTTTGGGAGGAAGCGATCGCTTTCTCGGTGAAACTCTATTAATAACTGCTTGGCTAACAGAACATGACTCACAAGACGAGACATCTGTCAAGAATCTAGCAGATGATTGTCTGAAAGCTTTTTTCCCAAAAAACTACACCATACCCCCATTATATCGCAAATATACTCTATTTGGTAGTCCGATTTTTGAATACGGTTTGTTCAGCCAGTTGGACGATTACCGTCATATTTTGGTCTGGCTTTTCCGGGATACAGAAGCTGATAAAAAGTTGAATCTTTGCCAAGAACAATTATTAGATTTATTTTTCTTTCGTCATAAAGTGGTTGCAGCTTTTAAAAAGAGTCGGGAAGTTCACGAGGAAACAAATAAGAAATATCAAGAAATAGAAAATGAGATTAAAAGTTTGCAAAACCTTGGGAAGGAAACAGATTTAGAGGAATTAGAAAAGAAGCTAAAAACCCTGCCTAACCTAGCATTGTCATATGAGAATTTGCTGCGATACCTGGAAGATTACCAAAACACAATTGCTATTAATACTCATAATTATAATGAGAGATTGCAACAAATTCGCAGCATCTTAATTGATGAAGATATTAGTTTTTTAGAAACCTTTAGCAAGGAATATAGCACCTATTTTCAGGAACAGATTAAGGCAGATTTGGGCTATTTTAATCATGGTTCTGGCTTGCTGGATAAAGCGATCGCATCCATCCGAGGTCGAGTCGAAATAGACAGGGCAAAAAGCGATCGCCTCTCGGAGAGTGCTAAACAAACAGGTGATCGTAACTTACAAATCACCATCCTAGCAGTCGGTACTAGCATTGGTGTTGGGGGGATTGTGGCATCCAGTTATACCTTAGTAACAAAAGAAGAGCCTTTGTTACCGCCTTTTTCCACTTCCATTCCTCATCGCTTCACCATATCAATTTTTTATAGTCTTGCATTGGGCTTAGTTGCAGGGTTGTTAATTTGGGGAGTGGATCGGAGTTTGCAGAATTGGAAGAAGCGTTCTTAAAAATTCGTAGTTCGTAATTCGTAATTCGTAATTAAAAATTCCTAAATTAATTAATAATTAATTCATTAAGGGACAGAGCAACTAGACGAACTCCCTTCGCTCGCAGCGCTGACGCTCCTTCGTCGCTACCGCTGACGCCGGTACTCCGGCGTCGGAACGAGCGTCATTATCAATTACGAATTATTTTGACATGCCTGCCAAGTTTGGCAAAGACAAGAGCTACAAACTGCTCAGAATAATTAGTGTTGTGGTCTTGATGAATCAGTACAAACCCACCAGTATCTTCATATTCATCTGATAAAAAAGGGGTTTTGAACTTTCGCGGAGACACGTGGTCATTTTTCAGTCGGGGTTTAAATCCGCGTCTGAAAAATAATTACGAATTACGAATTACGAATTACGAATTACGAATTATTTGAAATTGCGCTAACAACCAAGCACCGACTTGACCGTGATTCATCTGACGAGTACGCCGTAATGCATCATTTAGTAGGGAAATTGATAATCCGGGCAATACCTGAGATTGAGAAATCCGTCTACTACCTCCATTGTCTATAGCAAAAGCGATGACTTGGACATTCTGCACATCTACTATCCAGTATTCAGCCACTCCCAAATCTTCATAAAGCAGACGTTTTTCACCTTTATCATCAGCAAGTGAGGTGTTAGCAACCTCAATGACTAAATCTGGGGGTGGATAGATGTCTAGGTTGATGATGGAAGTTCCGTAAGGAATAACATCAGCTTTTTCACCAATGTAATAAGACACATCGGGTTGAGAGTCGTCAAAACCAGTTTTCCGGTAAGTACAATTATCCTTACCGTTGAGAGCAATGCCTTTGATGCTAGCAAACAAGTTAACAGCAAAGAGAATAATCGTGTGGTCGCTGGCATGATCGTTACCTACTGGTGGCATTTCAATCCTCATTCGTCCATTGTGGTAGTAGCCCTTGGCTTTTTTGTAGACTGGATTTTCAATTATCTGAATATATTCATCCCAAGTAGCTACAATCCAGGCATCGGTTAATATTTTTGTCTGTAGTTCACTCATAAATTATTTTGAACAATTTACGATGAGTTGGACTGGAACCAATACTTTTCGGTTAAGGGTTATTGGTAAAAATTTCCAAACGTCTTGTAGAGACGCAAACGATTACCTATTTAGAGAGGCGATCGCGCTTGTAAATTATCTTATCCCAACTATATTGCGCTATATTCCCTGGCTAGGTAACCGCATATCGGGCTTCTTCAACAGTTAAAGTCTGCCAAAAGATTGATAGATCGCTAAAAACGCTTGACTTAGCATTCAAAGGAAACAACTGGAACATTTTCCGATCAGAACTTTGAACAAGCAACACTCCCAGACTGCATCTACTACTAAAAGCAAAGACCCTTTAGGGAACCTCGTCTGGATGATGGCGATTACCAGCGGGGCGGCGGCTGCTAACCTTTACTACAATCAACCCTTACTGGCGATTATCCAACAGAGCTTTCACGCTTCTGCTCACGCCACTGGGTTAATTCCGATGCTGACACAGATCGGTTATGCGGTGGGGATTTTCCTACTTGTGCCGTTGGGCGACTTAATGGAGCGGCGGAGATTGATTTTGACTATGCTGGTGTTAACAGCGATCGCATTAGGGGCGATCGCTATGTCACCTAACCTGACTTGGTTGCTGGTGGCTAGTTTGGCGATCGGTATAACCACCATTGCGCCTCAGCTCATAGTTCCTTTTGCAGCACAACTGGCAAAACCGGAACAGCGAGGAAAAGTCGTTGGCATGGTGATGAGTGGGCTGCTGATCGGAATCCTCTTAGCCCGCACGGTCAGTGGCTTTGTAGGAGCTAGCCTAGGTTGGCGAGCAATGTACTGGCTTGCTAGTGGGCTGATGATTGCTCTGGCTCTCACCTTATCTCAAATACTGCCAAAAAGCCAACCTTCTCTGCGAATTCCCTACCCCCAGCTAATTGGATCTTTGTTCCAATTGATGCAACAGCAGCCTAAATTACGTGAGGCTTCCCTTGCTGGGGCGATGTCTTTTGGAGCCTTCAGCGCCTTTTGGAGTACCCTCGTTTTTCTGCTGGCACAGCCACCCTATCACTATGGTAGTGAGGTGACGGGGTCGTTTGGGCTAGTGGGTGTGGTGGGAGCAGCGGCAGCTCCTTTGGTAGGCAAGTTAGCAGATAAGGGAAATCCTAAAGTAACCGTAGGGCTGGGTCTTTTAATTACAACCTCGTCTTTTCTGGTGTTCTGGGTGTTTGGTCATCAGATCCTGGGATTGATTATCGGGGTGATCCTTCTGGACTTGGGTGTGCAAACCACAATGGTTTCCAACCAAGCAAGAATCTATAGTTTGCCATCAGAGTTCCACAGTCGTTTGAATGCTGTGTATATCACCTTTTACTTTATGGGGGGAGCGTTGGGGTCGTTTCTCGGTGCTTATGGTTGGAGTCACTGGCAGTGGCACGGAGTCTCTCAGATCTTGCACCTGGAAATTTGAATGTTAATTCCTTGACTAAGTGCTAGTC
>CAXTSI010000619.1:0-4685 GCA_964246695.1 uncultured bacterium
GCAATCAACGGTTAATATCTAATGTAGAGACGCGATATATCGCGTCTTCACAACCTAAAAGCGTCCTCCAGAAATGGGGGGCGCTTTTTCGTTTGCACCACAGGAAACGTAGGGGCGCGGTTTCCGCGCCCGTGCATTCAATCAAGAGCCGCCATTTTAGAGCTATCTTGCCCCTCACCTATAAAATAGACATTAATATCAAAAAAATCTGACTTGCAAAACTTAAAAATCAAGGATACTCTAGATTTGATGTCTTTGTTTTAACAACAAGACCTGAGATAAAATACGCTTTTCCTCAGCATCATGGGTAACACTTTTGGTCATTTGTTTCGCATCACCACTTTTGGCGAGTCCCACGGCGGCGGTGTGGGGGTTGTGATTGATGGTTGTCCTCCACAACTGGAAATCTCGGCTGAGGAAATTCAAGTAGAATTAGATAGAAGGCGTCCAGGACAGAGTAAGATTACAACTCCTCGTAAGGAAGCAGACACCTGCGAGATTTTATCTGGGGTATTTGAGGGTAAAACTTTAGGAACGCCAATCACAATTCTGGTACGAAACAAAGATACTCGCTCTCAGGATTATGATGAGATGCAACAGAAGTATCGCCCTTCCCACGCGGATGCGACTTATGATGCAAAATATGGCATTCGCAATTGGCAGGGTGGGGGTAGGTCGTCGGCGCGAGAGACAATTGGACGAGTAGCAGCAGGTGCGATCGCCAAAAAAATCCTTTATCAAGTTGCTCATGTGGAAGTGATCGGTTACGTCAAGCGCATCAAAGATTTAGAAGGCGTCATTGATCCTGATACCGTTACCTTAGAGCAAGTAGAAAGCAACATTGTCCGCTGTCCCGATGCTGAAAGCGCAGAACGGATGATTGAATTAATTGAACAAATTGGTAGACAAGGTGATTCCGTCGGCGGCGTCGTGGAATGTGTAGCACGAAATGTGCCGAAAGGCTTAGGCGATCCAGTTTTTGATAAATTGGAAGCGGATATCGCCAAGGGTGTGATGTCTCTCCCTGCTAGCAAAGGTTTTGAAATTGGTTCAGGTTTTGCGGGAACGCTGCTGACTGGTATTGAACACAACGACGAATTTTATATTGATGACAAGGGTGAAATTCGGACTGTAACGAATCGTTCTGGTGGAATTCAAGGCGGAATTTCCAACGGCGAAAATATCATCTTGCGTGTAGCATTTAAGCCGACAGCAACCATTAGAAAAGAGCAACAGACAGTAACTCGTGAGGGTGAAGAGACGGTTTTAGCAGCGAAAGGACGGCACGATCCTTGTGTATTACCGCGTGCAGTACCGATGGTTGAGGCGATGGTCGCACTGGTGCTGTGCGACCATTTGTTACGCCATTATGGACAGTGTAAGGTGTTGTAAAATAATTTACCTACCGATAAATGGTTGAGATTCCAGTAATTGATTTCTCTCTTTTTAGCAATGGTAATGTCACAGCTAAGCAAGCTGTAGTTGAGCAAATCTATCAAGCTTGCCATGAAATTGGCTTCATGTACTTAAAAAAAACGGGTATATCTATTGACAAAATTGTGTCAGTATTAATACAGAGCAAATACTTCTTCAATTTACCCTTGGAAGTGAAGCAGCAGCAGGCTTGGAGTAATGAATTTAGCAATCAAGGTTATGTTGGTATAGAGAGAGAACGCCTTGATCCGAACAAACCAGGCGACTTCAAAGAGGCGTTTAATATAGGTAAACAAGGGGCGACGGATTCGGCAACGGATTCGGCAACGGATGAGATAGCGGATGTAACGGATTCGGCAACGGATGAGATAGCGGATGTAACGGATTCGGCAACGGATGAGATAGCGGATGTAACGGATGAGTTATCTGTGGGACTTACAGATCAAATATCCGCTACATCCGTTACAACATCCGTTGCCTCGGTTTCCCCTGCTTCAGACCCTTGCATTCTCGCCTTTTATGAAGCTTGCAGTGAAGTTGCTAATAGAGTGTTGCAAGCGTTTGCTTTGGCTTTGCAATTGCCATGCGATTTTTTTGCTACAAGACACGATCGCCAAAATCATACTTTACGACTGCTGCACTATCCCCCATTGCTGCAACCTCCCAAATTAGGACAGGTTCGTGCTGGTGAACATTCTGACTATGGCAGTATTACTTTGCTGTTTCAAGATGAAGTCGGGGGGTTGGAAGTGCAAACAGCATCTGGGGAGTGGATTGCGGCTCCACCGATTCCTGGTACTGTGGTAGTCAATACTGGGGATTTAATGCAGCGGTGGACAAATCATGTGTTTTGCTCAACTAAGCATCGGGTGATGATTCCGAGTGATGATCGGGTGAAGCAGTCTCGGTATTCTGTAGCGTTTTTCTGTCATCCTAATGATGATACAGAGATTGCTTGTTTGGAAAGCTGTCAAAGTGAGCGATCGCCTATTTATCCCCCCATTTCAGCTGGAGATTATTTGATTAGTCGTTTACAAGCAACATATTAAACAGCCAATACGGTTCGCATAAGACTTGCTCCCTCCTAAGCATTGTACCTGCATATATGTAGCAAAAATTCTTCCCTTACCCTGAAGATTTGAATTAATTGAACAAATTTGCAGACAAGGTGATTCGGTCGGAGGCGTTGGCGTTCGGATCTTCATTAAAGCCAATGAGATTGCAAATCAATCACGAAGTAGAAGCAGGTTTTGTCCTCACCCTTTTGCTTACGTAAAATATATTTAGAAAACACTCCAAGGCATCACTCATGTTAGAGTATAATCCGCTGCACTGTTTGCCATCTTCCGAAGAACTCCCGGACTCAGACGACACGCCTGTGGATAATGAACTGCAAGATTTGATACCAGGATTACTCAAAGCCATACTGGCGTTACTGTGGTCAGAGCGTTGGGATTGGTTTTTTGGCGTGGACATGGGAATATACTACGACCCCGACCAACCAGCGATTATCCCCGATGGGTTTGTGAGTATCGGAGTCCCACGTTTGATCGATGAGGAATTGCGGCTTTCTTATGTGCTGTGGGAAGAAAATGTCGTGCCGATTTTCGTCCTGGAAGTGGTGTCGAAAAAGTATCGCGGAGAATACAGTACCAAAAAACAAAAGTATGCTGAACTGGGTGTGTTGTTCTATGCAGTCTATTCTTCCCGGCGACGCAGAAAACCACCCTTAGAAGTGTATCGCTTAGTCAATGGTAGTTATATTCTACAGCAGGGAAATCCAGTTTGGCTACCAGAGATTGGTTTGGGAATTGGTCGGGAAAGGGGTGCTTATCAAGGGATAACGCGAGAGTGGTTGTACTGGTATGACGAGACGGGAAAACGTTTGCTCACACCAGAAGAACGGATCGCTGAAGCTGAAGGACGCGCTGCTATTGAAGAACAAAGTCGTATTGAAGAACAACAGCGTCGTATTGAAGCAGAAAGGCGATCGCAACTGCTAGCAGAAAGGTTAAAGGCGCTGGGTATCGATCCAGAAACTCTGACTTAGGATTTCTGACTGTGCGAGAACCTAGCTAATGGCAAGAAACTTCTCTGGCTACGTTGAGGAAGTTAGACAAGATTTTCGATTGATTATCTCGTCGCCAAGCAATCGCTATATGAAACATAGGCAATTTTCCTCCTAATTCTTCTTCTAGTTGTTGAATTTTCCTGCTGAGATACGGCTGAGGAATATTTCGAGCAATATAATCGGGGAGAAATTCCATCCTATGACAACAGGCTCACCTTTTATTTGCATAGTGGAACAATTGACTATCCCAGAAATGAGTCTGGTGAGATTCAAGGGATGATTCATCCGCAACTTCAATTTCAAGACTATAAGCCACTTACTCCAGGCGAACCGATATTTTTAACATTTGAGGGGGAACCGATCGCCTATGAAGGAGCATCAACAGTTTATCCGGTTTTTATTAACGAAGCGGCTTACTACGAGAAAGGCATTGCTATGTGCATAACTCAGCAGCAGCACGTAATAGTTTAACACGGTGATTCCAAGGAGCAATTATGTCTGAGAGGAGAGAAAATTTATCTGTTGCGATCGCCTAAGAGCAAATTTGTTACATTTACGTCTGGCTTGGGTGAATGGGCGCTTTGATCACTTATTTCCAGATTCTACTTCCCCCTCCCCCAACCGCTAGATGCGCCCGACAATGATGTGACTTAACTTTAAAAGTGGACACATCTGTTCGGAGAAGTTGGACAACTAGATCCTCAGAAGCCTGATTCCTTCAATCTTCGCCACCAACAGTTGCTCCGGACGAGAGTCAGAAGAAAGTGGACAATTGTCGAAAAAAGGAATGAGAAAGTGGACTTTAGAGAAGTGCAAGTTGCACAGTCATTCATACGTATTGATTAACCAAAATAAAGAATGAGTAACTTATGTGAAATAGAAGCAAAAGATTGATGCGGATGTTTTAAGGTTGAGTATACTGCAAAAAAGCCTGTGGCTACAGGCTGTCAGGTGATGCTAACTCAGGATGAGTTTGAGATCTGGTGTCGTCAACTCGATTTTCCAGAACACACCCAGCAACTGATTGCCATTCTCCGTGCGTCAAAACCTTCTCGGGCGGTACAATCTGGCAGAAGTAATGTGTGTGGTACTTACCCCAGTCAAAAGATGGGAGTAACCATCCAATTTGAGTTATGTAATACATTATATACACAACGATTGCGAGATACAGCTTCTATTG
>CAXTSI010000620.1:0-4664 GCA_964246695.1 uncultured bacterium
GAGTGGGGAGTGGGGAGTAGGGAATTAAAAATTATTAATTTCTATTTTTAATTTTTAATTTTTAATTTTTAATTATTACCCATGCTCAACTATACTGTTAACTGTGTTACAGCAATTTTACCTGAAAAACATACGTCAACATCGCTGCCAAGGGTGCGATCGCGCTTGGCATACTCTCCCACATAATAAAATTCATTGCCCTCAATTCGGTAGTTAACCGGTAATGGTTTTGTACAGGGTTGACAAAACACAACTTCTGGATCGGGTTCTCCTGGTAGCAGATGGGGCAAATTCACAGAAGTTGAAGGCGGAAGCCCATGAGTGTATGGGTGACTTAGGAACCCATACACGTCCTTGTAGGCATGGGAGGAAGCCGACGGGACTTTAGTCCCCGTCCGTTCATGTTGGATATCAAGAACCATAAGAGTATCCATCCTTTTTTTGAATGGGTGAACAATATTTGTGGCTTATCCCTGTCACCCTGCCAGATGTAGTAGAAATATCAAAACTGCCAGTTGCACGGCAAAGAACTCGACCGATATATGTACCGACTTTTTTCCCTTTGGTGACGGTAGCTTTGATAATATCTCCAGTCTGGAAGCCAAAATGGATTTGTTTCAAAGTACGGTGACGTGTGGGAAAACCATGTTTGTCTGTGCCACACATTTGACGGGTTCCATGCCCAGACGCTTTAATTAATAGTGAGTGAATACCTTTAATATTGAGTTTTTCTGGTGTAGAAGCACCAACACAGGCGGCATCAATCCAATGTGTTTTTTCTAAGTTTCGAGTAGTTCTGTTGAACTTAGTCAGCCCACCAGAATCTGTCTCTACTGGTAACCCAGTCGCTTTTAATGTTTCCAACAGTTTGAACCGAGTCGCATTAACAGCAGCAGTATCAGCCAATGGTTTCTTAGCTTGCGCACTTATTTTCTCTAATCGTTCTGGGTCTTTTTTGAGAAATTCTTTTAGATCTTGAGTCCCTTTCTTCAAGTTGCAAGCTTCGCAACTCAATGTCAGGTTTGATATGCGATCGGATCCGCCTTTAGCCTTTGCTTGAATATGCTCGACTTGTAATTTAAGTCCGGGCTTACCGCAATAAACGCAGTCCCGACCCCACTTTTCAAGTAAGTACTGGCGAGTTTCGTATCCTGCTAGAGTCCCTTGCTGATACTCGTCGCCACGAATTTCAGGGTTTTGCATAATTTGAGTGTCAAACTTTACTAGTTCTTGAGAAATAGCGGTGATGTTGGCATACTTACTTAAACGCATGACCCAAGTATCGATATTGTAAACTCGACTCATTAAGCTGGGTGGCAGCCAACCGTCCGGACGACGACGATTATCAAAACGTGGTTGGCGATAACGTGTTTTACGGTTACGCCTACCTCTCCGCAGTTGTCTACGAGCTCGCAAAGATTCCTTAATTTCAAAACCCCTGTGTTGAAGTTCTGCCGCCAATACGATATCACCTGTGGCATCATTAACAATTACAATTCCGGTAAATTTTGCGCCAGGATCTATCTTGAGCCTCAGTGGTTGAACTAGTGCTTCTGGGCAGGATTCTTTAAGAATTAAAGTGAATGGAAATCTCCGAAATATTGCGGCTTTTTTGTTCCTTAATAGTTGTCGTGCTTGTGCTGGATGAATAGGATCTAGCGGTCTTTTTTCAGTGTCAATTACTAATACTTTGCTCATGCGAGCCTCCATTTCTGGGTAATGTTAGCCTTGACAATGTTACGGGTCGGTACCCTTGCGGGTTCGCCAGTTCCCTACGGAGGGAGACCCTCCTTCAGGACTGGCTCACTATCTATTGCGGCACTGGCTTTAACCCTTTAGACCTGGTTAACCGCTTCGTTTTAGAGCAAGAGACTGGCTGCGCATCCCTTGGTAAGTTGTTTAACCTTGCCCGTAACGGCGCGGCATTTTTGGGGGGAAGCTTCCCCCCAAAAGATGCCTTTGCTTGGAGCATCTCCAAACTGTCGGGTCAGCTAGGGCTTTTTGGTTTGGAGTCTAAACTCCTCGCCTGAAGCCCACGACTTATAGTCGTGGGTGCTGACTCTTACCTGTCGTATCTTCTAGTGAAAGAGTGATGTACCATCCATCAGCCTTCTTGGAAACGATACAAGTTTTAGCGTTGAATCCAGTTGGTATTGGGCGATGCAGAATTATGTCTAACTCCCCAATTTTTGGGAGTTTAATTCGATTACCGTTAATCCAGCCATCTAGAATCTGAGTGTAAGTGAAAGACTTGAAACTAGATTCGGACTTAAAACGAGGTCTTCCGCTTCGCTTTCCGTTCTTATCCCCCTTAATATAACGGTCAAATGCTAAGTGAACTCGCTTAACTGTGTTTTGAAGAACTTGAGAATAAACGCTACTTAGATCCAACAATTCCCCAGACCACTCAACAAGAATTAAGTCTTCTTTCAGGAACGGTAGTAAGTCTTGATGAATATTGTAGTTTGGGTTATCTCTAAATTCGGGGAGAGGACAAGAGATGATGGAGCAACTATTTACAGCGCACCGATTATTCTCCCACCAGTTCAGCTTATCTGCTAGCATCCTATTATAAAGATACTGACATAACCGTCTAATATGATTAAGCCGAAGCTTTTGTTCAGTAGTAGGAGTAACGCGATATTGATAGCTAACCTTCATCTGTCATCACCGCCTTTTTTCTTTCTTGCTACAACCATGATAACATGAATGTAGTGAATCGGTAGTGACAAATGAGGCATAAAAATAAATTCTTACAAATACGAATAAGTGAACGAAGGTTACATAAGATTCGCTTATACTCGGTACAAGAAGACAAAACAATGACCCAAATAATCGAAGATTTTATAGACACGCTAAAACTTGAAACTGGGAAAAACTCGGACACACGGGAACCAAACTAGCGATGCTAGTTATAGGTAAAGGGTGTACCTCGTTTTTCCCAGTCTTACATCCCCTCCTTAAAGAAGAAGGGGAATTACGACGTTCCGTTAAAACCTATATTTTTTTGTCAAGCTGATTTATAATTAAAGGACTATTCACTAACAGGGAATAAAATACGCGTTTTGGGAGAACGATCTGCGATCAAAATGGTGTAGTAGCGCCTGCCTAGAAGCTAGTCGAAACTAGTGCATGCGACTGAAGTAAAAGCTGAAAAGATTGTTATTTATGGCTTTCAGCTATAGATATCGGGTAGAATCACTCTAGTTTTTCCCAATATAAAGTAAGTTTTTTTTATGCTTAATAGTCCTTTGCGTGAAGAACCTCGTTGGAAGCGAGCTGCTGTGATTCGTTCAAATAATGAGTTTTTTCTCTTAGAATGGCTGAGATCAACTGGTCGCCTCATAGAGCGCGAACCTCAAGAAACTGAGCATCTAAATGAAGTAGAAGAGATATCAGAGATGATAGAGGTCGATGATATTCCTTACGATCTTGAAGATGACGACGTTGAAATGGAGATAGAATAAGCAAAAATGAAACTTGAAGGCTCATGCCAATGAACAAATGGGCAGCCTGACGACAAAAGTGGTGCCCTGACCAACGGCACTCTCAACGTTAATTTTACCTTCATGCAACTCGACACATTGCTTAACGATCGCCAGTCCCAAGCCTGTGCCCGGAATTTTACCGACGTTGCTTGCTCGTAGGAACGGTTCAAACAGCTTTGGTTGGGCTTCGGTTGGAATTCCAATTCCCTGGTCTTGTACCCGAAAACAAATCGTATCTTTCTCCCAATACAGGGTGAGCGATACTACACCACCATTCGGTGAGTACTTGATTGCATTGGAAATCAGATTGTTCAGTAAATGCCACAGGAGTTTTTCATCGAGACAAGCAGCACGATGTTCGCCTTCTGTGGAAAAGGTCAAGATGTGTTGCTCTGGTGCAACCAACTGCAAGGCTGCAACTAGTTCTTGACAGAAGCTGACTACATCCATTTGTGCTCTATTGCATTGGAGTTTGACCAAATCAGCCTGCCCTAACGTTAGTATTTCTTCTAACAGTTGGGTTAAGGTGCTCATGGCAGATTCGATGCGCTTGATTTGATTTTGTTTTTTCTGTTCGGGCATCTGATCGCCGTAATGTTTGAGGATTTCCGTCCCCAGCTTGATTGCTGCCAAGGGATTACTAAACTCATGAGCTGCCATGCACAAGTACTGTGATTTTAGTTGGGTTTGGGATTCAGCGGCTTGCTTCTGGACTTGGGCAGCAACTAAAGCCTTTTGAACCTGGACCTCTGCTTGGTGGCGGGAGACGGCAATATCTATCGTGGTGGCAAGTATCCTTTCATCAAACGGCTTTAAGATGTAGCCAAAGGGGTGCGTAGCTTTCACTCGTTCCAAGGTAGCTCGGTCAGCATTAGCAGTCAGGTAAACTACAGGCACTTGAAAGCGAGACTGGATCGCCACAGAAGCTTCTATCCCGTCCATTTCACCTGCTAGTCGGATATCCATTAACACTATGTCGGGTTGCACCGATTCAACCTTGTAAATAGCATCTTCTCCCGATGCTACTAGGGCTACAACACTATATCCCAGATATTCTAGGGTTTCTCTGAGGTCATCAGCAACTAGCTGTTCGTCTTCAACAATTAAGATTTTCATATGGATAGTTGTTAGTTGTTGGTTGTTAGTTGTTAGTTGTTGGTTGTTGGTTGTTGGTTG